>VBOD01000020.1 GCA_005877615.1 Nitrospirota bacterium | reverse complement strand
GTCTGCACCGGGGGCGGCTGCTCGCCCTGCACGATCTGGACTCGGAACAGGTGCTCTAGCACCTCCCGCTCGCACCGGTCCATCATCGCGGCGAACATGTCGAAGGCTTCCCGTTTGTACTCGATCAGCGGGTCCTTCTGGCCGTACCCGCGCAGCCCGATGCCCTCCCGCAGGCTGTCCATACCGAGCAGGTGGTCTTTCCACAGTGTGTCGATGGTGCGGAGCATGACCATCTTTTCCAGCTGCCGCAAAAGGTCCCGGCCGAGTTCACGCTCCTTGGCGGCGTAGGCCTCGTGGATCTTGCGGACCAACTCCTCGCGCAGGGCCTCGAAGCCCATGTCCTTGAGCTCGGCCACGCTGTCCTTGATGTCGATCGCGAACTGCGCGTAGAGCGCGTCCGCGAGCCCCTTGAGATCCCACTCTTCCGCATAGGTCTCCTTCGGGCAGTAGACATCCAGCAGCGCGTCCAGGACTTCCTCGGCGCCTGCCTTGATGTCCTCGGAGAGGTCCTCGCCGCCCAGGATCATCCGCCGTCGCTCGTAGATGACCTCGCGCTGCTTGTTCAACACGTCGTCGTAATCGAGGAGTTGCTTGCGGATCTCGAAGTGGTGGGCCTCTACCTTCTTCTGGGCGTTCTCGATGGCCCGGGTCACCATCTTGGCCTCGATCGGGACGCCCTCCTCCATGCCGAGCTTGAGCATGATCTTGGAGATGCGGTCGGAGCCAAAGATGCGGAGCAGGTCGTCTTCGAGGGACAGGTAGAAGCGGGAGGAGCCGGGGTCGCCCTGGCGGCCGGCGCGACCGCGGAGCTGGTTGTCGATGCGGCGGCTCTCATGCCGCTCGGTGCCCAGGATGTGTAGGCCGCCCAGGGCGACGACCTCCTTTTTCTCTTCCTCGCATTCGGCCCTGATCTGAGCTAGCAGCGCGGCCTGCCGCTCGGGTGGCATCTCCGGGTCGGCATACAACGCCTTCCTGAACAGGAAATCGGGGTTGCCGCCGAGGAGGATGTCGGTCCCGCGGCCTGCCATGTTCGTCGCGATGGTGACGGCGCCTTTGCGGCCGGCCTGGGCGATGATCTCGGCTTCCTTCTCGTGATGCTTGGCGTTCAGGACGTTGTGCTTGATGCCGTGGCGGACGAGATAGCCTGCAAGCCGTTCCGACTTCTCGATTGAGATGGTACCCACCAGGACCGGCTGGCCCCGCTTGTGGCACTCGATGATCTCGTCCACGATGGCGTTGAACTTCTCCTTCTCGGTGCGGTACACCACGTCCGGGAAGTCCGGCCTGATGAGGGGCCGATTGGTCGGGATGACGACCACGTCCAGGTTGTAGATCTTGGCGAACTCGCTGGCCTCGGTGTCGGCCGTGCCCGTCATGCCGGCGAGCTTGTGATACATCCGGAACAGGTTCTGGAAGGTGATCGACGCCAGGGTCTGGTTCTCGTTGGCGATCTTGACGCCCTCTTTCGCCTCGACCGCCTGGTGCAGGCCGTCGGACCAGCGGCGTCCTGGCATCAGCCGGCCCGTGAACTCGTCCACGATGATCACTTCGCCGTCCTTGACGACGTAGTCCACGTCGCGGCGGTACATCGCGTGCGCCCGCAGGGCCTGGACGACGTGGTGCACCAGGTCCATGTTGGCCAGGTCGTAGAGATTCGTCACGCCCAGCGCCCGCTCTACCTTCTCGTTGCCTTCCTCGGTGAGCGCGGCCGTCCGGGTCTTCTCCTCGATCGTGTAGTCCACGTCCCGCTTGAGCATCGGGATGATGCGGTCGATGCGGTAGTAGAGGTCGGTCGAGTCCTCGGTCGGCCCCGAAATGATCAGCGGCGTTCGGGCCTCGTCGATCAGGATGCTGTCCACCTCGTCGACGATGGCGTAATGCAGCTCGCGTTGCACGCAGTCCGCCAGGTCCCCCACCATGTTGTCGCGCAGGTAGTCGAACCCGAATTCGTTGTTGGTGCCGTAAGTGATGTCGGCGCGGTAGGCCTCCTGGCGGGTACAGGGGCGCAGGTGCTGGAGGCGTTTGTCCTCCGCCTCGTAGGTCGGGTCGTACAGGAACGAGGCCTCATGCTGGATCACGCCCACGGACAGGCCCAGGTTGTGGTAGAGGGGGCCCATCCACTGGGCGTCGCGCTTGGCCAGGTAGTCGTTGACCGTGACGAGGTGCGCGCCCTTGCCTTCCAGCGCGTTGAGGTAGAGGGCCAGCGTGGCGACCAGGGTCTTGCCTTCCCCGGTCTTCATCTCAGAGATCTTGCCCTCGTGCAGGACCATGCCGCCGATGAGCTGGACGTCGAAGTGGCGCATCTCCAGCTTGCGCTTCGCCATCTCCCGGCAGACGGCGAAGGCGTCTGTCAGGATGTCATCCAACGTGGCCCCGTCGGCCAGGCGCTTTTTGAACTCGTCGGCCTTCGCCCGCAGGTCGAGGTCCGAGAGCCGGGCCAGGGACGGTTCCTTGGCGCTGATCTCGGCGACCAGCGGCTGGAGGCGCTTGAGCTCGCGCTCGTTCTTGCTGCCGAAAATCTTGTTGAGCAGGACGTTGATCATGCTACGCCTGTGTCCACAACCTCTTAAGTATACTGAATTGCCCCGCGCAAAGAAACAGCGATTCCCCGTAGTTGACCCTTACGGATCGCTGGGCGAAAATGAGGGCATGAAGGGCGAGCGCGGCAACATCGGCATTTTCATCCTGATCCACCTTTTGGTCGCGATCCTGGTGGGGTTCTTCCTCTGGAGCATCTTCCCCGAGCAGTGGAGGGAATTCCTGCGCAACGGCCCCTGGGGGATCGTGGCGGTCGTCGTGGCCGGCGGCATCATCATCGTCTCCATTGTCCGGGGAGAGCTCGCGCGCCGCGTGCGCCAGCGCGCCCACGACCGGGTCGCGAAAGTCTTCCGGGAGGCGACCGACCCGGCGCTGCAAAAACGCGCGGCCCTCTGGCTCGTCGATCATGACCGGGACCACCCCGAACGGCTGGCCGACGCGGGCCCCGCGCTATTGGATGTATTACTGCGCATCCTCAAGTCGGATCCGGAGAAGCTGGACCGGACGCGGGCGGCCAACGGCTTGGGCGTCCTGAGCGACCCCCGGGCCATCGGGCCCTTGCTGGCGGCCACCATGGACGAGTACGCCTTCGTGCGGGCCGAGGCGGCCTTGGCGCTGGGCAAGCTGAAGGCGAAACAGGCGGAGAAGCGGCTGCGCGAGATGGTGGAGGACGACTGGGACGCCAACGCACGGGGACGGGCCAGGGAAGCGCTGGAGCGCATTGCCGGTTGACAACCATTGGGGGTCTGGCTCATTTTCTTCCGACAAAATGTGCCTGACCCCGTTTGCGTCCCGTCTCTTTATTAGACGGCCAGGTCAAGAAGCTTCGGCTGAAGGTAATTCCAGACACATGAGTAAGGACGAGACCGAACGGGTGCGCGAGCAGGTGGACGCCGTGTATCGCTCCGAATCGCGCCAGGTTCTTGCCACGTTGATCCGCCTGCTTGGCGACTTTGATGCCGCCGAAGAGGCACTGCACGATGCCTTCGCCGTGGCGGTCGAGCAATGGTCGCGGGATGGTGTGCCGGCCAATCCGCGGGCGTGGCTCGTGTCGACCGGTCGCTTCAAAGCCATCGATGGCATGCGCCGGCGTGCTCGCTTAGACGCGTCGTTGACGGAGCTCGCGAAGCAACTGGAATCCAGGACCAGTGACGCCGAGCAATGGGACGACGGGAGCGTCGAGGACGACCGGCTGCGGCTGATTTTCACCTGCTGCCATCCCGCCTTGCCGCCGGAGGCCCAAGTCGCGATGACGCTGCGCGAAGTCTGCGGCCTGACGACCGATGAGATCGCGCGCGCCTTCTTGACGAAGCCACCCACGATCGCTCAGCGAATCGTACGCGCCAAGGCGAAGATCCGCGACGCGCGGATTCCCTATGCGGTGCCGTCCAAGACCGATTTGCCTGACCGACTGGATGCGGTGCTCCGGGTGGTCTACCTCGTGTTCAACGAGGGATACTCCGCCTCATCCGGTGGGTCGCTCACGCGGCATGATCTCTCGGGGGAGGCGATCCGCCTGGGGCGGGTGCTGATCGAGTTGCTCCCAGAGCCTGAAGCGGTGGGACTCCTGGCGCTGATGTTGCTGCAAGACTCGCGGCGCGCCGCGCGCACCTCGCCCACGGGCGATCTGATTCTCCTGGAAGACCAAGATCGCTCGCTGTGGAACCGGGATCAGATCGCAGAGGGTACGTCGCTGGTGGAACGGGCGCTGTCGTCGCGTCGCATCGGACCGTACACACTCCAAGCGGCGATCGCGGCGGTGCATGCCCAGGCACCCAGCGCCGCCGCCACGGACTGGGTCCGGATTGTCGGACTGTACGACGTATTGTCTCAGACCGATCCATCGCCTGTGGTCGAGCTGAATCACGCTGCGGCGGTGGCGATGCGCGACGGCCCTTCGGCGGGACTTGCCCTCATCGATGCCATCCTCGCGCGGGGCGATCTGGGGAACTATCACCTGGCGCACGCAGCGCGGGCGGATCTCTGCCGGCGACTGGGGCGCACAGCGGAAGCCCGAACCTCCTACGAACGGGCCCTGAGCCTCACCCAGCAGGAGCCGGAGCAGCGGTTTCTCAAGCGACGGCTGGCTGCGCTGTCTGACCAGACCAGTTGATCACCTGTCTGCGCTGTATCATAAGTCATTGATTAGGCAGGAATTGATCTCGGCTCATCAGACTCGGTAGTCCCCATGTCGATTTTGGCCTTCCCCGACGACTATATTCTGTCAGCAGGCTTTCATATCCGAAGCGGAGGTCCAGAGCCATGAAATACATGTTGCTTATTTATGGTGATGAACAGGCGTTGAGCGAGACCGAGCGGCAGGAGTGTTACACGGAGTCCACGCAGCTCGCCCACGAGATTAACTCCAACGGGCAGTATCTGGCCGCCAACCCGTTGCACCCGACATCAATGGCGACGAGTGTTCGGGTGCGCAACGGCAAACGGCTCGTGACCGACGGTCCGTTCGCGGAGACGCGTGAACAACTGGGCGGCTACTTCCTCATCGATGCCAAGAATCTCGACGAGGCCATCGCCATCGCCGCACGGATTCCCACGGCGCGCAAGGGCACCGTCGAGGTCCGGCCAGTCATCGAGATCCCGGGCCTGCCGACTGAGTAGTGTCCGCGACGGGTGGGAGCAGTGAGAGGAGGGTTTCGATGTGCCCCGCATGCATCACTACCATAATGCTGATGGCCGCTGGCGCGACCTCGACGGGTGGCGTGACTGCGCTCGTCGCGAAGAGGCTTCATGCGCCAGAACGGCGCAAGGTCAATCTCCCACGACCCAGATCAAAGGAGGCTTCATCATGACCAAGAGCACGATAAAACATCAGAAAGTCGTATCGGAAGCCAAGTGGCTGAAGGCCCGCAGGGAACTCCTGGCCAAAGAGAAAGAGTTCACCCGGCTGAGAGACAAAATGACGGCTCAAATTCGTGCCCTGCCATGGAGGAAAATTGAGAAGGCCTACTATTTCAATGGCCCGAAGGGCAAAGAGAGTTTAGTGGACCTGTTTGACGGAAAGACACAGCTCGCCGTGTATCATTTCATGCTCGGTCCCGACTGGGACCAAGGGTGCAAGAGTTGCTCGTTTTTTGCTGATACCTTTCAAGGCATTCCCATTCATTTGGCCCACCGCGATGTGGCCTTTGTTGCTGTCTCGCGTGCTCCTCTCTCCAAGATCGAGCAATTCGAGAAGCGCATGGGCTGGAATTTCAAATGGGTATCGTCATTCGACTCCGACTTCAATTTCGATTTTGGGGTCTCGTTTAAGGATGAAGACGAGCGTGCCGGACACGTCTTCTATAACTACACAGACGGTCCGTACCTGAACGATGAAATGCCTGGCGCAAGTTTTTTTTATCGGCGAAACCAGGAGGTGTTCCACACGTATTCAACCTATGCGCGTGGGCTGGACATTTTGAATAGCGCCTACAACTGGCTGGATCTCGTCCCCAAGGGGAGAGACGAGAACCCTGAGTCGACGGTGGACTGGCTACGCCATCATGATCGGTACGAGTGAGCATTCCCCGAATCTGGCGAACTGGATGGGATAACTGATGCGGTGGTTATGAAGGAGGTTTGCGCCAAGACCGGCGCGAAGCCAAGGAGGAGAAACCGATGAGCAAGGTGCGAGTTCTAGTCGGAACGAAGAAGGGCGCGTTCATTCTGACATCGGATGGAAAGCGCAAGCAGTGGGACGTCAACGGCCCCCACTTTGGCGGCTGGGAAATGTATCACCTCAAGGGATCGCCCGCCGATCCGAATCGGCTATACGCGTCGCAGACCAGCGGCTGGTTCGGGCAGGTGATACAACGCTCAGATGACGGAGGAAAAACATGGAACACTCCCGATGGCGCACCGATACCGACTTCCGGGCCGGACGGTACGCCCCAAGGGGTGAGCAACAAATTCGTGTACGACAGCTCTCCGGAAACCGGGAAACCCCTCACCACCCATCAATGGTACGACGGCACGCAGCATCCTTGGGAGTTCAAGCGGGTCTGGCATCTCGAACCGTCCCTGACCGATCCGGATATGGTCTTCGCCGGCGTGGAAGACGCCGCTTTGTTTCGCTCGACCGACGGCGGGCAGACGTGGCAGGAGCTTGCCGGACTGCGCAGCGCGAAAGGGCACCTCTGGCAACCAGGTGCCGGCGGGATGTGCCTGCACACGATCGTGCAGGACCCGAGCAATCCACGACGCATCTATATTGCTATCTCGGCCGCAGGCGTGTTCCGGACCGACGACGCCGGCAAGACGTGGCGGCCGGCGAACCGCGGCCTGAAGTCCAAGTATGAGCTCCCCGACCCGGATGCTGAGATCGGCCACTGCGTCCACCGCATCGCGATGCATCCGTCCCGTCCGAACGTGCTGTTCATGCAGAAGCACTGGGACGTCCTGCGCAGCGACGATGCCGGCGAGTCCTGGCACGAGGTTAGTGGGAACCTGCCGACTGACTTCGGATTCCCGATCGATGTGCACGCCCACGAGCCGGAGACCATCTATGTCGTTCCGATCAAGAGTGACTCGGAGCATTATCCGCCAGACGGAAAGCTGCGCGTGTACCGCAGCCGGACGGGCGGAAACGAATGGGAGGCGCTCACGAAAGGCCTGCCGCAACAGGATTGTTACGTGAACGTGTTGCGCGATGCGATGGCCGTGGACTCCCTCGATCCGTGCGGTGTCTATTTCGGCACCACCGGCGGGCAGGTCTACGCATCGGGGAACGCGGGAAACAGTTGGGCGCCCATCGTCCGAGATCTTCCGGCCGTATTTTCTGTCGAGGTCCAGACGCTGCCATGATCCGAGTCGTGCTCCCGGCACATTTGCGCACGCTCGCGCGCGTTGACGGCGAGGTGACACTCGATGTTGAGGGTCAGGTCACGCAGCGCTCGGTCCTCGACGCACTTGAGGCCCGCTATCCGATGCTGCGGGGGACGATCCGGGACCAGGTCACGCATCAGCGCCGACCGTTCGTGAGGTTCTTCGCCTGCGAGGAGGATCTGTCCCACGAGTCGCAGGATGCCTCGCTGCCCGACGCGGTCGCGACGGGCGCAGAACCTTTTCTGATCGTGGGGGCCATGGCCGGGGGCTAGGAGACGAGAAAGGAGATTGACCGCTTCCGAACCTAAAACCCGAAGGAGGTATTACGATGCGATTCATGATTTTGGTCAAAGCCAACAAGAACTCAGAGGCCGGCGTGCTTCCGGACGAGAAGCTCCTGACCGCGATGGGAAAGTACAACGAGGAGCTGGCGAAAGCCGGCGTGCTGCTCGCGGCCGAGGGGCTCCAGCCTAGTTCCAAGGGCGCGCGGGTCAAGTTCTCTGGCGACAAGCGCACCGTAATCGACGGGCCGTTCGCCGGGACGAAGGAGTTGATCGCCGGCTTCTGGCTGTGGCGGGTGAAGTCGAAGGCAGAGGCGATCGAATGGGTCAAGCGCTGCCCGAATCCCTTCCCTTTCAAAGGCGAGTCCGAGATCGAGATTCGCCAGGTGTTCGAGGCGGAAGACTTCGGGGCCGAGTTCACGCCCGAGCTCAGGGAACAAGAGGAGCGCCTGCGCGCGCAATCCGAGCAGCGGAAGAAAACCGCGAAGAAGTAGGAGGCATACAGTGATGGCAGCGAGCGGAAAGATCGTGTGGGTCGGTCGGGGGATTTCGGTTCTGGTGTCGCTCGTTTTCCTGATCAGCGCATTCATGAAGCTGAAGGGCGGAGCTGAGGTGATGCAAGGGATGGCTCATCTGGGATTGCCTGAGTCGCTGATCCTGCCGCTCGCGATTCTCGAGGTTTCGTGCGTCGTGATCTATCTGATTCCAGCCACGTCGATCTTGGGTGCGATTCTTTTGACCGGATACATCGGTGGCGCGATCTGTACGCACTTGCGAGTCGGCGATCCGTTCTTCATACAAATCGCGCTCGGCATCTTCGTCTGGCTCGGCCTCTACCTCCGCGAGAATCGCCTGAAGGCGCTCATCCCGCTGAGAACACGCCAAGTTTCGTGACCGAGGAGGTGCCAGGTTACTTTCTTTCGGGCACAAGCAGGGGGACAGGCACGTTTAGAAGCTAAACGAACCAGTCCCCAAAGAGGCGGAATTGACAGGGTTGTCCCGGAATAGATAAGATGGTTTCTAGTTCTCAGGGCGTACCAATGATCCGATCGCTACTTAGGCCGATAGCCTGCACGCTGGCCGTGGCCATCCTCCTCATGCTGGGGGCGACCACCGGCAGCGCCTTTGCGCACGAGATCCAGCACGCCGCGCACCACAATGCAGGGATGCACGCCACAGGCATCTGCGCGTGGATGTGCGCGACAGCCGGCGCGGTCGCCACGGCCGCATTCCACGCCACGGCGGTTACGGTCAGTGTAGAGACGGCGCCGCTGTTCCTCGACGGCCTGCGCTCGTTTGATTGTTTCGCACAGCTTCAGGCCCGCGCTCCCCCAGTTCTCCTCTAAATCACTGCCTCCAGCGTAGTGCCCGATCTTCCGGATGCGTCCGCGCATCCGGCGTCGGCCACTGGTTCAATCATTGGGCGGGATTAACGGAGGAGAACAGATGGGTGCGACCCTGAAGCGGTTGAAAATTGCCGGGTCCTGGGCTCTTGCCCTGGCCCTTGTGGTCTTGATCGGTGGGGCGTCCGAAGCCCTTGCCAGTTGCGGGTCGGCGGCATGTTTCTTACTTACCGGGGAGGAAGGCGCGGTTCAACTAGAAGGGAAACTGTCGGTGGGCCTTACCTATGCCTACACGATCTCAAAGCTCCAGTCGGGTACCAGCGGCTTCGTGACATCCGTTGATCAAGAAGAGCGACGACTGATCATGAACGAACATGCAGAGCACCGGACCATCTTGGAGGTCACTACTCTTGACGTGAATTACGGCCTTACCAACAACCTGACCCTTGAACTCCTCGTCCCCTACAAGCATATAAAACATACTCACATTATAGAACGGGGGAGCCCCCCCACCGGGGAGGGTGAGTATGAGGCCTTCCAGGACGCGGGGATTGGGGATATTCGCGTCAACACGAAGTACAGTTTCCTCCCGTCGTTACGAAGCCTCATGGTGGTCGGGTTCGGGGTAGACCTGCCGACCGGGAATTCGCATGCGAACAATATCAACGGCACGTTGCAGGAACCCACGCTCCAACTGGGGCATCGCACGTGGGGCATCGCGCCGTCAATTTTTCAGTCGTATGAGATCATTCCGCATGTGCTGGATCAGTTCGCTAGGGTGTCGTATCAGCACAGCTTTACAGGCCCCAATTCATACAGGTTCGGGGACGTCTACGTGGTGAGTGGGGGGCTAAATTATAAGACGCTTAAGATTCTGACCCTGACCGGCCAGTTCAACTGGCGGTACGCAGTTCATGATGAATTTGCCGGCTCGCTGGAGATAGTGTCCGAAGCCCCAGGAGGGGGACCCAACATCGTGCTTGATTCTGAGATTAAACGTCGGCCAGTGCCGAATACCGGCGGAACCACTCTGGCGTTTTCTCCAGGCATTTCTGTGCAGGTGCGCGACCAACTCCGGGCCTATTTCTTCGCACAGGTACCAGTGGTCCAAGATTATAACGGCGGGTTGATTCCCGATGTGAGTTATCTTGCAGGCTTGTCCATGTCCTTCTAAACTAATGCGAGGTCTGTGTATGAAGCGAGTTCCCTTCTTAATCCTGATTGTCGCGAGCCTGGTGGGCTTCTACGGCATGGCAGGGCGTCCGCCTCTGCTTGGCAGCCCCGCTCCTGAGATCGCGCTCAAGGATTTGCAGGGCCAAGAAGTCCGGCTCTCGGATCTGCATGGCAAGATCGTGCTGCTGAATTTCTGGGCGACCTGGTGCAAGCCGTGCAAAGAGGAGATGCCGGCCATGCAAGCCAGTTACGAGAAACTTCGCGACCAGGGCTTTGTCGTGCTGGCTGTCAATGAACTGGAAGACGTCGAGAAGGTGGCCGAACACATCAGAACCCACAGGCATACGTTTCTGGTCGTGATGGACCACGACAACCGGGTCGCAAATCAGTACGGGGTCGTCGGCCTGCCTGCCAGCTTCTTGATTGACCGCCAGGGCATTGTGAGGGAACACATCTTTGGCAACCTACTGACCGAAGAACGGATCTCCGAGTTGGTCCGCCGATACGGAGGGGCCAGCGCCTCCCTGCATCGCTGATTGAAGTGTCCCGCGGTTGAACCTGGCGCACGGCTTGCGCTATGGTACGGCAATCAGGGGCGTCGGAAACGTGCGAAGCCGTGTAGTGGTAACGATCGCAGTTGTGGCCTTGGGCATTCTCCTGGCCGGAGGCGCCTCCTCGGCATCCGACGAGGCCAAGAAGTATTACAACCAAGGCATGCAGCAGGTCTCTCAGGGCAAGTACGAGGCGGCAGCCGAGTCCCTGCGCAAGGCGATTGAAATCCGTCCCAAGTTTCCCGAAGCCTACCATTTGTTGGGGATCGTGTACGCGAACGGACAGCGCCGCCTGTCCGACGCGGCTGATGCCTTCAAAAAGGCGATCGAGCTCAATCCGAGTTTCGCCGAGGCCTTCTACAACCTGGGACTTGTCTATCAGGTCCAAGGCAAGCCTGTTGAAGCGGAGCAGGAACTGAAGAAGGCGCTGGCCATTCACCCGAAGTACGAAGAGGCGCTCTTCGCGCTGGCGCAGTTGTACGAGCGCCAGCAAGTCTCTGGAAGCGCCGTTGCGACCTACGCGCAGCTCCTGGCCCTGCGGCCCGATCACCAGGAAGCTCTGTACGCCCTCGGCTACCTGTACGAGTCGCAGGGCAAGAGCCAGGAGGCCAAGGACTTGTTAACGCGGCTGGTCAAGCTCAGGCCGGACCACGCCGACGCCCACTACCTGCTGGGGACGATGGCTGAAAAAGCGAATAGCCTGGCCGAGGCGGAGCAGGCTTACAAGAAGGCCGTCGCGGCCCGGCCGGATTTCGTGGACGCGCATTACAACCTCGGCTTTCTTTTGAAGTCGAAGGGCGAGCTGGAGCCGGCCGCGCAGGAGTTCAGGACGACGATCAAGCTCAAACCGGACTACGCCGATGCCTATATGAACCTGGGGGTTGTCTATGCGCTCCAGCATAAGTTCAGCGAGGCCGAACAGGCGTATGAGGAGACCATCCGCTTGAGGCCGAAGATGGCCGAGGCCTACTATAACCTGGGAGTGTTCTACGAGTTCCACATGCGGGACACCACGCGGGCGCTCGTGACGTACAAGAAGTATCTGGAGTTGGGCGGGACGGATGAGCGGGTCCAGCGCATCGTGCGTGAGGTGAAGCAATGAGACTGTCCGCGTGGATGGCAGCGCTGCACCATGAATTCGGCCTGCCGGTCGCGCTGTCCGTGGGGCTCCACGGCCTGGTGGGGATCGCCTTGGGCGCGTTCACGCTTTCGACCCAGGTGGCGCCTGCGCAACTGGAGGAGCTGAGGGTGGACCTCGTGGCGCTTGTTCCAGAATCGCCCGCGTCGGCGGCGGCCCTGGCCCCGACTGCGCCTAACCGGTCAGTCGAGCAAGCCGCTGAGCCGGTGCCGAGTCTTCACGACGTCCCGAGGCTGCTCGCGCCTGCGCCGCCTCCGGGAGTAGCGTTCCCCGACACGGTCGCGTTCTCCGCGCCAGAGCCGGCAGAGCCGCCGCTCTCGCTGACTGAGAGCATGGGGACCGTGCCGCTCAGCCGCCCTCTCCCCGTCGCCATGTCCGGTTCGGCGCATCTGCTTCGGGACACCACGGCCGAAGCGGGTTCTCTGCAATCGAAAGTGCGGTTCGGGAATAACCCGCGCCCGGAATATCCGCGGGCGGCGCGCGAGGCCGGCTGGGAGGGGACGACCGTACTTCAAGTATTGGTCCTGCCGAACGGGACCGTCGGATCGGTCACGCTCCATAAGACGTCTGGCTATGCCGTCCTGGACGAGGCAGCCCTCACTGCCGTCAAGACCTGGCGGTTCGTCCCGGCCATGGACGGCAGCTTTCCCCTCCGGAGCGTCGTGCGCCTGCCGATTCGGTTCGACCTGAAAGCTGCGAACTAGCCCTTTTCCATGGTAGACTACTTTTCATGAAGCGCGCTCCGCATATCGCCGTCTTCCTAGCGGTGGTCTATCTCCTCCTGTCGTTTAATGCTTACGCCTGCCTTCTCCCCATGTCCGGCGGCGCAATGATAGAGCAAGGTAGCGACTGCGCGATGCCGGAGGAACAGCCTGCCCGCCAACAGTGCGATGCCTTCAAGTCGCTCGGCGTTCAGACCATACTTCCGTTCCAGCCTGTGCCGGATACCTACGCCCAGGGTTGGGCGCATGATCTGGCTGTGGATTTGATCCTGCGACCCATCGCCTCGCTTCACCGCAGCGTCTTCAACGGTCCGCCTCTCATCCGGATTGATGTCCTGGACTTGACCTCCATCCTCCGCATCTGATTTCCCGCACAAGCTGACGCGACCGGGGTCCTCCTCAAGGACCCGTTTGTCTTTCTGTCTTTGGAGGTCAGTACCATGTGCGCACGTCATCGCATGTTCATTGCAATTGCGGTTTGTTGCATCGGCCTCGGCAGGGGAATCCTGCCGGCTGAAGCCACGCCATCGGCGGAACCACTTCGCGTCGATGCCTTGGTTGCCGAGGCCCTCAAGCAGAATCCTGAAATCGAAGCGGCCCGACAGCGGTGGCGGGCGGCTCAGGAACGTGCTCCGCAGGCCAGAGCTCTGGACGACCCCGAATTCAAGATCGAGCTGTTCAACTATCCCAACCGGCTCGATCCGGATGCGTCGGCCAATACGATCTTCGGTCTGTCCCAGCGCTTTCCGTTTCCAGGCAAGCTGAGTCTCAGGGAAGGCATGGCGGTCAAAGAGGCGGAGATGGCGGCTTCTCTGCTCCGGGCCAAAGAGCGTGAGGTCGCCGCGCAGGTGAAGAGCGCCTACTACGAAGTGTTCCTGGCCCACAAGGCGATCGAGATCCATCACCAGCAGACTGACATTCTCAAAGATTTCTTCGCGATCGCTAATGCACGGTTTCGGGCTGGCAAGGGGACGCAGGTGGATGTGCTGAAATCCGCGGTGGAGCTTTCGAAGCTTGAGAATGAGCTGCCGGTGCTGGAGCAACAGAAGGAAACTGCCAAAGCCAAGCTCAATCTCCTGCTGGGCCGTGCCCCGCAGTCTCCACTCGGAGAGCCCGTTGGGCCAAGCGGGCCCGCAGAACCAGGGAAACGACCAGCGCTCGAAGAACTCCAGCAACTGGCAGTCCAGAGCCGTCCCGAGCTGCGAGCCGTGGACCTTGACATCGCCAGGAGCCGGACGGCCACCGCGCTGGCGCAAAAACAGTATTACCCCGACTTCAACGTGATGGTGGAGCGGTTCCAGAACTTCGGCGCGCGGGACGGCTTTGGGGGCATGGTCACCATGAGCCTCCCGTTTTCCTTCTGGACCAAGCCCAAGTACGACGCGGGCGTGAGGGAAGCGGCCGCGAATCAGGACGCGGCGAAAGCCGCGTATGAAGCGCTCAAGAACCAGGTCCTGTTCGAGATCAAGGATTTGCTGGCGAAGATCGAAGCGGCGGAGAAACTGATCACGCTCTATCGCACGACCGTGATTCCGCAGGCGCAGCAAACCTTGGAGTCCGCACGAGCGGGCTACCAGGTGGGCAAGACGGAGTTTCTGGCCATGCTCGATGCCCAGCGCGCGATCAAGGATTTCCAGCTTGACTACTACCGATCGCTGACCGCGTTCGAGCAACGGAGGGCCGAGCTGGAACGGGCGGTCGGTACCGAGATTCAAACGTTGTCACCCTGAGCGGAGCGAAGGGTCTGGATTATTCGCTTCGCTCAGAATGACACGAGGATATGGGAGGAAACTCAATGAATAACGACACATCAAAGAAATGGCTGCTGGTAGGTGTGGCCGCAGCCGGCGTAGTTGCCGGAGTTGTCGGCGGATACTTTGCAGCCCACGTGGGGATGTCCGACATGCCCGGCATGACCACGGGAAAAGGGGACGTCAAGGGAATGGACATGAAGGCCATGCAAGGAATGGAAGGAATGAAGGGGATGCAGCCGGGTGCTGTCGTCATTCCGGCCGTGACGCGGCAGTTGATTGGAGTCAGAAGCGCTCCGGTGACCTATGCTCCTTTGGCACAGGAGGTCCGCGCGGTTGGCACCGTGGAGTACGACGAACGGAAACTCACGAAAGTCAATCTGCGCGTATCCGGCTGGATTGAGCAGGTGTTCGTCAATGCGATCGGCCAGTCGGTCCGAGCGGGACAACCGCTACTAACCCTGTACTCGCCTGATCTATTGGCAACCCAGGACGAATACCTGTTGGCCGTGAAAGCTCAGGCCCAACTGGAAGGCAGTCCCGTGGCTGAGGCCAGACAGCAAGCAGCCGCGCTGGTGTCTAGCGCAAGGGAACGCCTGCGACTCTGGAACCTGACCGATGAGCAAATTGCAGTTATCGAGCGACGAGGGAAGGCAGAACGTGTGCTCGCCGTGTATGCCCCTTCAAGCGGGATCGTGCTGAAGCGCCAAGCCTTGCCGGGGAATTACGTTGAGCCAGGCACCACTCTGTACGAATTGGCGGACCTGTCCACGGTATGGATCAACGGCGACATTTACGAGTCAGAGATTCCGTCAGTCAAGCTGAATCAGCCTGCCAAGGTCACGTTCGAGGCGTATCCCAGCGAAACCTTCCGAGGAAAGGTCGCCTACATCTATCCCTACCTCAATGAGGCAACCCGCACGGTCCGCGTCCGCATGGAGTTTCCGAATCCTCATCTGAAGCTGAAGCCCGGGATGTACGGGAATGTCGTCCTGGGCGTGGACGCCGGGCGACGCCTGGTCGTGCCCAAGGAGGCGGTGCTGGATAGCGGCCTACGGCAGCTCGTGTTTCTGGACCTGGGGCAGGGCGTCTATCAACCCTATCCGGTCAAGTTAGGGCGGCGGAGCCAGGAGTACGTGGAGGTGCTGGAGGGCGTCAAGGAAGGGGATCGGGTCGTTACGTCCGCCAATTTCTTGCTGGATGCGGAAAGCAAGCTCGCCTCAGCTGGCGGTATGCAGGCCATGATGGGACAGATCGGCATGGCCGACTGGCAGATGCGCGGCGCGCACGAAGCCAAGATGGAGGGCATGCCCGGTATGAAGTCGGAGCCTGGCAAGCCTGTGTCCGAAACCCGACAGGTCTCAGGCTTCTCACTCACCTTGAGTACAGTGCCTGATAAGCCCAAGGCTGGAGAAAATGTGCTGAGGCTCAAGCTGGCCGATCAGGCCGGGAAACCGGTGACAAACGCCCAGGTGGTCTTCGCGTACACAATGCCGATGCCGGGGATGATGGAGTCCAAGGCGAAGGCGACCCACACCAAGGACGGGATCTATGAGGCCAAGGCCCTGCTCGGCATGGGCGGCACTTGGGTGGTCACGGCCAACGTGACGCTCCCGAATTTTCCTCCGATCTCCGAAAAGTTCCAGATCACCGTTGGCGGCGGAGGCATGTAACCGGGAAAAGCGGGCGTCTTGGCGCCCGCGGGGCGGGAGGGTGAGAAAGTATGATTACGTGGCTCATCGAAAAAAGCGCACGCAACCCGGTCCTGGTGATCCTGGGCGTGCTGTTGCTGACGGCTGGTGGAGTGTGGGCGGTTTTCGAGGTGCCGCTGGATGCGATCCCGGACCTGTCGGATGTGCAGACGATCATCTTTACCGAGTGGCCAGGGCGGAGCCCGACGCTGATCGAGGACCAGATCACGTACCCGATCGTCACCTCCCTGCTCGCGGCCCCCGGTGTCAAACGGGTCCGTGGCGTGTCGGAGTACGGGTTCTCCTACGTGTACGTGATCTTCCAGGACCACATTGACCTCTACTGGGCCCGGAGCCGCGTGCTGGAGTACATGCAGAAACTGACCGGCAAGCTGCCGGTCGGGGTCACGCCGACTCTGGGGCCGGACGCGACCGGGGTTGGCTGGGTCTATCAGTACGCCCTCGTGGATGAGTCCGGGACGCACGATCTCGCGCAGCTCCGGAGCCTCCAGGACTGGTACCTCCGCTACAAGCTGGAGAGCGTTCCTGGGGTTGCTGAGGTGGCGTCGGTCGGCGGGTTCGTCAAGCAATATCAGATCGAAGTGGACCCCAACACGCTGGCTGCTTATCGGCTGCCCATCACGACAGTCATTCAAGCCGTCCGCAACAGCAATGCCGAGGTGAGCGGGCGCGTCCTGGAGATGACCGGCACGGAGTACGTGATCCGGGGACTGGGCTACTTCCGTTCAATCGAGGATATCGAGCTCGTGACGGTCGGCACGGATGGCCGAGGCACCCCGATCCTCGTCCGGGACATCGCCCGGGTGCAATTGGGCCCGGAGCAGCGCCGTGGCGTCGCCGAACTGGACGGGAAGGGGCAGACCGTCGGGGGCATGGTCATCATGCGGGCCGGTGAGAACGCGCTGGGCGTCATCGAGCGGGTGAAAGCGCGCCTGGCTGAGATCAGACCCTCGCTGCCGAAGGGCGTCCGGATAGTCCCAACCTATGACCGATCGGACTTGATCCTGAGGGCCATTGCGGTGCTGCGCGAGAAGCTGGTGGAGGAGAGCATCATTGTGAGCCTGATTGCGACCCTCTTCCTCTTTCACTTTCGCAGCGCCTTAGTGGTGATCCTGATCCTCCCCGTGGCCGTCCTGTTGTCCTTCATCCCGATGGCGTACCTGAAAGTGACCTCGAACATCATGTCACTGGGCGGGATCGCGATCGCCATCGGCGCCATGGTGGACGCCGCGATCGTGATGGTCGAAAACGCGCACAAGCGGCTGGAGCAAAACCCGTTGGCTGACCGCACCGAGACTATCATCACCGCCGCGAAGGAAGTCGGCCGCCCGTTGTTCTTCTCGCTACTGGTGATCGCCGTGTCGTTCCTACCCATCTTTGCCTTGCAGGCCCAGGAAGGGAGATTGTTCACACCGCTGGCCTACACCAAGACCTTTGCGATGCTGTTCGCGACCGCGCTCTCGGTCACGCTGGCGCCGGTCCTGATGGTGGCTCTGATCCACGGGCGCATTCGGGCGGAGACCCGCAATCCTCTGAACTGGCTGCTGATCACCCTCTATCGGCCTTTGCTCTCTGCGGTGCTACGGGTTCGCTGGCTGGTACTCGCGCTGGCGATTGCCGCCATGGGATTGACGATTCCTGTGTTCGCGCGCCTAGGGGCCGAGTTCATGCCACCATTGAATGAAGGGACGATCCTCTACATGCCCACTACCGTGCCGGGCCTGTCGATCCCGGAGGGCACCAAAGTCCTGCAGGTGCAGGACCGGTTGCTGAAGGAGTTCCCGGAAGTGGAGCGGGTGTTCGGAAAGATGGGTAAGGCGACGACCGCGACCGATCCGGCCTTCACCGGAATGGCCGAAATTACGGTGACCCTCAAGCCGGAATCGCAATGGCGAGCCGGGATGACCTGGGACCGCCTGCTGGACGAGATGGATGCGCGCCTGCGCATCCCGGGGTTCCCGAACATCTGGTGGATGCCGATCCAGACGCGCACCGAGATGATTACGACCGGCGTGCGCAGTCCCGTCGGGATCAAAGTGCTGGGACCTGACCTCGGCAAGATCGAAGCCATCGGGAAGGAGATCGAGCGCGTGTTGGCGAGCGTGCCCGGCACGCGCAGCGCCTTCGCGGAACGGCTGAACGAAGGCTATTACCTCGACCTGATCGTCAACCGACGCGAGGCGGCGCGCTACGGCCTCACCGTGGGCGACGTGCAGACTTTGATCACCTCAGCCATCGGCGGGGAGAATGTGACGACGACGGTCGAAGGGCGCGAACGGTATCCGGTCAGTGTCCGCTACAAGCGCGAGTTGCGGGACGATCCGGAGCGGCTCAAGCGGGTGCTGATCCCCACGGCCACGGGAGCGCAGATTCCGCTGGGGCAAATCGCGGAGATCGTCGTCACCAAAGGGCCGCCGTCCATCTCCGATGAGGGCGGCTCCTTGGCCGGGCTGATCTCGGTGTCGGTCAGTGGCCGGGACCTGCGTGGTTATGTCGAGGAAGCCAGGCGGGTGGTCAGCCAACGGGTCACGCTGCCTCCCGGGTATAGCCTGCTGTGGACCGGCCAGTACGAGCATCTGGTTCGGGCCGAAGAGCGACTGAAGCTTATCGGGCCGCTCACCCTGGCTCTGATCCTCCTGCTGCTCTACCTCAATTTCAGGTCCCTCGCCAAGTCCCTGCTCGTGCTGCTGTCGGTCCCCTTCGCTGTGATCGGGGCGTTCTGGTATCTCCACTATCTCGGCTACAACTTGAGCGTGGCGGTCTGGGTGGGGATCATCGCGCTGGCCGGCGTGGCGGCGGAGACCGGCGTAATCATGCTGGTCTATCTCGATGAGGCCTACGAACGGCGCGTGCGCGAAGGCCGGATGGCGACGCGCCAGGACCTCTTTGAAGCGATCTTGGAGGGCGCCGCGCAGCGGGTGCGACCTGTGATGATGACCGTCTCGGCAATCATCGGAGGCTTGCTCCCGATCATGTGGACGACCGGCACCGGCGCGGACGTGATGAAGCGCATCGCCGCGCCGATGATCGGCGGCATGGTCACCTCGACGGTCCTAACCCTGCTGGTCATCCCGGTGATCTATTCGATATGGCGGGGTCGAGCAGTGAACCGTCGACAGGAAGGTCGTCCGGTTTGAGAGCACCCTTGCTGCATACGCGAGCAGGCTGGCGTATGCTGAGGTTCAGTGAGGAGGTGACCTATGGCGACGCTAGATCAGCTTATGCAGATCAAGGGAGTGGTGGCAGCAGGCGAATTCACGCTGGCCGGCGAACTGGTGAACTTCAGGTCGGCCATGTCGATGCCGCAGGACCAGGCGGGCATGACCGCCCAGTTCTGTAACACCGTCAGCATCATGTTCAATACCCTGGCCAAAGCGTACTCGCACATGTAAACGAACATGAGCTGGTTGCCTCCGAAGTTCTGGGCGTATGGCGGTGGCGATATGGCCGTGTGTGTGGGAGGGACAAAAGGGGTCTTCGTGGA
>VBOD01000019.1 GCA_005877615.1 Nitrospirota bacterium | reverse complement strand
GCGGGGTATTGGCCGGCCCGGCGGGCGGCACGCCTCCCGGTTGCGGAGAGCCTGCAGTACGAATAGCCCAGTCCCCTTACACCACCGGCGCGCCGACGGTATCCACTTCGAAGCCCAGGTCCTCGATCATCTTCCAGGCTTCTGGCGCGGGCATGCCCGGCGTCGTAAGGTAGCCGCCGACGAAGAGCGAGTCGGCGGGATAGAGCGCCAGCGCCTGCAAGGCGCGCAGGTTGAACTCGCGCCCGCCCGCGACCCGCAGCTCCGTCCGCGGGTGCAGGAAGCGGAACAGACAGAGGATCTTCAGGCAGCGCTGGGGCGTCAGGTTTGTCTGATCCTGCATCGGCGTGCCGGGGACCGGATGCAGGAAGTTCATCGGGATCGAGTCCGGCTGCACTTCGCGCAGCGCGAACGCCAGGTCGATCAAATCTTCGTCCGTCTCGCCCATGCCTGCGATGCCGCCGGAGCAGATCTCCAGGCCGGCGGCCCGCGCGTTCCGGATCGTCGTGAGGCGGTCCTGATACGTGTGGGTCGTCACCATCTGCGGGTGGAACCGCTCCGACGCGTTCAAGTTGTGGTTGATCCGGTCCACGCCGGCTGCCTTTAACCGGCGCGCGTCGTTTTCCGTGAGCAGGCCCAGCGAGCAGCAGACTTGGACCGGCACCGTGCCCTTGATCTCGCGCACGGCCTCGCTGATTTCGGCGAGCTCGCGGTCGAGCGGGCCGCGCCCGCTGATGACGATGCAGTAGCGGATGGCCTTGGACGCCGCCGCCCGCCGCGCGCCCTCGACCATGTGCGACTTCTTCAGCAGTCCATATTTCCGGATGTCCGCCGTGGACACGGCCGACTGCGAGCAGTAACCGCAATCCTCCTGGCAGGCGCCGCTCTTGGCGTTCTGGAGCATCTGGAGGCGGACCTTGCGCCCGAAGAACCGCCGGCGGACGGTGTACGCGGCGTCGAGCAGCTCCAGCATGCGGTCGTCCGGCGTCCGCAATACCGCCCGTGCGTCCTCGCGAGTCAGCGCCTCGCCGGCGATTGCCTTGTCGGCCCAAGCGCGGAACGCGCCATTGGGATAGTCGCGATCGTCCATCGTCGTTACTCCTTGATGAGAGACACGCCGGTCATTTCGGGCGGTTGGGGGAGTCCCATCACCATTAAAATTGTCGGGGCGATGTCCGCGAGGACGCCGGAGGCGCGCAAAGCGCGCAGCCGGTCGTCCACGATGACGCACGGCACCGGGTTCAGGGTGTGCGCCGTGTGAGGCTGGCCCGTCTCGTAGTCCACCATCTGCTCCAGGTTGCCGTGATCGGCGGTCAGGACCACGGCCCCGCCGATCCGGCGCATGGCGGAGATGACCTTGTTCAGGCATTCGTCGATGACCTCGGCCGCTCGGATCGCGGCTTTCAGATTTCCGGTGTGGCCCACCATGTCCGGGTTCGCGAAGTTCAGCACGATCAGGTGGTACTGGCGGGACTCGATGCGCCGCACGGCCTCGTCGGCGACCTCTCGCGCGGACATCTGCGGCTTGAGGTCGTAGGTCGTGACGTCGCGGGGGGAGGGGATCAGCACGCGGTCCTCGCCCGGATAGGTCTTCTCGTCGCCGCCGTTGAAGAAGTACGTGACGTGGGCGTACTTCTCGGTTTCGGCGATGCGGAGCTGCTTGAGCCCCCGCTCGCTGATCAGCTCCGGCAGGATGCGCGTCAGGCGGAACGGGGGAAAGGCTGCCGGGTGCGTGAAGGTCTCGTCGTACGAGGTCATCGTCGCGAAGGCGGCCAGCTTCGGCACAACCTGACGCGGGAAGGCCTCGAAGGTCGGCTCGGTGAGCGCGCGCGTCAGCTCGCGGGCCCGGTCCGCGCGGAAGTTGTAGAAGAAGATCCCGTCGTCGTCGTCAATGCTCCCGATCGGATGGTCGTGCTGGTCCACGATGACGGCCGGGACCACGAACTCGTCGGTCACGTTCGCCGCATAGCTCGCCGTTACGGCCTCTTCGGCCGAGCGCCGGTGTGCGCCGTGTCCCTCCACGAGGGCGGCATAGGCCTTGGCCACGCGGTCCCATCGGTGGTCCCGGTCCATGGCGTAGTAGCGCCCCATCACGGTGGCGATCATCCCGACGCCCAGCGTGCGCATCCGCGCCTCGATCGTTTTGACGTAGCCGAGGCCGTTCCGCGGGGGCGTGTCCCGTCCGTCCAGGAACGCGTGCACGAACACCGGCGGGCGGCCCTCCTTCTTCACCATCTCGAGAATTGTCTCCAGGTGAGAGATGTGGCTGTGCACCCCGCCGTCCGACAGGAGCCCCAGCAAGTGCAGACGGCCGCCGGTGGAGCGGACCTTGTGCAGGACCTGCGCAAGCACGGGGTTCGTCGCGAAGGAGCCGTCCCTGATCGCCCGATTGATCCGGGTGAAGTCCTGGTACACGATGCGGCCGGCGCCGAGGTTCATGTGGCCGACTTCAGAGTTTCCCATCTGGTTGTCGGGCAGCCCCGTGTCCTCGCCGGACGCCGACAGCAAGGTCCAGGGACAATTCCGAAGAAGCGAGTTGTAGAACGGCAGCCGTGCGAGGGCCAGGGCGTTGGCCTCCGTCTTCTGGCTCACGCCCCAGCCGTCCAAGATGATCAGTGCGACAGGTTTCACGGTCGTGGTCATGAGATCCGGCATTGTTACTGATTTTGGAAAAAAAGGCCAGCCCGTCTAAACAGGCTCGAACGGCGAGGCGACGCCCGGATAGGGGTGGGGCTGAACGGGCTCGCGCACGCTCTCGCGGGGCTGGCCTGCGCCGCCGAACGAAGGGAGCACGTGGGCCAGTGTGTTCCAGCGCCCGCAGGCTTGGCAGCGCCCGCTCCATTCGCCCGCTTCGTAGTGACAGGCCGTACAGGCGAATGGTGTTCCGAAAGGCCGTGGCCGGTTGAGAGCTTCCTGCAGGATCATCAGCGCCGATTCCGTGTCACCCTTGCGGATGTAAAGGCAGGCCATGATCTTATGCAGGGCTCCTGTAGGATCCTGGAGACCCTCCAGCGTCGAGAGCAGATCGAAGGCGTCGTCGATCATCTCCAGCCGGTAGTAGAGCTTGCCGAGGGCCAGCTTGAGGAGCGGGTTCTGGTCGTTGCGGCTCAGGGCGACCTGGTAGATGCGGAGCATCTCGCCCGGCTCGCCTAACTCTAGATAGAGATCCTCCAGGCGCTGCAGGAAGAGCGGATTGCCGGTCTTGACGTACGACTTCTCCCAAGACTCCGCCGCCTGCTTCAGCTTGCCTTCCCGGATGAGCAGCTCGCCGAAGCCGATCCGCGCGGGCAGGAACCCTTTGTCCAACTTGATGGCGTTCCTAAAGTAGCGCCTGGCGAGGTCGAGATCGCCGCGTTCCAAGTACTGTCGCCCGACCTCATATTTCAGCCCCGTCATGACCTGGATCTCGGCGCGGACTTCGTGATCGGACAGGCCCGCCTTCAGGAGCCGTTCCTGGACCGCATGGGCCGCTTTCCACCTGTCGTTCCTGATGTGGATGTCCCGGATGCGGTAGAGGGCGGTCGGGTTAGTGCTGTCGTGTTTGAGCACATCCTCCAGCGCCTGGATCGCCTCGTCGTAACGCTTGGCGTCTTCGAGGTCGCGGGCCAGGGAGAAGAGGATCTCCAGATTGCCGTCTTCGAGGGATCGGGCCCTCAGGTGCAGCCGGATCGCCTCGTTGTAGTGTTTCTCCCGGCGGAAGATGTTGCCCAGCGAGAGCAAGGCGCGGATGTTGGTGGGGTCCAGCGCCAGCAGCTTCTGCAACTGGGAGATCGCCTCGCTGGTCCGGCGGGAGAGCGAGGCCATCACGCCGCTGTTGTAATAGCTCTGGAGCTTCTCCTCGCGCTTGCGCCGCTGGGTGGAGCGCCAGTTGAGGATGAGGACGCGGACCTCGCGCAGGCCGAACAGCAGCACAACCGCCAACGCGCCGCCCGCGATGCAGAAGAGCAGGAGGTAGAGCGGAGTGACTTCGGTCGAGGTTTGCCGCGACAGCCGGAGCATGATCGGATCGGGATTGAGGTCGCTGAAGTAGACGGCCGCCACGATCGCGGCGATCAGCGTGAACACCCACAGGAAGAAGCGCATCGGTTATCCCCGTTGCCTGGCGGTTCGCTCCTTACGCATCCGTACCTTGGGCCGGCCGGCCGTTACAGTTGCGCGGGTCTTCGGGAGCGGCAGTCGCTTCGCGTCGGCCCAGAGCCGGTCCAGCCCGTAATGCTCGCGCACCTCGCGCGTGAAGATGTGGACGACGACGTCATCGTAGTCCATCAGGACCCACACGCCGGCCTCGAGGCCTTCGAGGCCGTAGAGGCGGTATCCCTTTTCGTCCAGGACCTTCTCGATATGGTCCTTTACGGCGATGACCTGGCGTTCGGATTCGGCTGAACAGATTAGGAAATAATCCGTCACCCCGGACTTGAGGGCGACATCTAAGACCACGATCTCAGAGGCTTTTTTCTCTTCGGCTGCCAGGGTAGCCAACCGGACTTTTACTCGTGACCCTCGTATTATTGCGGTATCCCTCCTGCTCCAGAATGATACCGCAGTATATAAGACTCGACGGCTGTCGGCAAGAGATTTTCGATGCCCTGCTTTGATTTAAGTCGTCTCCTGACCTCCTGTGACGACACTTCACAGGGGGGGATCGCCAGCGCCCAGAGCGAGCGGCCGCTCTTGAGCCGGAACGCATATTTCTCAAGCTGACCGCCATCCAATTGGGCCAGCTTCTCCGTGTCTGTGATGCCAAGAACCGGTAGTTTTTCCAAGGACTTAAACTGGAAGCCGGCTCGTGAGACCACGGCGAAATCGCAACTCTCCACCAGGCGTTCCGGCTCCCTCCAGCTTGGCAAATCGAGAAAGGCGTCCAGGCCGATGATGAAGACCAGATGGGTGTCAGGCGGGTAGGTTTCCTTCAGGGTCCGGACGGTGTCGATCGTGTAGGATTTCGCTTCGCGTCTCGTCTCGATGTCCGACAACTGGAAGTAGGGATACGCCGCGATGGCGAGGCGTACCATCTCCAGGCGGTGCTTCGCCGGAATGAAGTCAGACGGCGGCTTGTGGGGCGGGCCGCCGGTCGGAATGAAGAGGACCGAGTCGAGCCCAAGCCGTGTGCGCGCGGTCTCGGCGACGAGCAGATGGCACCGATGGATGGGATTGAACGCGCCGCCGTACAGCCCGAGCTTCATTCCCGGAGCTGACCGGTGCCGAGCACGATGAACTTGGTGCTGGTGAGCTCCTCCAGGCCCATCGCTCCGCGCGCGTGGATGCGGGTCGTGCTGATGCCGATCTCAGCCCCCAGGCCGAACTGGTAGCCGTCGTGCAGACGCGTCGAGGCGTTGACGAAGACCGCGGCGGCGTCCGCGTCGTTCAAAAAACGCATGGCCCGTCCGTGGTCCTGCGTCACGATCGCCTCGGAGTGCTGCGAGCCGTAGCGGGTGATGTGCCCCATGGCCTGGTCCATGTCGTCCACGACGCGGACGGCCAGGATGAGGTCCAGGAACTCCGTGCCCCAGTCGGAGTCGGCGGCGGGCTTGACGCCTGGCGCAAGCTTCACAGTCCGCGGGCAGCCGCGGATCTCCACGCCGGCCTCCTGATAGCGCTTGATGAGCGGCGGCAGGAACGTCGGGGCGACTGTCTGGTGCACGAGGAGCGTCTCCATCGCGTTGCAGGTCGCCGGCCGCTGCACCTTCGCATTGAAGCAGATGGCTTCCGCCATCGCGAGGTCGGCCTTGTCGTCCACGTAGGTGTGGCACACGCCCTTGTCGTGCTTGATTACCGGGATCGTGGACTCCTTGATGATGAACTGCATGAGGTCCTCGCCGCCGCGCGGGATGATGAGATCAATCAGCTTGTCCTGCTTGAGCAGCAGGGCGGAGACCTGGCGGTCTGGGTTGTCGATGAACGTGATCGCGCCGGCCGGGATGCCGAGCTTCTCGCCGGCCTCACTCAGCACCTTCACGATCGCGGCGTTGGACTGGATGGCCTCCGAGCCCCCGCGGAGCACCACCGCATTGCCGGACTTGAGACAGAGCGAGGCGGCGTCGGCGGTGACGTTGGGGCGGGACTCGTAGATGATGCCGATGACACCGATCGGCACGCGCATCCTGCCGACTTGCAGCCCGTTGGGCCGCCGCCACATCTTCGTCACTTCGCCGACGGGGTCGGGAAGCGCCGCCACTTCGCGCAGGCCCACGGCCATCTCCTTGATGCGCTTCGCGTTGAGCGTGAGCCGGTCGATGGCGGCTTTCGAGAGCCCGCGCGCGCCGGCGAGGTCCTTTTTGTTGGCCTCCAGCAGTTCCGCCTCGCGGGCTTCCAGGGCGTCGGCCATGGCGAGGAGCGCCTTGTTCTTCACGACCGTGGACAGGGTCGCCAGCTGCCGTGCGGCAGCCTTGGCCCGGGAGGCTTTCTGGACGACGTAGTCGGTGAGAGTCATAGGATCACCAAATTATCGCGGTGGATGACTTCGTCGTAGTCTTTGTACCCGAGCGTCTTCTGGATCTCGGATGTCTTCAATCCCTTGATCTTCCCGATGGCCTCAGAAGAGTAGTTCACCAACCCCTTCGCGAACTCGCGCCCGGAATTGTCCACGCAGGCGACGGCGTCGCCGCTCTCGAAGTCCCCGTGCACCGCTGTGATACCGGAGGGGAGGAGGCTCTTGCCCTTACGCGAGAGGGCCTCGACGGCGCCGTCGTCCAGCGTGAGGCGGCCTTTGGCCTTGACCGTGTAGCCGATCCAGTGCTTCCGGCTCGTGAGCTTCTGGCTCTTCGGCAGGAAGAGGGTCCCGACCGGATTCCCATGGAACAGCGCGGTCAGGTGGCCCGTCTGCTCCCCGCTCACGATGGCCGTGGCGATGCCGTAGGTCGCGGCCTTCTTGGCCGCGAGAACCTTCGTGTGCATCCCGCCGGTCCCTTCGAAGCTGGTCGTCCCGCCGGCGCGCCGCTCGATCTCGGTCGTCACCTCGGTGACCACCGGAATCAGCGTGGCGTTGGGGTTGTGGCGCGGGTCCTCGGTGTAGAGCCCTTCGACATCCGAGAGGATCACCAGCAGGTCGGCATCCACGAGGTGGGCGACCATGCCGGCCAGGCTGTCGTTGTCGCCGAAGCGGATCTCGTCCACCGCGACGGTGTCGTTCTCGTTGATGATCGGCACGACCCCGTACTCGAGCAGCGCGTTCAGGGTGTGGCGCGAGTTAAGGAAGCGCGCGCGGTTGGCCAGGTCCTCCCGCGTGAGCAGCACCTGCGCGACCTTCTGGCCCACCTTCTCGAAGGCCTTCTCGTAGGCCCACATGAGGCGGCTTTGGCCCACGGCGGCGGCCGCCTGCTTGTGCGGGAGGCTCTTGGGATATTCCGGCAGCCCCAGCTTCTCGATACCGCACACGATAGCGCCCGAGGAGACCATCACGATCTCCCGGCCTTGCGCCTTCAACGCGGCCAGCTCGCTGGCGAGCTGGTCGATGCGCTCGGTGTTCAGGCCGCGGCCCTTGGAGGCGACAAGGCGGCTGCCCACCTTGAGCACGAGGCGCTTGGCGTCTTTAATGATCTGATCCCGCATTGTGTTACGAAACCCTTTGTAGGGGCGGCCCTGCGTGGCCGCCCTGCGATGGGCGCCCACATAGGGGCGCCCCTACATGTTTGCGACGACATTCATGCACAACCTTTCCGAGATGACGGATCAACGGCTTCAGGCCATCGCCGGCGACGGCCGAGATTGGAAAGAGCCGCAGGTGACGCTTCTTGCAGTATGTCTCCAGCTTGTTCAGATTTTCCCCTTTGCCCGCGATGTCGAGTTTCGTGGCTGCGACCGCATAGGGTTTCTTGGCGAGGTCCGGGTTGAACAACTTCAGCTCCTTGCGCAGGGCCTGCAGGTTCTCAACGGGATCCACCGTCACGCCTTCCGAAATGTCCACCAGGAACATTAAATATGTCGTGCGCTCGATGTGGCGCAGGAACTGAAAGCCGAGGCCCTTCCCTTCATGGGCGCCTTCGATGAGGCCCGGGATGTCTGCCACGACGAAGCTCTGCTCCTCGTCCACGGACACGACGCCGAGGTTTGGTACCAGGGTTGTGAACGGATAGTCGGCAATCTTGGGACGCGCGTGCGAAATGGCCGCGATCAGAGTGGACTTGCCGGCGTTGGGGTAGCCCACCAAGCCGACGTCCGCCAAAAGTTTCAGCTCCAGTTGCAGCCAACGCTCCTCGCCGCGCGTGCCGGGATCGCTTCGGGTCGGCACGCGATTGGTCGAGGTGGCGAAGCGGGCGTTGCCGCGTCCGCCGCGTCCGCCCTGCGCCACGATCGCTTGCTGGCCGTCCTTGGTCAAGTCGGCGAGGACCTCGTCCGTCTCGACGTGCTTGCCGATGGTGCCGACGGGGACGCGGATGATGTGGGGCGGCGCCGAGCGGCCGTGGCGGTTGCTCCCTTCGCCGTTGCCGCCGTCTTTCGCGACGTGGTGTTGCTGGAACTGGAGGTCGAGCAGGGTGGACAGGCGCTCGGTGGCCTCCAGGATGACGTCGCCGCCGTTCCCTCCGTCGCCGCCGTCGGGGCCGCCGTGCGGAACGTGCTTCTCCCGGCGGAAGCTCCGGCACCCGTTCCCGCCGTCCCCCGCCTTCACGTAAATTTTGACCTGATCAACGAAATCCACGGTGTTCCCATTCTGTTTTGTAGGGGCGGCCCTATGTGGCCGCCCGTCAGTGGGCACCCACGCAGGGATGCCCCTACATGTAGAGGGGCGCCCGCTCGGCGCCACCCGCTTAGTGTGTAGACAGAGTATAAAACCCAAGGACTGACAAAGCAAACCGGAGAGGATCTGGTAAAGGAATAGGTAGGGTAGATACGGGGCGAGCAGCTATCTCGTTGTCAGCACCTCCAAGAGACAATCGTTATCAACGTGCATTCTTTCGAGCACTTTAGAAAGCCTCTGTACAGTACTTTCCTGGTCAAATGTTTTCAGCTTGACGCGAAATCCTCCTTCTTCACCAAGCAGATCGATTCCATCGATTTCGATGAACTCGACTTGCCTTGCAAGAAGTTTGACCACTGCTTCTTTGGGATTATTCTCTGCTGCCCCGGGAAGAGGTTCCATCTTAATCTTATGTTTACCCTCTTCGACTGGAAGCATGTACAAGTAAGGGACGGGCGCTAGAACCTTATCACCGGCAGTTATTGCGAAGAATAGGTTTTTCCGTTCCGTTTCCCCTAGCAAATCCATTGGCTCGATCTTTTGAAGGCATTTGTACAAAGCATAATGAGTTCCGTCTATGTAGAAGCTATTTTCCGTTACATGTTCAGGCGCCCAGATGAGGTATCCCTTTGGCGCGATGATGGTGCTAAGTTGCATTTGGAAGCCTTTGTGACGCAATGGCCGTGGCAAACTTAATCGTGCTTTTTGTAGCTCGCTTATCGTTGTCTCTGAAGGACCTGGCTGGGCGAATAGTCCAGCGCTCCTGTTTCGTTCGGCGTTGAGTGTGCTTTGCAGCTCTTTGATCTCGTTGCGCAGAGAGGAGATGACATTCTCGCGTTCCTTGATTTGAGCTTCTAGTTGATTATATTTTGCGATCATTTCCTGCAATGTTCTGGCCGTCTGAGTGTCAGGGACCATTTCGGCGACCTTGTTGCCACTTTCACTGAGAACAGCGGTACTTTTCGGCAAAGCCCGATTGCCCGATTGTCCGAGGCGATACCCAGTGTATACAAGTATTACAAGAACACCTATGATCAGCGCTATGGAAGAGCCAATAGAAAGTCGGGATAGAAATTTGATGAGATGGGAAAGTGTGTTGCGCATGAATTCATCGAGGCTATTCGACAGCCCGCCGTGCTGGTCTTGGAGCTTAGGCGGGCTAGAAGGATATTTGGACGACGGATTTTCAAGCATAAGCTAGCTTACCGTAAGCTCCTTTACGAATCCAATAAAAGTTGAAGAGAAATGGGGGCAGACTCCATTTCCGGCTATGAAAACGTTGTCTGATCCCATCATTCTGAGCTTTTTCTTAATTCGCGGGTCCTGTCGCCGAGCCACCCGGACGTGCTCGCGCTCCGCTCAGAAGCAAGCAAGTCGCGCTGCGCTCCGCCCCAGTCCCACTCGGCGCCACCCGCTCATTCAAAAGCGTAGACAGTGTAAATCTCAAGGACTTACAAAGCAAATTCCCTCTAAGCGTCTTTGTTTTGTAATCCGTGGATCATACGGTATACTAGCAACACCCTAAAGGGTGAAGGGAGAGGCACTGGAAATGCCACGTTCGCTGCGCGCCTGGTACCGGCGCAACGGGAAATGGGTGATCGTCATGCTGGTGGTTTCCCTCATCGGCGCCGGGATCGTCCTGGTGCTGCGCTCGGTTTATGAGTACGTGCCCGGCCACTACGAGCCCAAGGATATCCCGCGCGGCCAGCAGTTAGAGCAGAAGGAACGCAAGCAACAGTAGGCTGCGCGTTCATCCCTTCTTGGTCAGCTTCTCCAGCCATTCGGGGTATGAGCAGGAATGCTGAGCCGAGAAGGCGTCAGCGCTGGAAGCGCTCGTCTTGAATTGACGTGGCCGCCGTTCGTCTTTCAGGACGTGAATCGCCACCTGTTGCAAGAAGTCCGCAACCCGTGAGGGATTCCCGTACGCCTCGAAGTTGAAGCTCCAGTACGCCGACCCGCCCACCGTGATCATCGTTAACTCGGCGTTGCAGCCATCGCGAAGGAAGACCCTGTCGGCTGGCACTTCACCGATGCTGGCGTCTTCGAGAGAGAACCTCCGGAGCGTCCGTTCCTTCCTCACCGCGATCCAGAGATGGGGCGCGCTTGTTCGCAGCCGCTCAAATTCCGTGACCGCCGGTTCGCCATAGGCTTCCTTTTTCCACACCTGGACGTTGCCGGCGACGTCCGCCGTGAAGCTACGCACACCGAGCGTTTTGATGAGAGACTTCACCTCCAGCCTCCCTTCGCGCATCTTGAGTCCCAGGCCCAGAACGGCCGGAAACAGCAGATAGTGGTCCTCGCGGGGCGCCGCTTTGAGCGCCAGGTTGCTGCGGCAGAACCATTGTTCTATTTCGTCAGGAACCTGGCCTTCGAAGAACCACCGGACTTCCGCAGTCGTGGACATTCCTCACTGTATCCTAAGACGCAATAAAAAAGCCCCCTGCTCCTTCATTGGAGCAAGGGGCCTGGTGATCAAAGAGAAAAAGAGGTTAAGAGGCTGCGGCAGCCTGGACTTGGGGCGCCACCGGATACACGCTGACGCGACGCCGTTCCTTCGGGCCTTCGTACTTCACGACGCCGGCGATCTTGGCGTACAGCGTGTCATCCTTGCCTCTGCCAACGTTGAAGCCCGGGTGAATCCGCGTGCCGCGCTGGCGGACGATGATGCTCCCCCCCGGCACGACCTCGCCGCCGAAGCATTTGACGCCGAGATACTGCGGGTTGCTGTCCCGCCCGTTCCGACAGGAACCCTGTCCTTTTTTGTGCGCCATGACTAGCCCTCAGAAATTCCGGTGATCTTGACACTGGTGAACGACTGCCGGTGCCCGCGTGTCCGGCGATACGCCTTGCGGCGCTTTTTCTTGAACACGATGATCTTGGGTGTCCGGCCCTGCGCCACGATCTCGCCGGTGACCTTCGCCTTGGGGATGACGGGTGTGCCAATCGTGGTGGTCCCCTCGCCGGAGATCAGCAGTACCTTGTCCAGGGTGACGGTGGCGCCCACCGCGCCGGCCATTTTTTCCACTTGCAAAACAATGCCTTGCGTCGCCCGGTACTGCTTACCCCCTGTCTCGACAATCGCGTACATCGCCTGATGCCCCGTTTGATCTCAGCTTGTGTGAGAGGGCCGTTTTCTAACACACGGCGGCGGTGCAAGTCAAGGAAAGGCACGGCATTCTCCAATGAAGTATAATGGGTCTATGTTTGGCAAGACCCTGCACGACAGAGCAGCAGAACAAGCCGAGCTTCAGTTCCGAGAGCTGGCCTTAACATCCCTCGTTAACATGCTCGGCAAACAAATCCGGGAATCCCTCGAGCACCGCATCAAGCGGGCAAGAAAGGGAGGCGCTTGGACAGGTCTCACCCGATCCGAGTGCGCGAGCCTGCACAGACAGGAGAAAGTTTCCCTCCGCGAGCAAGTGGCTGAATTGCTGTTGCAGAGAGCACGTGCCCGAGGGAAGTTAGTCGCATCGAGAAGGGCCATGGCCAGAGCCCAAGCACTGAGGACCGCCAGCCACCATTAATCAGTCCTGTTGTTCCCCGGCGAACCCGCCCCGAGGGCGCTCGTCCACGAACTCCCGTGCTTCGAGGAGTTCCTCGCGGTCACAGATTTCCTTCTCGACCAAGAGGTGCTCTACCGCGGCGATGCGGGCGGTCAGTTCCGGCAGCATGATGTCCAGGGTTTCCGAGATTTCGGCCAGCCGGCGGTCGTCAGTCTTTGCCGGGCTTGCCGCAGTCACGTGAGCCCTTTTCCGGGCCGGCATCTTTCGCGCCGGTCGTTGCTGCGTCCGCCTCTTTTTCGGTGCCATGGCTTCTCCGCGTCGGTCGGACGGTGTGGCTCGGAGTGTACGTTGATGGGCAGCGCGATGCAAGGCGTCGGGTCGCGCTCAGTCGTTTGACAAGGTCCTGACCCGCTGCTATCATGCGCTCGTGTTGAAGGAATCCGAAAAGATCTGGCTGGACGGGAAGCTCGTGCCCTGGAAGGACGCCCAGGTCCACGTCCTCACGCACAGCCTCCACTACGGCCTGTCCGCCTTCGAAGGCATCCGGTGTTACAAGGGTAAGCAGGGCTCGGCCATCTTCCGCCTCAATGAGCATGTGGACCGGCTGTTTGCGTCGGCCCATATCTGCCTGTTGCAGATTCCGTACGGGAAGAAGGAGATCGCGGACGCCATCCGGGAAACCGTCCGCGTGAACCGGCTCGATGCATGCTACATCCGGCCCATCGTTTTCGTGGGCCACGGCGATATGGGGCTCTATGTGCCCGAGAACCCGATCCGGGTGGCGATCGCGGCCTGGCCGTGGGGCGCCTATCTCGGCGAAGAGGGCTTGAAGAACGGCATCCGGGCGAAGGTGTCCTCCTTCACCCGGCACCACGTGAACGTCAGCCTGACGCGGGCCAAGATCTCCGGCTACTATGTCAACTCCATCATGGCCAAGCGCGAGGTGAAGGCCGGCGGGTACGACGAGGCGATCCTACTGGACCCCGAGGGCTACGTCTCCGAGGGCACGGGGGAAAACATCTTCCTGGTGCGCAATGGCATCGTGAAGACCACGCCGCTGACCTCGATCCTCGAAGGGATCACGCGCAATTCGATCATGCAGCTCGCCCGCGAGCGCGGCCTGACGGTGGTGGAAGAACGGTTCACCCGCGACGAGCTCTACATCGCCGATGAAGTGTTCATGACCGGCACGGCCGCCGAGCTGACGCCGATCCGCGAGGTGGACGACCGCACCGTGGGCACTGGCAAGCCGGGCCCTGTCACCCGCGATTTACAATCCGCCTTCTTCGACATCGTGCTCGGACGCGATGCGAAGCATGCCTCCTGGCTCTCGCCCTTGTAGCTGCGCCGGCGGGACGAGGGCTGATCAGTCCGGCAGGCCCTTGCTGTAACAGTCCAGGTGGATGTATTCCCACTCCGATTCATTCTCCGCTGAATCTTTGTTCGGGATGACGTAATTCTCCGTCTGCGTGTCAATCGGCTCCCGGCAGTACGTGCAGATCGGAGACTCGGGCATCGGAACTCCTCACGATTCTTCCAGGGCCCACTGAGTGCGGGGATTCTAGCCGCGGCGTGAGTGCAAAGCAAACCGCATAAGGAAGTAGAGACTGTCGTTATGGATTGGCCGGGGCTGGCGAGGAAGGCGGATTGGCCGGATCGGCTGCGGCCGGCGCAGCGGGCGCTGGTGTAGGAGAGGATTGAGCTGGCGCCGGGGAATCCGAAGCCGGCGAAGGCGCCGCCGGAGCTGACGCAGGCGGTTTGTCCAAGCCGATGGTCGAGGAGTAGTTCCGCTGTTTGGACATGATCGCCAGCGACAGCGAGGTGAGCATGAAGATCGTCGCCGTCACGGCGGTCAGCTTGCCCAGGAACGTGCTGGCGCCACGCGCGCCGAAGATGGTCTGGCTGGACCCGCCGAAGGCGGCCCCGATCTCCGCTCCCTTCCCGGATTGAAGCAGGATCACGCCGACCATGATGAAGGCGACCAGCACGTGGAGGATGATCAGGGCTGTGAACATGGCATGCTCCTACGCCTGAGCGGAACTGGCGACGGCAAGGATTCTAGCAAACTGGGCGGGATCGAGACAAGCTCCGCCGACGAGCGCGCCATCCACTTCGCGGATGGCGAGCAGCTCGCCGATGTTCTCGGGCGTCACGCTCCCTCCGTAGAGGATCGGCACGCGCCCACCTGTCTCGTGCCCCCACAGCGCCGTGAGCCGCGCTCGAATGTGCCGGTGCGCCTCGCGGGCCTGCGCGGGCGTGGCGGGCTGGCCGGACCCGATCGCCCAGACCGGCTCGTAGGCGATCACGACCTCCGTGCCATGGTCCTTGTCAACGCCCGTCAGCGCCTCCGTCAATTGAGGAGCCAGCACCGACTCGGTCTGATTGCGGGCGCGCTGGTCCCACGTCTCGCCAATGCAGAGGATAGGCCGCAATCCGTGGCGCAGCGCGGCCCGCACCTTCTTCTGCACGAGAGCGTCGGTCTCGCCGAAAGAGCGGCGCCGTTCCGAATGGCCGACGATCACGTAGCGGCAGCCCAGATCTTTGAGCATCAGCGGCGAGATTTCCCCCGTGTACGCGCCGGCGTCTTCCCAGTGCATGTCCTGCGCGGCTATGAAAACGGGAGGGGGCCCCGGCCTGCTGGCCCCCCCTCCCGTGCCCGCAAAGAGTCCATGCGCTGTTAATGCCGATGCGACGGCTGAGAGGGCTGTGAACGGAGGAGCAATGACGATGGTGACGTTCGTGGGTGGAGACTTCTTCAGCAGATCAGCCAGGCGCTCAACGAGTCCCACGGCCTCCGGGATCGTCTTGTGCATCTTCCAGTTTCCGACGATCAGCCGCGGGCGTGGGGTCATGGGACCTGTGGGGACGGTGATCAGGTCGGTTTGCTGGGCAGGGCGGCGATGCCCGGCAGTGCCTTGCCTTCCAGCAATTCGAGTGCGGCGCCGCCGCCGGTGGAGATGAAGGACATGCTCTCGGACACGCCCGCCTTGTGGACCGCCAGCGCTGTGTCGGCTCCTCCGACGATGGTCAGCGCGTAGGCATCGGCGACTGCGTGGGCCACCGCCATCGTACCGCGCGCGTAGGCGTCGTTCTCGAAGAGGCCCATGGGGCCGTTCCAGAGGATGGTCTTGGCGTTGCCGAGCGCTTCCGTGAACAACTTGACGGAGGCCGGGCCGATGTCGAGGCCGTACCATCCCTTGGGGATCTCCTGCGACGTGACGATTTTGGTCTCCTCCCCGGGGCTGGGGCTGATCGCCACGACGCAATCCACGGGCAGGTAGAACTTCACGCCGCGGCCGACCGCGTGCTCGTAGATCTCCTTGGAGAACGCGAGCATCTCCTCTTCGACGAGCGAGTTGCCGACCTCAAGGCCCATGGCTTTAAGGAAGGTGAACGCCATACCGCCGCCGATGATGACCTTGTTCACCTTCTTCCCGAGGTTTTCGATCACGCCGATCTTGCCGGACACCTTGGCTCCGCCCAGGATGGCCACGAAGGGGCGCATGGGGTCGGCCACGGCGCCCTCCAGGTACTCGATCTCCTTGCGCATGAGGAAGCCGGCCCCGGCCATGGGGAGGTATTTCGTGATGCCTGAGACAGAGGCGTGGTTGCGGTGGGCGGCGCCGAAGGCGTCGTTGACGAAGACGTCGGCGAGCGAGGCCAGCGCCTTGGCGAACTGCTCGTCGTTCTGCTCTTCGCCGGCGTGGAACCGGAGGTTCTCCAGCAGGAGGACATCGCCCGGCTTCATCTTGTTCACCAGCATCTCGGCTTGCGCGCCGATGCAGTCCTCCGCGAAAAGGACTTCTTTGCCGAGCAGGCGCTGGAGACGGCGCGCGACGGGGGCCAGGCTCAGGCGCGGGTCCACCTTCCCTTTGGGGCGCCCCAGATGGGAGCACAGGATCACCCGCGCGCCTTCGTCCACCGCGTAGTTGATGGTCGGGAGGGTACCCCGGATGCGGGTATCGTCCGTGATGTGGCCGCTCTCGTCCAGCGGTACGTTGAAGTCCGCGCGGATGATGACGCGCTTGCCCCGAAGAGGCAGGTCCTCGATGGTGACTTTGTTCAGATGCATGCGGAGCGGCTCGGTATGCTCAGCCGCGGGCGGCCATGTATTTGATGAGGTCCCGGATCCGACACGAGTAGCCCCACTCGTTGTCGTACCAGGCGATGACCTTCACCATGCGCTTGTCGAGCCCAGTGGTCAGCGGGGCGTCCACGATGGACGAGTGAGGGTTCCCGTTCATGTCCACCGACACCACCGGATCCTCGGAATACTGCAGGATGCCCTGGAGGGGACCCTGGGCGGCCGTGCGGAAGGCGGCGTTGACGTCGGCAGGCGTCGCGTCGCTCTCCAGCTCCACCGTCAGGTCGATCATCGACACGTTCGGCGTCGGCACCCGGATGGCCATACCGTCCAGCTTGCCCTTGAGCTGGGGCAGCACGAGGTGCAGAGCCCTGGCCGCGCCGGTGCTCGTGGGAACCATCGAGACGGCCGCCGCCCGCGCCCGCCGCAAGTCCTTGTGGGGCAGGTCCAGGAGCTGCTGGTCGTTCGTGTAAGAGTGGATCGTGGTCATGAGGCCGTGCTTGATGCCGAACCGTTCCAGCAAGACCTTGGCTACCGGCGCGAGACAGTTTGTCGTGCACGAGGCGTTGGAGACGACCTGGTGCGCCTTCGGATCGTAGACCTTCTCGTTGAC
>VBOD01000018.1 GCA_005877615.1 Nitrospirota bacterium | reverse complement strand
CGATGATCTCGCCCCCCTTCGTGATGAACAGACTCCCGATGTTGTGGTCCCGCAATTGTTCCGCCGCCGTTTTGATTGTCGTGTCCCGATCCGCCCTCCGGATTTTCTCCACCGGGACCATCACCGATTTAACCGGCACCATGCTGCGCCCTCCTCTCCAAGCTTGCTGGACCCGGCCCTCGATCAAATGGGCCGGGAGAGTCAATACCTCCCGTGATCTCTTCCTGTTCGATGAAGACTCACACATCACACGACGAATGGACGAGATGGCTGACGATGGCCTCCGCCAACGCCGGGATGGTGTTCTCCTTGGCCCGGATCCTCACCTTGAGCCCGTACGACTCCGCGGTCTCCGCCGTAATCGGACCGATGCAGGCCACGACCGCGTTCGCTGTCAGGGCGGACGCTTCCGCCCAGTCGGCGAACAGTTCGACAAAGTTGCGAACCGAGGATGAACTCGTAAACGTAACCACGCCGATCTCATGACGGCGGAGATGCTCCTTCAGTGCCGCCCCATCCGCCTCCGGACGGACAGTGCGGTAGGCGACCGCCAGCGTCACGTCGGCTCCGCGGGCCCGCAGTTCCTCCGGCAGGAGGTCACGGGCCACCTCGGCGCGCGCGATGAGGATCCGGGCGCCTTTCATATCTTCCTTTTTGATCGCCTCCAGCACCCCTTCCGCTTGATACTCCTTGGGAACCAAGTCAGCCTTGAATCCCTGCCCTGCCAAAGCCTCGGCTGTCCGCGGTCCGATCGCACAGAACCGTGCGCGCCCCAAGGCACGCGCGTCGCGACCGAGGGCGCGCAGCCGGTCGAAGAAAAACCGCACGCCATTGACGCTGGTAAAGATCACCCAGTCATACCGCGCGAGGTCGGCGATCGCCCGATCGAGCGGACCCCAATCGGCGGGCGGGACAATCGCAATCGTCGGCATGGTGAGGACGCGGGCGCCATAGCCGGCTAACAGGTCGGCAAATTCTCCCGCCTGTTCGCGAGGGCGCGTGACGAGCACCGTCGTGCCGAACAGCGGCCTGGACTCGAACCAGTTGAGCTTCTCGCGCAATCGCACGACCTCTCCCACCACGATGACCGTGGGAGGCTCCAGCCTCGCCTCATCCGCTTTCCGCACGATGTCTGCCAGGGTCCCGATCACGGTGCGCTGCTCGGCTCGCGTGCCCCACCGGATCAAGGCTACCGGGGTGGTCGCCGGACGGCCGGATGCGGTCAGGTGCGCGACAATCGCCGGCAAATTTTTCATCCCCATCAAGAAGACGACCGTGCCGCTCGTCGCGGCCAAGCGGTCCCATTCGACCGTCGGCGACGGCTTCAGTGGATCCTCGTGGCCAGTGACCAAGGCAACGCTCGAGGCCAGCGTGCGGTGCGTGACCGGGATGCCTGCATAGGCCGGGGCCGCGACAGCCGAGGTGACGCCCGGCACCACCTCAAAGGGAACGCCGGCCTCGGCGACCGCCTCGGCCTCCTCCCCGCCACGGCCAAACACGAAGGGATCGCCCCCTTTCAGTCGCACCACGATCTTGCCGGCCCGTGCGCGGTCGATCATCAGCCGGTTGATCTCCGCTTGATCGCCATATTCCCCGCGGCCCCGCCGGCCCACGTAGATCCGCTCGGCCTCGGGCCGCACGTGCTCCAGCAGCGCCGGGTTGGCGAGGTAATCGTAGATGACCACCTCGGCCTGCTCCAGGCACTCCTTCCCGCGAAGGGTCAACAACTTCGGGTCCCCCGGCCCGGCGCCCACCAGATAGACTTTGCCGGTCTTCATCAGGCCCTTCCGTAGATCTCCTTGAGGATCTCGTCGCCCCCGCGCGCGAGCAACCGTTCCGCCAGTTCGACGCCGAGCCGATGCGCATCGCGCATGGGGCCTTGGAGCGAATCACGCACCAGGCGACGCCCATCCACCCCGGCAATGAGCGCGCTCAGCGTCAAGGTGCCGTTCGTGATCGCGGCGTGCGCCGCAATGGGGACCTGACACCCGCCTTCCAATCGTTCCAGGAAGGCCCGCTCGGCTGTCACCGCGACCCGGGTCGGATGGTGATCCAGCCGCGCGACCACCGCCCGCACGAATCCGTCATCCGTGCGGCCCTCGAGCGCCAAGGCGCCCTGCCCGATGGCCGGCAGGCTGACGTCCGGCGAGAGGTATTCGGTCACGCGATCACTCCAGCCCAACCGCTTGATGCCCGCTGCCGCAAGGATGATCCCGTCGTACTCGCCAGCCTCGAGCTTGCGCAGCCGGGTATCCAGGTTGCCGCGCAAGATCTGGATGGACAGATCGGGGCGGTAGTGCAGGAGCTGCGCCTGACGTCGCAGGCTGCTGGTCCCGATCCGGGATCCCGGCACGAGCCGCTCGAGGGACACTTTGTTGAGCGTGATGAGGACATCCCGTGGATCTTCCCGTTCAGGAATCGCCAGGATCTCCAGCCCAGCCGGCAGACGCGTCGGGACATCCTTCATGCTGTGCACGGCCAGATCGATCTCGCCGCGCAACAGGGCCTCTTCAATCTCCTTGACGAAGAGTCCCTTGCCTCCGATGCTGGCCAGCGGCGTGTCGAGGATCTTGTCCCCGGCAGTCTTGATCCGCTTGAGCGACACCGCGAGCCCAGGCTCCAGCTCACGCAGGCGTGCATGCACCCACTCGGCCTGCCAGAGAGCCAGCTTGCTCCTGCGGGTGCCGATCACCAATTCTCGAACCGCCTGCGCCATACCAACGCTAGCCGGACGCGGCACTTCGATCACCTGTGCCGCGATCTTCAATAACACACGTGATCATACATCCTACCGACCGGGGAGTTTCTCCGGTCGGTCCTCCTGGACCGCCTGCGGCTGCGACGACCCCGCAACCCCGCTCCTGTAATTGGACGTGAGCAGCAGGAATCCGACCATGGCGACAATCAGGATCATCAGCAAGAGAAGGTCGAACCTGAAGCCTTCCCGGCTCCGATAGTCATACCCGCAGTGGGGGCAATCGGGTAACTGCTCGTGCGGTCTCCCCAAGTACGACGCCTTACAGCGCGGGCAGGTAAAGACGCGAGGACGGGGCGGGTCGCTCATCCGCGCTCCTGGCCGCTCGATTGTGCCTTGGCGATGCTCTCCAGTTCCTTTTCGAGATCGAAGAGGCGTTGCGCGGTTTCCGCAAACAGGGCGCCGTTCGAGGAATCGGCTTCGGCCTTGAGCGCAATGAGCGGGCTGTGCAGAAGCTTGTTGGTGATCGCGGTCGCAAGTTCTTCGACCAATTCGCGCTGCCGGGGAGACAACGGCCCCAGCTTGGCCAGGATCCGGTCGATTTCCTCCCGGAGGATGCTGTCGGCCTTGCGGCGCAACGCCACAATGGTCGGCACGACCTCCAGCGACTTCAGCCAGAGCACCACCGGTGGCACTTCCCCCCGGACGATGTCTTCGGCTTTGAGCGCTTCCAGCCGGCGCTGTTCCAGGTTCGTCACGACCTGGCTCTGTAGGTCGTCAATGTTGTAGAGGTAGGCGTTGTCCAGCGAACCGACCGCAGGGTCGATGTTGCGGGGATCTGAGATGTCGATCAGGAACATGGGGCGGTTCTTGCGGGACCGCAGCGCCCGGTGGACATCGTCGGGACCGATCACGTAAGTGTCCGACGCCGTCGCGCAGAGCACGATGTCCGCACCCGCCATTTCATGATGGACCTGATTGAAGGGCACGGGCAGCGCGTCGAAACGCTTGGCTAGATCGATCGCGCGTTCGTAGTTCCGGTTCGCGATCATCACGTGGCGCACGCCCGCGCCGATGAGATGGCGGGCCGCTAGTTTGCCCATCTCGCCGATCCCGACGAGGAGGACCGTTTTCTCCGATAGATTCTGGAAGATCTTCTTGGCCAGCTCGACGGCGGCATAACTGACCGACACGGCATGCTCGGCGATACCCGTTTCAGTGCGCACCCGTTTTCCGACGGAGATGGCCTTCTTCATCACTTTGTTCAACACCACCCCCGTAGCCTTGTGGATCAAGGCCACATCGTAGGCTTCCTTGACTTGCCCGAGGATCTGCGGCTCCCCCACTACCATGGAGTCCAGACTGGCCGCGACGCGGAAGAGATGACGGATGGCCTCCGCCCCATCCAGGCAATAGAGGTGGGGCTCCAGCTGCTCCAAGCTGATATCGGCGGCGAGCGTCACCAGATAGTCTCGCGGCGACTCGACGCCATGAGCGGTCTCCTTGACAACGGCGTACAACTCGACCCGATTGCACGTCGAGAGGATGACCCCCTCGTCAATCCCTGGCCACCGCTTCAGCCGCGCCAGCGCTTCCGGCAGACGACTTTCGGACACGGCAAACCGCTCTCGGAGTTCGACCGGCGCCGTTCGATGGTTCAATCCGACCGCGATGATATTCATTGGCTACGCGAAGGGATGCTGCCCTTTCAGAATCACGCCCACCAGCGTGAAGACTACGCCAGCAAATCCTACGACCGTCAAATACGCCGCTTTCTTCGCGCGCCAGCCGACCGTGACACGCCCGAGCAATACGATCAGGTAGAACAGCCACGTCCCCAGCGCCCCGATCTGCTCGGCGTTCCAGTTCAGGAAGGAGCCGCGTGCGAACTCCGCAAACAACGCGCCGGTGATGATCCCCAACGTCAGCAGCGGAAACCCGAAGGAGATCGCTTTGCCGTTCAGCTCGTCCAGGAAATCAAGCGCCGGGAGCTTGCGGTACAGACCGTCGAGGTGCTTCGACTTGAGCATGTGCTCTTGGATCAGATACATCAGGCCTGCGATGAACGCGACCGCAAAGGCGACGGTGCCTAGCAGGGAAAGCGTCACGTGCATCCACACGTTCCGGAAGATCGGCTCCAGCACCCGGATCTCCTTGGGCAAGGCGGCAGCCGAGATGAGGGAGACGAAGGCCATCGGCAGGATGAAGGAGCCCAGAATGTGCACACGATACCGGAGCTCGACGACCAGGAAGAACAGGACCAGGGCCCAGGAAAAGAACGACAGCGCTTCGTGCATCGAGGTCAAGGGGATATGCCCCCCTTCGATCATCCGGGACACCAGGGCGAGAGTATGAAAGACGAAGCCGATCCCGGCCACGACAAAAGAGAGCTTCCAGATGCCCTCCCACCTTCCGGCCAACTGGACTAAAAACAGAGTGGTGCCCAGAAAATAGAAGAGCAGCGTGACCTCGAAGAAGAGAACGTTCATAGCCTCACAAGTCCGCTGAATTTCTAAGGAATTTTCTTCAACGAGGACTACACTCCTCCGGTGGCATTATAGAGACCGCAAGAGAAGGGAGTCAAGCAAACCAGGCCGCTACAACGGCTGATACCCTCAATCGCCCGCGCCGGCCGTCACGCCCCCGCAGATGTTCAACGCCTGACCGGTAATACCGGCGGCTCGGGGAGAAGCGAGGTACACGGCCAGGGCACCGACTTCCGAGGCCTCGATCATGCGCTGAATCGGAATGGCCTTGACCGCCTGGCGCCGAAACTCCTCGGTGCTCATGCCGAGGATAGCCGCGGTCTCGGTGATCCCCTGCCGGGCCATGTCCGTGTCCACCCAGGTCGGACAGATCGCGTTGACGGTGATTCCGCGTGACGCCACCTCGAGCGCGAGGGCCTTCGTCAAGCCGATGATGCCGTGCTTGGCGGCGCAATACGCGGCGTAGCCGGGCACGCCAAACCGCCCGAGGACGGACGAGAGATTGATGATCCGTCCGTGCTCTCCGTCCTTCATGACGCGCAAGGCCTGCTTGGAACACAGGTAGGCGCCCGTCACGTTCGTGTGGATGATCGCGTGCCAGCGAGTGTCGTCTGGGTCGGTCATGGGGGTCCGGGCGGAAGCCCCGGCATTGTTCACCAAGATATCGATCCGGCCGTAACGGCTCACCACCGCGCCAACCGCGCTGTGCACCGATGCCTGATCAGTGACATCCAACTGAAGGGGCAGGACTTCATGACCGGCCGCGCGGGCGGCCTCGCCTCCCTCCTTCACATGAACGGGATTCCGCGACCCGATGGCCACCCGAGCGCCTTCGCGTAGGAAAGCCAAGGCGATCGCCAGGCCAATCCCCGTCCCGCCTCCGGTGACCAGCGCGACTCGATCCTTCAGGACCATGCCGAGACTCCCCGCGTGACCAGGGCGGCATCTTAGCATAACGCCACCTTGGCTGCGCCGCGGCAATTAGGCTAGGATGCGCCCTCAATCATGCCTGGCACCCTTTATATTGTCAGCACCCCGATCGGGAACCTGGAGGACATGACCTTCCGCGCCGTGCGCATTCTCAAGGAAGTGGGCGTCATCGCTGCCGAGGATACCCGTCACACCAAACAGCTCTGCACGCATTTCGGCATCCACACGCCCCTGACCAGCTATCATGACTTCAACAAGGAAGAGAAAACCGTTGTGCTGCTCGAGCGCCTGCAAGCAGGCACCGATGTCGCCCTCGTCTCCGACGCGGGCACGCCAGTCGTGTCCGATCCCGGATTCTTCTTGATCACTCGTGCGATCGAGGCAGGCATCCGGGTGGTGCCGGTTCCGGGCCCCTCGGCCGTCTTGGCCGCCCTTGCAGGGTCCGGCCTCCCCACCGACTCGTTTCGCTTTGAAGGCTTCCTGCCACGCAAAGAGGGGCCCCGGGCGAAGCGGATTTCGCGTTTCCGCGAGGACCCTGCCTCCGTGATCCTGTTCGAGAGCCCCCATCGCATCGACAAACTGCTGGCCTCGCTCCTGGCAGGCCTGGGCAATCGGCGGGCGGTGCTGGCCCGGGAACTGACCAAGCACTACGAAGAATTTCACCGCGGCACCCTGGAGGAGCTGATCGCGCTGGTCCGAAGCCGTCCCCCGAAAGGCGAAATCACTCTTGTGGTCGAAGGGGCCGCGAAGAGGAGACGGTCGGAGCCAGGAGAAGACGCCGGCCAGGCGCACGAACGCGAAGAAGGTTGAAGACGACGGGGGGCCTGAAAAACAATCAGGCGGTGGTCTTTCAACCACCGCCTGATATAGAGAACTCAATTATCCGGTGTGTACGCGCGTCCCCACACCGAATCGCTTGCGTTAATTACTTCTTCTTCTCGCCCTTTTCGTAATCCGTCCCATACCCGGAATCCGTCGAATAGCAGTTCCAGCACTGTCCACCGACGCCACCGAGAGTCGAGCTGTCATGCGAGTTAATGCCGCGATCAGTGTCGGGCTGATAGCCGGCCTGGGGGACTAACTGGGTCGGCGTCACGGCCTGACGGATGATGCTCAAATCTAAGACATACGCATCACCCTCGGGAACATCTGCAGCGAAGGCCCCGGTGCCGAGTCTCCGATAGTGCCGCTCGGCCTGAACCTCAACATCGTTGCCCATGTCGATTGCCTTCACGTTCTCTATGTTAGTCTTGGGGCCAATCCGCAGCGTGACTAGCGACCCACCGCCCGTTTCGACGTAGATCTTCCCGCCGGGGATATCCTTGCCCCAGAGACGGCCATACACGGTCTCAGGTTTCGAGAGCAGTTCGCGCATTGACGCGTTATCAATCCCACCACCCGGACCGCTCCCGATCTTGCCGGTCCCGATCCCGGAAAAACCCTCCTGCAAGACCGACCGCTCTTGGGCCACCGTCTCCCCTACAACCAACATGATGGAGAAAAGGGCGACTGCACTGATTGTTAGGGCTCGTATCATAGAATTCACCTCCCTCTGGGATAAAAATGATGAGTTCCGACGACGCCTCAACGCCGCCACTTCCGCCTGAGCAGATACCCCTAACTCAATCGAAAGATGGATCGGACTATAGCGCACGCTTCAAAGTCATGTCAAGGGGTTAAATTGCCGGAAAACGGGTGATTTCGCATGGTGCCCGGGGGGAGGGTCGAACTCCCATGGTGTCGCCACCGGCGGATTTTGAGTCCGCTGCGTCTGCCATTTCGCCACCCGGGCGCCGACAGGTCGCCACGCCGTTTCTAGCACGAGCCCTCCGAGGCGTCAAGGTAAGGGGGACAGTCGCGTGTACTTTTCCATCAAAGGCTGTGTTAGAATCGCGCCGGAGGGATCCAGGTATGGCACAGGTCCAATGCGTCCGTTGCGGAAACCAAGGGGAAGCGATCACCGAGCCGCTGTTCTTGGGCAAGCTTGAAACCCAGGTGAAGGCTAATATCTGCGCGCCGTGCTGGGCGGAATGGGTGAAAATGCGTGTGATGGTCATCAATGAATATCACGTGAACCTCGGCGACGAGAGCGGACGCGCCTTGGTCAGGGAACAGATGCTGAACTTCTTGAAACTGCCCAAACCGGAGCAACAGCCGCAATAGGCCGAACGTTCCCTTCTGCGCGTAGTTTCCGCCGGCCTCCATTTGACAAGGGAGACGCGGAAGTGGTAGGTATGGTTACGTCTTTCTAGGGTGTCGAATGCTGACTCAGATGCATGTCCGGGGGTTGATGTTCGACCCCTATACGAATGCCTACATCGTCATACTCCGGGATGAGAGCAACACCGAGATGCTCCCCATCTGGGTGGGCAAGCCTGAGGCCAGCGCCATCAGTTTTGCCATGGAGGGGATCACGACACCCAGGCCGATGACCCATGATTTGATGAAAGTCGTTCTGGAGACAGCCGATGCCAAGGTCATCAGCGTGGTGGTCACCGATCTCAAGGATAACACCTATTACGCCAGGATCCATCTCCTGTTTGAGGATTCGGAGTACTCGATCGACGCCCGGCCCAGCGACGCGATCGCACTGGCCTTGCGATCGAAAGCCCCCGTGTTCGTCAACGACAATGTCATCCGCAAGAACAATAGTGAGGACATGGACCGCTGGTTGGAGAATCTCAAGCCCGAGGATTTCGGCAAGTACGACGCGTAACCGGTCACTCATCCCTGTCAGTTACGGTTCCCGGTCTCAACCAGAACGAGATGGCCTCGCAGGAGACGGCGACGGTCTTACTCCCGCTGATGACGAATAACATAGGTTCAGCACTGCGGTAACGGGTAAAGGATCACGCGAGGCGATGGAGAGCACGTTGATCAAGCTGACGGTGCAGGGCGTGATGCCTGACGCCATCCCCAACTCGGAGAGCCAGGTGGTGATCCTGCAGGACGAGAGCAAGACCAACACCCTGCCCATCTGGGTGGGTGTCGCCGAAGGGACGGCCATCAGGCTGGCCCTGGAAGGAGTGATTCCCCCGCGGCCGCTCAGCCACGACCTGATCCGGAACCTGACCGAGCAACTGGGCTTGACAATCTCGAAGGTCGTCGTGACCGACGTCAAGAACAACACGTACTACGCCTCGATCTACCTGAGGAGCAAGCAGTCGGACAAGGAATCGGAATTGACGGTCGACTCCCGGCCGAGCGACGCGATCGCGTTGGCCTTGCGGACTAGCAGTCCGATCTACGTCACGCAAGAAGTCTTGGATCGCCTGGCTCCGGAAAACGTCGACCCCTGGCTGAAGATGCTGGGCTCCAAAGAGTTCGGCGGCACGGTCTAGCACAACGCATGGGAGCCGCATGACGAGAACCTATTCCGCCAAGAAGGCGGACATCACGCGCAAGTGGTACGTTGTCGATGCGAATGGGAAGACGCTGGGACACTTGGCCGCACAGGTCGCGATCGTGCTCCGGGGCAAGCACAAGCCGGTCTTTACCCCGCACGTGGACACCGGCGACCACGTGATCGTCATCAATGCTGAAAAAGTGCACCTGACCGGCGACAAAGTCCGGACGAAGACATACTATCGCCATTCGGGCTACCCCGGCGGGTTGAAGGCGGAAACCGTCAGGGAGGTCCTGAACCGCAAGCCTGCGGCGGTACTCGAACGGGCCGTTAAAGGCATGTTGCCCAAGACCCCGCTCGGCAAGAAGATGGCTCGCAAGTTGAACGTGTACGCCGGTCCGACCCATCCGCACCGGGCGCAGCGGCCTGAAGCGTTGACCATCTGATCTGCCACGAGGAGACTGAGCGCCCATGTCCATGACAAACGCAACGAACGCGACGGGCAAACGGAAGCGGGCCGTCTGCCGGACCTGGGTCAGCGTGGGGTCCGGCCAATTCACGATCAATGACTGCTCCCTGGAATCCTATTTTCCGCGAGCGACTCATCGGTCGACGGCCATCTATCCGATCGAGATCACCAACCTGCAAGGAAAGCTGGACGTGAAGGCGACGATCGAAGGCGGCGGGAACAGCGGCCAAGCGGGCGCGCTCCGGCACGCCCTGTCGAAGGCCTTGGCCACGATGGATCCTGCGCTGCGCCCGATCCTCAAGAAGGAGGGGCTCCTCACCCGGGACTCGCGCACGAAGGAGCGGAAGAAATACGGACAGAAGGGAGCGCGCAAGCGCTTCCAGTTCTCGAAACGCTAACGGGGGCGACGACCCTTTCAAAAGGGAAGGCCCCGCGGCCTTCCCTTTTTTATTACTCGGAGCATTGCCGGATGACAACGGTCGCAGTAGTCGGAGCCAGCGGTTACGTCGGCGGGGAACTCCTGCGTCTCCTGTACCGCCATCCCAAGGTGCGGGTCACCGCCGTCACTTCGGAG
>VBOD01000017.1 GCA_005877615.1 Nitrospirota bacterium | reverse complement strand
GCCGTCTACGGTTTGCCCGAACTGCACCGCGACGCGATCCGATCGGCCACTCTGATCGCCACGCCCGGATGCTACCCGACCGCGGCGGTCCTCTCGTTGGCGCCACTGGTCTCGCACAGGTTGCTGAGCGAGCCGGTCATCATCGATGCCAAATCGGGGATCTCCGGCGCGGGACGCACCCCAGCCCTCCCCTATCATTTCCCGGAGGCGAACGAATCCATCGTAGCGTACAAGCTAGGGTCCCACCGGCACATCCCGGAGATCGAACAGGAGCTCGGCATGACCGTCTCGTTCACCCCGCATCTGGTGCCCATGACGCGGGGCATCCTCAGCGCTGCCTACGTGCGCCTGCGGCAGGCCCGCACCACGGAACAGCTGACGGCACTGTATCGGGACTTCTACAAGAACGAGCCGTTCGTGCGGGTGTTGGACCCGGGACAATCGCCGAATCCGTTGCATACCCGCGGCGCCAACTTCTGCGAGGTCTCGGCCTTTGTCGATCCGCGGACCGGTACGGCCACGCT
>VBOD01000016.1 GCA_005877615.1 Nitrospirota bacterium | reverse complement strand
GTATGCTGGCCGCCGGCATGGCTGCCGGGATCAAGAAAGGCGATGTCCTCGACCTCGCATTGATCGTCTCCGAGCGAAACGCGACCGTGGCGGGCGTCTTCACCCTCAACAAGGTGGTGGCCGCGCCAATCCTCCTGGACCGCCAGCGATTGGGCCGTGGAAGGGGCCGGGCCATCCTCGTGAACAGCGGCAACGCCAATGCCTGCACCGGCCGCCAAGGCTACGCGGATGCCGTGAAGGTGGCCGCCCTCACGGCGAAGGCGCTACGACTTCGCCCGGAGGACGTCTTCATCGCCTCCACCGGCGTGATCGGGAAATCGCTTCCCATGGAGCGGATCGAGGCCGCGATCCCGGTGCTGGCCAGCCAGTTGCGTCGGGACGGAGGAGAAGACGCGGCGCGCGCCATCATGACGACCGACACGACGGTCAAGATGGCTGCGGCTTCCGACACGATCGACGGCCGCATGATCACCTTGGGCGGCATCGCCAAGGGGTCCGGCATGATCCATCCAAACATGGCCACGATGCTCGCCTTCCTGGCCACCGACGCGGTGGTGCCGCGGGCGATACTACAACGGGGCCTGCGTCATGCCGCAGACCGGTCTTTCAATCGGATTCCAGTGGACGGCGACACCAGCACGAACGACATGGTCCTATGCCTGGCCAACGGCATGGCCTGCAATCGTTCCGCCGCGCCTGGCAGCGCGGATGCGCGTCGCTTCCAGGCCTTGCTCGACCACGTCTGTCTGGACTTGGCCAAGAAGATCGCATGGGATGGCGAAGGGGCCACCAAGTGCGTGGAGCTTCGAGTCAAACGAGCCCGGACGACGAGCGAGGCCGTGCGCATCGCCGTCACCATCGCCACGTCCAGCCTAGTCAAGACCGCCTGGTTCGGCGAGGATGCCAACTGGGGACGGATCATGGCCGCCATTGGGCGGGCGGGGGGCCGGATCGCACCGGACCGAATCGCCATCATGTATGGCGATGTCCCCGTGGTCCATCGCGGCACCGGCCTCGGCCAAGCTGCGGAAGAGCAAGCGAACACCGTGCTGAAGGGCCGCGAGTTGACTCTCACGGTCGATCTGGGGATCGGCCATGCCGAGGCCACGGTGTGGACCACCGATCTCTCGCCGGAGTACGTCAAAATCAACGCCTCCTACCGATCGTGAGTGACAATATTTCGCTTGAAAAGCCCGTGGTCGCGTGCTAGTTTTCACAGGCTTGGATGAAGTGGTCGCGGTGACGGTCGTTCCTGCTGGCCGTGAAGCCGGCGGTCATTATCCACAATCTCGGAACGTCCGCCCTAGCGGACGGG
>VBOD01000015.1 GCA_005877615.1 Nitrospirota bacterium | reverse complement strand
CTACAGAAACAAGGGTATCCTGTCAAGTGCTCAACAGTCCCTCCGAGCACCTACCGGACGCCCTAGATACCTGACAAGCGCCCTTGACCCTCCCACGGAATGCCGGTATCTTCACCTTGCTTCACCAAGGGACCCATACCCAGATGTCAACACCTCCAGAGAGCAGCGCACGGCCGGCTACGAGCGCCCCGCTCCTGGGCTTCTGGTACCCCGCGACCTTGGCTACCGCAGTCCGGCCGGGAAAGATGAGCGCCCAGGTGCTCCTGGGCTTGCCGTTGCTGATCTGCCGCGATTCGCAAGGACGGCTTGCCGCCCTGCGCGATATCTGCCCGCACCGCGGCATGCCCCTGTCGTTCGGACACTTCGACGGCACCCGTCTGGAATGCTGCTATCACGGCTGGCAGTTTGATATGGAGGGTCGCTGCCAGCATATCCCGGCCTTGGTGGCCGACTCATCGCTGCAGGTCGACAAAATCGGAGTCGCGACGTATCCCTGCCAAGAACGCGACGGCTACGTCTGGGTCTACCTGCCGGATCCCTCCGACAAGGCTTCCGCGCCGCCGGAGGTCCCGCGGTTGCCCCTGCTCTCGGAGCGGTACCGCCGGCTGCACCTATCCACCGCGCTACGCTGCGCGATCGACGACGGGATCGTGGGCCTGATGGATCCCGCGCATGGCCCTTTCGTTCATCAGAGCGCGTGGTGGCGCAGCCGGGACAGCATCCACGAGAAGGCCAAAGAGTTCGAACCGATTCCGAACGGGTTCCGGATGAAAGCCCACGAGCCCTCCCGGAACAGCGCGCTGTACAAGTTGCTCGGCGTCTACGGAGAGCGGATCACCACCACCATCGATTTCGTGCTCCCCAACCTTCGCTACGAGCTTGTGACGTGCGGCCCGTACTGGTTCTCCTCTCGCGCCACCGTCACGTCGATCACTGAGCAGGAATGCCGGATCGACTTCTGCGCGGCCTGGAACGTGTTCCGCTGGGTGCCGTTGGCCACCACCCTGTTCCGCCTGGTCGCCCGCCATTTCCTCAACCAGGACAAGCGCATCATGGAGCGTCAAGCGCTCGGCCTCCGCTACAAGCCTCCCTTGATGTTGCTGGATGACGCCGACACTCCCGCCAAGTGGTACTACAAGCTGAAGGCCGCGTGCCTGGAAGCCCGCCAGAGCGGCCGTCCGATGGAGCATCCCCTCAAGGGGCCGACTGTGCTTCGGTGGCGGAGTTAAGGGCGAGGCTCTTGCGCCGGCCGGACGACCAGAGGATAATTTCATCATGACGATGCGCTGGTCGCGACGAGACCTGCTGAAGATCGGCGGACTAGGCCTGGCGACAGGCCTGCTGGGGCGCAAGGCAGAAGCCGCTGCGGTCTTCGGCCGGATGTTCGCCGTGCCGCCCCGCGAGACGACCTACTTCACGCCCAACGACACCTTCTATGTGGTGAACTACTCGGACTCGCCGTTCAGCCTCTCCCGTGACGTCAAGATCGACCAATGGCAACTCTCCATCACGGGCGCCGTCAAGAAGCCCGTGGTCCTCCGCTACGGCGACCTCCTCAAACGGCCCGCGGTCGATCGCGCCGTGACCCTCGAATGCATCGATAACCTCCCCGGCGGCGACAGCATGGGTAACGCCATGTGGCGCGGCATCTCGCTCAAAGCGCTGTTGGAAGAAGTCGGCGCCGATACGGAGATGGCCCGCGACGTCGTGTTCCGGGCCGCGGACGGGTACGATGACAGCATCCCCTTCGAACGGGCCATGCGGGGGGACGTGCTGCTCGCGTACATGATGAACGGGGTCACGCTCCCGAAGATGCACGGCTTTCCGCTCCGCGCCGTGGTGCCCGGGCTCTACGGCATCAAAAACGTCAAGTGGATCACCGAAATCGAAGTCTACGAGGGGGACTACAAGGGCTACTGGCAACGGAAAGGCTGGACCGATGACGGCACGATCAAGATTACGTCACGCATTGACAGCCCCGGTCATTACCAGATTCTCCGCGGGAAGGAGCACTTGTTCAAAGGCATCGCCTTCGGAGGGCCGGAGACCATCAAGAAGGTCAAGATCAGTTTCGACGGCGAACGGACCTGGCAGGACGCGCCGTTCGAGTTGCCGCTCTCCCCATTTACCTGGGTGATCTGGTACTACAATTGGGCCCCTCCCAAGGCCGGCACCTACCAAGTCGTCGTCCGCGCCATTGACGCCAAGGGCCAGGTCCAGACCTCGGAAATCGTGCGCCCGAGCCCCGCCGGGGCCAGCGGACTCCATACGATCGTGACCATCGTGGACCACCTCTGAGACCGATCCGACCGACCAGCCGCCACTCGCCTCCGAGCAGCGGGCGATGTTCAATTTGAACGAAAAGTTGCGACGAGGCTAGTCGAGCTTGTCGAGCTTGATGGAGAGCTCTTTCAGTTGCTCAGGCGTGACCGGAGAGGGCGCGTCGGTCATGGGGCACTGGGCCTTCTGAGTCTTGGGGAACGCGATCACGTCGCGGATGGAGTCGGCCCCGCCCAACAGCATGACCAGACGGTCCAGGCCGAACGCGATGCCGCCGTGGGGCGGCGCGCCGTAGTCCAGCGCGTCCAGCAGGAAGCCGAACTTCTCTCGCGCCTGCTCCTTCTTGATACCGAGCAGGTCCAGGATCTTGAGTTGGACCTCGCTGCGGTGGTTCCGGATGCTCCCGCCGCCGATTTCATTGCCATTCAGGACAAGATCGTAGGCTTTGGCCCGAGCCCGTAACGGAGCGGAATCGAGCAGCGCCACGTCTTCATCAAATGGCGCGGCGAAGGGGTTGTGCACGAACACATACCGCTTGGCCTCTTGGTCATACTCGAGCAGCGGGAACTCGAGCACCCACACGGGCCGCCACAGCGTGGGATCAATCAGCTTCAGCTCATCACCCAGCAGCAGCCGCAGGCGTCCCAGCACGTCGTGCGCCACTTTCGGCTGATCGGCCACACAGAGCAGGAGATCGCCTGGCTTCGCCTCCGGCACAGCCTTGAGGAGCTGTTTCGCATCGAGGAATTTCGCGATGACCGAGTCCAGCTTGCCGTCGGCAGTGATCTTCACCCACGCCAGCCCTTTCGCGCCGAAGCTTTTGGCGGTCTCCCCTAACGCATCGATACGCGTCCGGGTGATCGCCGACCCGCCCGGCACGATGAGCGCCTTGACGATCCCCCCCTTCGCCACCGCCTCTCGGAAGACCTTGAACTCGGTCTGCGTGGCAAACCCGCTCAGATCATGGAGCAGCATCTCGAACCGCAGGTCAGGCTTGTCGGACCCATAGCGCCCCACCGCGTCTTGGTACGTCATCCGCGGGAAGGGAATCTTGAGCTCGACCCCCGCCGCCTCGCGACACACGTGACTGATCAGCCGCTCGACCACCGACAGGACCTGCTCCCGATCGACGAAGGACATCTCCAGATCGATCTGCGTGAATTCCGGCTGCCGGTCGTTGCGCAGGTCCTCGTCGCGGAAGCACCGGGCAATCTGATAGTAGCGATCAGCCCCACTCACCATGAGCACCTGCTTGAAGAGCTGGGGAGACTGCGGGAGGGCGAAGAAACACCCTGGATTCACGCGACTGGGGACTAAGTAATCGCGCGCGCCCTCCGGCGTGCTTTTCGTCAGGATCGGCGTTTCAATCTCCAGAAAGCGCTCCGCATTCAGGAACGCCCGGACGTGCTGCGTAACCCGGTGACGGAGTTCGAGGAAGCGCTGCATCTTCGGACGTCGGAGATCGAGGTAGCGGTACTTGAGCCGCAGCGCTTCCGTGACATCCGCCTCGTCTTCAATCATGAACGGCGGCGTCTTCGCCTCATTGAGGATTTCAATCGAGTCAGCCAGCACCTCGATCGCGCCAGTCGAGAGGTCAGGATTCGCGGAGCCCTCCGGCCGCGGCGCCACGATCCCGCTCACCGCCACGACATACTCGCCGCGAAGTGCATGGGCGTTCTGATGCGCCACAGGGTTTCGCTCCGCATTGAAGACGACCTGCGTGACCCCGAACCGATCCCGAAGGTCGATAAAAAGAAGGCTGCCGTGATCGCGCCGGCGTTGCACCCATCCCATCAGATGGACGCGCTGGCCGATCTCCGTGCGCCGAAGCTGGCCACACGTATGCGTGCGCAGCGTCATGACGCCAGCCTCCTCCCCACCCTCACCCGCCCCCTCGAGGGGGGAGGGGCAGGGAGGGGGTGATTTCCAGAGCCGACAGCAACTGCCCTCAAGCGGTGGATTTCCGCATCGGTCAGAAACCGATACTCGCCGGGAGGAAGCCACCCCAGCTTCAGCGGCCCGAACCGGAGCCTCTTGAGCTTCAGGACCGGATGCCCCACCACTTCCAGCATCCGCTTGACCTGGTGGGTGCGCCCTTCGGAGATGGTCAGCTCGATCCAGGAATTCTCCTCGGTCTTCCTGACTTTCCTGACCTGAGCCGGGCCCGTGAGACCATCCCTCAGCCGGACGCCCGATTCCAACGTCCGGATCTGCGCGTCATCGAGGACCCCTTTCACCTTCACCAGATAGGTCTTCGAGACGTGATAGCGGGGATGCAGCAGCCGTTGCGCCAACTGGCCATCGTTGGTGAGCAGGAGGAGCCCCTCGGCATCGTAATCCAGCCGGCCAACCGGAAACACGCGCTGCCTGACCCCGCGAAGAAACTGCTGCACCGTGAAACGGCCCTCCACTCCAGGGCCTTCAAGCGTGGTCAGCACGCCTCCTGGCTTGTTGAGCATCACATAGGCCTTGGGCGCGGCTGGCTTGAGGTGACGCCCGTCGACCTTCACATGGTCGCGGGCAGGATCCACCTTGAGACCCATCTCCGTGGATACCCGGCCGTTGACGGTCACCCGCCCCTGGCGGATCAGCTCTTCGGCCTTCCGCCGCGAGGCCACCCCCGCATCGGCGATCACCTTCTGCAGCCGTATTTCCATAGACGTTAATCGTTAACCGTTATTCGTTATTCGTGAATCGAAGGATTCCATTTTCCTGCGTTTAACGTATAACGAGTAACGTCCTATTCCCATTCTATGGTGGACGGTGGCTTCGAGCTGATGTCGAAGACCACCCGATTCACCCCTTTCACTTCATTGATGATCCGCGTCGAAATGGACGCCAGCACCTCGGCAGGCAGCCGCGCCCAGTCAGCCGTCATGCCGTCCACGCTGGTCACCGCGCGCACGGCTACGACATTGTCATAGGTTCGCTCATCGCCCATGACGCCGACGGTTCTAACCGGGAGCAGGACCGCAAAGGCCTGCCAGATCTTCCGATAATAGCCTGCTTTCCGGATTTCCTGCTCGACGATGGCGTCGGCCGCCCGGACGGTGGCCAGCCGCTCCTTGGTGACCGGCCCGAGGATGCGGATCGCCAGGCCCGGCCCCGGGAAGGGCTGGCGCCAGACGATTTCGTCGGGCAGCCCCAGCTCCCGCCCCAGTTCGCGGACTTCATCTTTGAATAGTTCCCGCAAGGGCTCGATGAGCTTGAACCGCATGCCCGAGGGCAACCCTCCGACGTTGTGGTGGGTCTTGATCGTCGCGGACGGGCCCTTGAAGCTCACGCTCTCGATCACGTCAGGATAGAGCGTGCCCTGGACCAACCATCCTGCTTCGCCAGCCTTGCGCGCGAAGGCTTCAAACTCCGTGATGAACAACCGTCCAATGATCTTCCGCTTGCGTTCGGGATTGCTGACGCCATTAAGAGCTTTGACAAATCGAGCGGATGCGTCAATGAACTTCAACTTCATCTTAAAGTGTTTGGCGAAGGTCTCACGGACCAGTTGCGCTTCCCCTTGCCGCAAGAGCCCGTGATCGACGAACAGGCAGGTCAGCCGATCCCCGACGGCGCGGTGGGTCAGCGCCGCGGCCACCGACGAATCCACGCCGCCGCTGAGCGCGCAGAATACCCGCCCGGTCCGCGCCTGATCCCGGATGGCCGCAATGGCATCCGTCATGAAGGACCGCATGGTCCAATCCGGCTTCATCCCGCAGATGTCGTAGACAAAGTTCTTCAGGATCGCCGCCCCACCCTCGGTATGCGCGACTTCGGGGTGGAACTGAAGGCAGTAGATCCGACGCCCGGGCGACGTCGCCTTCATCGCAGCCACTGGCGAATTCGACGTACGCGCGATGGAGCGGAACCCCTGGGGCATCTCCTCAATCCGGTCGCCGTGCGACATCCAGACGGTCGGGTGCGCCCGCCCCTCTTCAAACCCCTTGAACAGATCCGTGGCGTCGTCGACCAGCAGCGTGGCCGGGCCGTACTCGCGCTGCGCAGCCCGTGCCACCTTCCCCCCCAGGACCTGCGTCACGAGTTGCATCCCGTAGCAGATGCCCAGGATCGGGATCCCTGCCTCCAGTAACGGGGCCGGGATGCTCGGCGCCTTTCGATCGTAGACGCTGGCGGGGCCGCCGGAGAAAATCAGGCCAGCCGGGCGGCGTTCCAGGATCTGCGCCAGCGGCACGTTGCACGGCAAGATTTCGGAGTAGACGTGGGCTTCGCGGATGCGGCGGGCGATCAGCTGTGTGTACTGGGAGCCGAAGTCCAGGACCAGGATTCTCTCGTGCGCGGAACCCATCGCATTTGGAAGCAGGTTAGAGCTCAACCTCGGCCCGGTAGTTGGGGGCTTCCTTGGTGATGATCACGTCGTGGACGTGGCTCTCGCGCAGACCGGCTTGGGTGATCCGAATGAAGCGGGCCTTCTTCTGCATCTCGGCGATGGTGCGGCAACCACAGTACCCCATGCCGGCGCGCAACCCGCCGACCAGTTGGTACACCACTCCCGACAGCGTGCCGCGGTACGGGACGCGCCCTTCGATGCCTTCCGGCACCAGCTTCTGCACTGGCTCATCCCTCTGCGCATACCGGTCGCGCCCGCCGCGTTCCATCGCGCCGAGCGAGCCCATGCCCCGGTAGACCTTATAGGTGCGGCCTTGAAAGAGGACCGTTTCGCCCGGGCTTTCTTCGGTTCCGGCGAAGAGCCCACCGATCATGACCGATGAGGCGCCGGCCGCGATCGCCTTGGTCACATCGCCGGAGTACTTGATCCCGCCGTCGGAGATGATCGGCACCTTCGCGCGGGCGGCCGCCGCGCACTCCGCCACGGCGGTCAATTGCGGCACGCCCGCGCCCGCCACGATCCGCGTCGTGCAGATGGAGCCCGGCCCGACGCCAACTTTGATGGCATCCGCCCCGGCCGCGATCAGATCCCGGACCGCCTCCTTCGTGGCCACGTTGCCGGCCACGACCTCCGCCTCGGGAAGGCGGCGCTTCAACACGCGCACGGTGTCCAGCACCGCCTGGCTATGGCCGTGCGCGGTGTCCACCACGACCACGTCGACGCCTGCTTTGACGAGCAGCGCCATGCGCTGCTCGGCATCCTCCCCGACTCCAACCGCCGCGCCCACGCGCAAGCGTCCATGCTCATCCTTGCACGCGTCGGGGTACTGGATCCGCTTGGCGATGTCCTTGATCGTGATCAGCCCCTTGAGCTCGTAGCGGTCGTTGACCACCAGGAGCTTTTCGATACGATGCTGGTGCAGAATCTCTCGGGCCTTATCCAGCGTCGTGCCTTCCGGCGCCGTGATGAGGTTCTCCCGGGTCATGACCTGGGAGATCTTGAGATCCATGCGTGTCTCGAAACGCAGGTCCCGGTTGGTCACAATGCCGACGAGCTTGCCGCCCTTGGTCACCGGAATGCCGGAAATCCGGTACTGCTCCATGATCTTGTGCGCGTCGCGGATGGTATGGTCCGGCGAGATGGTCACCGGGTTCAGGATCATGCCACTCTCGGATTTCTTGACCTTGTCCACTTCGGCCGCCTGGTCTGTCGGCGAGAGCACTCGATGGATGATCCCGACACCGCCCTCACGGGCGATCGCGATGGCCAGCCGGGCCTCGGTGACCGTGTCCATGGCGGCGCTGACGATGGGGATGTTGATCGTGATGCGGCGGGTCAACCGCGTGCGGGTGTCGGTTTCGGCCGGCAAGACGGAGGATTTGGCGGGGACCAACGCCACATCATCGAAGGTCAGTCCCACCGGCAAGGAAGGTTGCAGCATGTCGTTATTGTTTCGGCGTCGACCAGAGATGCGTGCCCGGAGTTTCCTGTTGGATCGTCTTCTTCTCCTCCAACGCGGAGGATTCGGACTCGGCCACCTCGGCCTGCTCGCGCAGTTGCAACTCCCCTTCGTCGGCCGTCATGAATTGCTGCACCCGGAAATTGGAACTGTCGAGCACGAAGATCGAGCCTCGACGGTCCACCCCGATGCCATAGGGGAAGTTGAACTGTCCGCGTGCGCTGCCGAACCCGCCCCACTGCGTTTCGAAGTTCCCGTCCCGATCGAACTTCTGGACTCGGTGGTTACCGGTGTCCGTCACGTACACGAAGCCGTCCCGATCGACGGCGATCCCCCAGGGATTCCAGAACTGGCCGGGTTCCTGCCCCTTGGTCCCCCACTTCACGAGAAGCTGCGGGAGAAAGTTCGTGCTGGTGTCGAACTTCTGGACCCGATGGTTGCCCATGTCCACGATGTACACCGCCCCGTCGCTTTCGTCCACGGCGATGCCGCGAGCGAAATAGAGTTGGCCGTCCGCGTTGCCGAAGCTGCCCCACGCCATGACGAACTCGCCGCTGCGGTCGAACTTCTGAATGCGGAAATTGGCGCTATCCACGACGTAGACATAGCCCCGGGTGTTGTCAACCGCTACGCCCCAGGGGGCATTGAACTGCCCCTCGCCGCCGCCCTGCCGGCCCCACTTGGACAGGTAGCTACCCATCTTGGCATCGAACCGCTGGACCCGGTGGTTGTTGGTGTCGCAGACGTACACGACTCCTTTATCGTCCACGGCGACGCCGGTGGGATTCTGGAAGTTCGAGGGGGCGGTGCCGAACATGCCCCAGAGGTGGACGAAATTCCCCGCGTTGTCGAATTTCTGGACCCGGCAGTTGCCCGTGTCCACGACATACACGTTGCCGGTCTGATCGCACACGAGGCCGAACGAGGGCGTGCCGAATTCTCCGCCATGGAGGAGGTGGGCGCCACTGCCGGCCTTCCCCCAGAGATTCACACAGACATAGCCAGAGGTGTTGAGGAGGATGGAATTGGTCGCCGGCGCAGAGATATTCCCGTACCCGTCCTTGAACCAGACATAGACGGTCTTTTTGCCGTCGCCGGGCGAGAGGGTATAGGGCACCGTGGCGCCGAACTTGCCGACCGGCTCCACGTTAACCCACCCCGGGGTCGACGCCGTCGGCGTGGTGGGCGCCTCCGAAATGAAGTAGCCAGCGACCCCCGAATCCACGTCGTGGGCCGAGACCGTCAAAATCGCGTCGGGGAGGTTCGTCATGAACGCCCCATGGTTGATGATCATGTAGGGGTTCTGCGGCGCGGCCAGGTCGATCATCGTCGGCGTCGCCTCGACGACAGGCGACGGCGGGCTCTCCGTTCCCTCCGCGCTGACCGCTGTCAGCATGAAATAGTAGCTGGTGCCGTTGGCCAGCCCCCCGTGGGTGTATGGCGAAGCCACGCTTTCGACGCAGGTCGCCGTCTGGGGTCTCACGCTCGCTTCGGTGTGATAGTAGAGGTTGTAAGACGCCGCGCCCGGCACGTCCATCCAACTGAGGGTCACTTCGGTGTCGCCCGCCTTGGCGATCAGTTCGGCGGGCGCCGACAATTCCGTCGCGCCTTTCTCCGTCTGGACCTGCGGGGCGGGCTGGGTGCCTTCCACCGGCGCGAACTTCAGGACGCGGGCATTGCCGCTATCCACGACGTAGACGAAGCCTTCCCGGTCGACCGCGATCCCGTAGGGGAAGTTCACCTGGCCCAATGTATTGCCGCGGTTGCCCCATTGGCAGATGAAGGCGCCATTGCTCGTGAACTTCTGGATCCGGTGGTTGCCGGTGTCCGTCACATAGACGTTGCCCAGCGCGTCGATCGCGATCCCCCACGGGCCGTTGAACTGCCCCGGGCCATTCCCTTCCTTGCCCCACTTGGCCAGGAAATTCCCCCGGCTGTCGAACTTCTGGACGCGGTTATTGATCTCGTCCGTGACGTAGACGTTCCCGGCGAAATCGATGGCGACATCCCGGCAGTAGAAGAACGCCCCTTCAAAGGCGCCTTCCTTGCCCCACATGAGGATCGGCTCTCCGTCGGCCGTGTACTTCTGGATTCGGTTATTGAGGGTGTCGGCAATGTAGACGCTGTCGTCCTTGTCGACGCCGACGCCCCACGGATTGTCGAAGACCCCGTGCGAAGAGCCTTTCCAGGCGAAACCGAACTTGCCCCAGACGGTCAGGAAGTTCCCGTCCGAGTCGAACTTCTGGACGCGGTGGTTGTTGGCGTCGATGACGATCAGGTCGCCTTGGGAGGTGCAGGCTAGGCCCCGAGGGTAATAGAACTGGCCTTCGGCGTCGCCCGGCTCGTCGCCCAGGCGCATGAGGAACTTCCCATCCTTGTCGAACTTCTGGATGGTATGCGTGTCGGTGTCGGCCACGTAGATCTTGCCCTCCCGGCCCAGCGCAATCCCGGTGGGCGACTTGAACTCCCCGTCATCAGAACCCTCGGTCCCGAAGTGCATGACGCACACATACGGGGCCGGGATACCCATGACTTCTTCGGATTCGGGGCTCTCTCCATTCTTCGTGACCGCCGTGACGACATAGTGGTAGCACATGCCGTTCGCCAGGTCGGTATGGATGTACGGCGGCGCGGCCGTGTCGATCAGGGTTCCGTTCTCCTTGGTCACCCCGATCTTGGTCTTAAACCGTTCCATGCCGACGGCGTCGTACTGGAACCGGTCGAATTCCTTGCCTTCTTTGGTTACGCCACGGGTGGTCTTGTAGTAGATGTTGTAGAAGAGGGCGTCGGGAACGGGCTCCCAATCGAGCGTCAGCTTGCCGTCCCCGATCTTGACCGCAACGTTGCGCGGTGCCCGCGGCAGGTCAGATTGCTCCGCTGTCGTTCCCCCGCCCGGTTGCGCGGAACCCTCGACGGTCAGCGCGAACCGGACACGTGGATGCAAGTCGCCGTCACGCATCGCCAAAGCACAGGCCCCTTACGAAAATTGTTGAAAAGATGAGTGAGTCTAGCATCCGTTTTGCAATGAAGTCAAGGAAGCCAGCGCGGCCGTAGCGGCTTACAGATACGAGACTGGACGCTTGGTCTGAGCAGGGGACTGCCCCGCCGGCGGAGGCCCGCCGCGGAGCCGATCGAGACGATCCTGGGCGTCGCCAATGGAGGGGATATCCGTAAAGAGTCGGGCGGCCTTGTCGGTCAAGCCCTCCTCCTCGTACAGGACGGCGAGATCGTACTTGACGTAGGGCCCCCCCGGCCCCACGCACCGGGGATCGGCCAAGGCGCGCTCCAGAAGCGCGATCGCCGTTGTGTTGCGCCGCTGGGATTTGTAGCACGCCGCAATCATGGCACACGCATCGACGAATCGCGTCGGCCCGCAGGCGGCCTGCTGGAGCTCTTCGATGGCTTCGTCCAGGAGACCCATTTCCTTATAGGCGACACCCAGATCATAATGCGTCTCATACTTGCCGTCGCGTGCGTGCGCCTTGTCCCGTTTGCGGAACTCCTGGAAGAGGGCTTCGACGTCCGGGTCGAGGCCCCCCGCGGACATTCCCGTCGCCGCAGCCGGTACGGACTCCTCAGCGAGAACCACCGCCGGCTCCACTTGCAGGACAAGCGGCTTCTCCACCTCCGCCGGTGTCACTTTCGGGCTTGGCGTTTCAGTCTTCTCCGCGGCCGGTTCCTGGGTCACTCGAGCCTTGAGTTGGAGAAAATCGTCGTCGTCAGGTTCCGCCATGAGATAGGCATCGATCAGATCCGACGCCTCTTCACGCCGACCCTTGGTGAGCCAGGCCTTGGAGATGGGGTACAAAATGTCGTAGGCAGGAGAGAGTTGGCCCTTCTTCAAATAGACGAGCCCCAGGACCGCCTGGTACTCACGTTGATCCGGATCTTCAAGCAGGAAGGCCCGGACCATCCGCTCGGCTCCGGCAAGGTCACCGACCGCAAGCAAGCGGCGGGCCTCCGACAAGGAGCCTGGTGCGCCCTCAGCGCCAGACGCTGGCTGTAAGGGGGCCGACAGCGTCGATTCAGGGAGGCTCAATTCGATGCCTCCCTCCACCGTTTCCTCCTGTACCACATCGGCGACGGTCATCTCATCGGGCTCCGGTGTGGCGGCCGCCGGCGCTTCCAATTCAGGCTGATAGGGGGTGTCCAACCGCCGGCGGGCCTCCGCATGGCCCGGCGCGAGCTTGAGGATCTTGTCGTAGAGCGTGCGGGCCTCACCCCCACGGCCTTGGCGCTGAAATTCCTTGCCGACGCACAGGTACTCCTCGATGGCCACGTCCTGGAGATTCTCCTTCAGGCAGAGCTCCGCCACGCGCAGGCGCACATCCGTATTCTGGGGATCGACCTTGGCAATCTTGCGAAAGAGCGTCAGCGCGTTCATGGTCTTCCCGGATTTCAGGAAAAGCTTGGCGCTGGACAAGTAGTCGGCAATGGCGTTGTTCATCAGGCCACGGACGACATTCAGGTCGCCGAGCAGCGTGTAAATCTCACCGCGGGCCGGTTCGAGTTTGAGGATTTTCTTGTAGACGGCGATGGCTTTCAGGTGAAAGCCTTCCTGAAGGAAAAACCGGGCGGCCTTGTTGTAGGCGTCGATCGCTTCCGCGTTGACCCTGCTCTTGACCGACAGGTCCCCGATGGTGTTGTACACATTGGCATCATTGGGGGATTCGTCGAGCAGTTGGCGCCAGACTGCGATGGCCTGGGCATACTGGCCGGTGTCCGCGAGTTGGCGGGCACGCTCGATCGTTGCTTCCTTCTTGTCAGTCTTATCAGGAGCCACGCTCACTCCCTCACAGCTAACAACCTGGCGTAACCTAGCGCGGCTCGGCCCATCAAGTCAAGAATTGCACCTGGCCAGAAACGAAAAGGGCCCACCCCCCCGGAATGGGCCCTTGCAGACCAAAGACTGTGGCAAGGTGTGGCGCCGCCACACCCTGCGTGGACTTAAACGACCTTCACGACATTCGAAGCTTGAGGCCCCTTGGCACCCTCCACAACCTCAAACTCGACGCTTTCGCCTTCCTTGAGGCTCTTGAACCCTTCCCCCTGTAGAGCTGAATAATGGACAAAGACGTCCTGTCCGCTTTCCATGCGAATAAATCCGAACCCCTTGCGATCATTGAACCACTTGACAGTGCCTTTGCTCTTCACACCGCCCTCCTTTCGTGACACCAGCCCCACGGTCCCACGACCCACCGTGCTAGGCCTCCATACCTGAGAAAGCCCCCTACGAAACAGCGGAACAATTGCGTGCGGGTGTGCATCTACCACAGCCCCTCACGAGTGTCAAGTGGGGCGTCGCCGCAATTTGCTTTGCCCCAAGCCTTCCAGTATAACTGTCGCCGGGAGCGCTGTTTTCGCGTGCGGACGATCGACCGGTACATCCTGCAAGAGCTCGGCGTGCCGTTTGCGCAGAGCCTCGGCGCGCTGACGTTTATCCTGATGACGCGGGAGATCCTCCGGCTCATCGAGCTCCTGATCAACAAAGGCGTGGGGCTCCTGCCCCTGCTGAAGACCTTCCTCCTGCTGCTGCCGTCCTTCTTCGTCCTGACCCTGCCGATGGGCTGTCTGATCGCGTCCATCAGCGCGTTCAGCCGGCTGTCCTCGGACCGGGAACTCACCGCAATGCACGCGACGGGGGTCAGCGCGTGGCGCCTCCTCCCCTCCGTCTTCCTGTTTTCGTTTGCAGTTTTCCTGATGACCCTCACGCTGGCCCAATTCGCCCAGCCCTGGACGGGCCAGTCCCTCAAGAAGATGGCGCTGGGCATGCTGCGCGACCAAGTATCGCTGGCACTCGATGAAGGGGTCTTCAACACCCCGACGGACAAGGTGGTCATGTACGTCGGCGAGCGCAGCGTGCCGGATGGTCCCTCCGGGATCTTTATCTCGGATACCCGGACCAGCGGCGAGCCTCGGATCATCGTGGCCCGCAACTGGAAAAT
>VBOD01000014.1 GCA_005877615.1 Nitrospirota bacterium | reverse complement strand
ATGAGAATGGCCCGCGGGTCCACCGGCGTAATGTCGAGCGCGCCGCTCGTCTCGATCAGCACCGTGTGCCCGCGATCGGCCAGTGCGGTGATGAGCCCATGGACCTCGCTTTGCGCGAGCGGCTCGCCTCCGGTGATCTCGACCAGCCGGCACTCGTGGCGCTCGACTTCGGCGAGGATGCTCTCAAGGCTGCGTTCGGTGCCTCCGTGGAAGGCGTAGGCGGTATCACACCACGTGCACCGCAACGGGCAGCCCGTGAGTCGAACGAAGACGCAGGGACGCCCCGTATAGGAGGATTCGCCTTGGATGCTGAAGAAGATTTCGGTGATGCGCATGGAGGGAGGTGCTTAATGCCATTGGAGGATGGGCCAGTCACGCCGGCGCGCGATCCGGACCATGCCACGGATCGGATTGACGACGCGGGGATGCCCGACCGTTTCCAACACCGGCAGGTCGCCGGGACTGTCGCCGTACATGAAGCTAGTGCCCAGGTCGAGCCCCTCCTCGGCGGCGAGCCGCTCGGCCACAAGCCGCTTGCCTTCGCGGTAGGGATACGGCTCTACCATGCGGCCGGTGAAGACCTTGTCTGCGCGCTCCAGTTGTCCCGCGAGGACATGATCCATCTTTAGATATGTGGCCAACGGAGCGACGAGAAAATCAGGGCAGCCCGTGAGCAACACCAGCCGGTGCCCCTGCGCGCGGTGCTCCTTGATCACGTGGCGCGCCTGTTCCGAGATCCGCGGGCAGACCTGTTCCCAGAAAAAGCCCAGGGCCGAGGCTTCGATGGCCTCGATGGGTTTGCCCGCCAGATAGGCCTTGTAACGTCGGAGCGGGTCGAAGGTGAACGGAGGGGTCTCCCGAAGCAACACGCCAACGCTGCGCAGGAGGTCCTTGGGTCCCACCAGCCCCCGGCGCCAGAGCAGCCGGAAATAGGGGTGCTCGATGGCGGGGCCGGGCACGATCGTATTATCAAGGTCGAAAAATGCCGCGATGCGTGGATTCATGATCGAAGTGGATTCTACGAGCGATGCCGATGGGTGTCAACCAGGGGTCGATTGACAGCGTAGTCCACGGCCACTATATAATCGCATGCGGCGCCGAAGTGGTGGAATGGCAGACACGCACGTTTGAGGGGCGTGTGGGGAAACCCGTGCGGGTTCAAATCCCGCCTTCGGCACCAACCCCTTCCACCGGGACGTTCATCGTTATACGTTATTCGTTAAACGGAAGACCTTGTTCTCACGAGTAACGATTCACGTTTAACGCGCATTCTAATGCCTGACTGGGCCCTCAAACTTAATGCCGTCGCGGCTGGCGTCGTTGTCACGTTCGGATTCACGATGGCGTGGAACCCGATCCCGGTGTCTTGGGCCGTGCTGGCTGGGCTCGGCTTCACCGCGCTGCTGGTGTGGCTGGGGACCACGCCCAAGCACATCTGGGCGTGGGCGTGCCTGTTTTTGGGACTGGAGAGTCTGAGTTGGCCCGTGGTGCAGATGATTAAGCTGAAGCTGGGTGGCGTGGCAGAACCGAGCGAGGATCAGACGATAGAACTGCTTCGTGCGGGAGTCTTCGGCGTCATCTTCGCCACGTTTTGGCTCACCTTCGCCTACGGCGTCTTTCGCTGGATCAAGCGGGGCGAGCCACCGGCCGAGCCCCCGGTCAAGCGCTGACGCAAGGGGACTGGCTCCATTTCCGAATGGTGCCTGTCCCCCTTACTTTTCATAGGAGGAATTATGCCCCCACAGATTCACATCCATTACGCAGCGATAGTCACCGCCGTCGTGGCCAGTTTCCTGTTCGGATGGCTCTGGTACGGGCCTCTGTTCGGAAAAAAGTGGGCGAGTCTCATGAAAATGCCAACGGACTGTCAGCTTGATCCGAAAGTTATGATGCGCTCGATGGGACTCACCCTGATCGGGACGTTCCTGACGGCGTACGTCTTGGCTCATGCCGCTGAGGTCTGGCGTCCATCCGTGTGGGGCGTCGGGACGGACGGGCCATCCTACCTGTATGGATTCTATAGCGGATTTATCACCTGGCTTGGCTATTACATCCCGATGCTGTTGGGAGCGGTGGCCTGGGAGGGGAAGGGTTGGAACCTGTTTGGGCTTAATGCCGCCTACCACGGTCTGAACCTTCAAGTCATCGGGATGATTCTTGCCCACTGGCGCTGATCTCGCCGGAGGAGCCCCCGCCAAAGCGCTTAGAAAGGACATGAGGACAGTCCCCCTCACAGCAAGCTCTGCGGGTCGACGTCAATGTCGTAACGGAGGCCACCGGCGCGTCCCGCTTTTTCCAACTCTGCGAGCGTCGCCTGTACGGCCTGCCGCAACGCCGTCCCCTCCGCCCCCTTCACCGCGAGCTGCCAGCGCACGCGACCGCGCACGCGGAACGGGGCGGCGGGGATGGGGCCCAGAATTTCGACGTTAGCGGGACGCGCGCGGGCGCTTTCGGCTCGTAAGAGGGTCGCCCACTTGGTCGCAGCGGTCTCGACTCGTTCCTCCTTGGTGCCGCTGACCCGCAACCCGATCAATTGGCCGAACGGAGGATAGCCCAACGCCTTCCTAGCCACTAATTCGTTGTCGTAGAAGAGCCGGGGATCCCGCTCGGCCAGGGCGCGGATCACGTGATGTTGCGGGACATAGGTCTGCATCACGATGCGAGCAGTTGAATCCTTGTGGTCGGCCAGGGCCATCACCTCACGTAGCGTGTGGTAGGCCCGTTCGGCCGCCCGGAAGTCCGGCAGGTTCAACGCGGCATCGGGATGGACCAGGCCCACCAGGGAGACGACCGGTCGGGGAGATCGCGTGACGACCAGTTGGGTGCCGATCAGGATGTTGAGCTCTCCCGCCTGCAACAGAGTGAGGATGGCCAAGTTGGCGCGATCCCCGCCGGGCCGATCGCGTTCCAAGCGGGCGACACGGGCCTTGGGGAATTGGACTCTCACCGCTTCTTCGACGGCCTCGGTCCCGAATCCGGAGGGGAGCAGACGGGCTCCCAGGCAGGACGGGCAGTTCTCCGGCACCTGTCCGGTTCTGCCGCAATGGCCGCATCGGAGCAGGCCGTCGTGTTTGTGGTACACCCATCCCACCGCGCAGGCGGGGCACTTCACGGCCTGGCCACAGTCACGGCACTGGAGGACCGGGGAATACCCCTTGCGGTTGAGAAACAGGAGCGCCTTCTTGCCAGCAGCCAGACAGGCTGCGATCGCCTCAGTGAGCGGCGGGCTTAGTATGGTGCCGAAGGGCGCGTCACGTAGGTCCACCACCGTCACCGGCGGCGCCCCGTCTGGGGTCGCGCGGAGCAGCAGGACCTCCGTACCGACTGCGTGCACGGTGGCCAGGGAAGGATGTGCGGAGGCCAGCACGAGCACGGCCCCGGCTCGCCCGGCGCGTTCGTCGGCCACGGCTCGCGCATCGTATCGGGGCACGTTTTCCGCCTTGTAAGCGGGATGGTCCTCCTGGTCGACGATGAGGAGTCCCAGACGGGCGAGGGGGGCAAAGACGGCTGAACGGGTACCCACCACGACGGACGCTTCGCCCTGTTGGATGCGGGCCCACGCCTTCCGACGCGTTCCGGGAGGAAGGCCGCCATGATACACCTGGCAGCGATGTCCCCAACGAGACAGGAACCCCCCTTGGCTCGCCTCCACGCGTGCGACTTCAGGGAGCAGCACGAGCGCGGTCCGTCCCTGCTCCAGCGTCGCCTCTACGGCGTTGCTGTAGAGTCCCACCAATTCATGGGTGGCTGCGGGCAGAAAGATGCGTTCCTGGCGGTGGTGGGCAAGGGCGGCTAGGACCTTTGTGTGGAGCGGGGCGAGCATGTCGTTAAACGTTAAAGGTTGAACGTTATATGTGGACTGATCGGAGACAGGAGCGGCAGCGCCCGAAGGGATTGCGTCCGGTTGTTTCGTGCGTGTAGTGGAGCGCGGCTTCTCGGGGGCGCCGTGGAACGCGAGGCGCAGGCACTGTCCCAGCGGAGCCAGGTACCGCTCCGAAACCCATTGGGCCAGTGCAAGGAGGTCTGGCGGGATGCTGGGCGTCTCGTCCACCCGTGCGAGGACTTCTCGGATTCGTGCAGGCTTCCCGCCAACGTCGGCGTGGGGCGTGACCGCCACGATGTAGCCGGTCAGCGTACTCCGGCCGAACGGGACGCGGACGCGCATGCCTGGTATCCAGGGACCTGGATGGCCGGGCGGGACGGCGTACGTGAAGACGTGAGAGAGACGGCGGGGGACGGCTACCTGAAGATACAGCGGGGCGTCGGCGGCCAAGGCATGCGCGTTACTGAGAGGTCACCTTTAAAGCGGTGTACTGGCCGCCGCCGGTCTGGAACTCGACGGTCACCTGGTCTCCCTTGGCCAGGTCGCTCAGGGACGTGCGGCTTCCCGTGAAGGCCGTCTGGGCATTCACGGCGAAGGTGAACCGGTTCCCGTCCCGCTTCTTGACGGTCAGCTTGCTCGCCGCCGTGTCCACTTTCAGGACCTCGCCGACGAATTGTTCTCCGGCCAGCGCTGGTGTCACGGCCAGGGAGAGGGCACAGATGATGGCGATTGCCGTTAGCCGGAACATGCGCTCCCTTATCCTAAAAAATAGGGGATAAGGAAAATGCAAATCAGTTGCCGGCGACCACGAGATGGACGTGGCGGTTCTTCGCGAAGCAGGCTTCATCCAGGTCGGTGCAGACCGGTTTGTCCTTTCCAAAGCTGATGACAGTGATGGGATTGCTGACTCCCAATTGCGTGAGGAAACGGCGGACTTCCAGGGCCCGTTTTTCCCCTAAGATCCGGTTGTATTCCGTGCTTCCCCGCTCGTCGGCGTAGCCCTCGATGGTAATCGTGGCGGTCGCGTTCTGCTTGAGGAATTCGGCTTGTGCCGTGAGGGTGTTCTTGGCCTGATCCGTCAGCGCCCACTTGTCGAAGTCGAAGTAGATGTCCTCGAGGCCCTTCGGGAGAGGCAGCCCTGGCACCGGCGCTTCAGGCGGCGTCACCTTGGCAACAGCTGGAGGCGCGCCCTCGGCTTTCGGCGCCTCCTTGACTTGCGACGGCAGGGACGGCTGGGGCGGCATACGACTGACAATGTCTCCCCGATGGATGGCGTCCGTGCTCTTCACCACGTAGGCGGTCGCGGTCCGAGGCTGCAGCCCGATGACTTTGATCTCGGCGAGCACCTCGTCCGGGTTCTTGGTCATGAAGGAGAGCCGGCGGCCCGGCCGGATCACGCTGAAGCGGTCTCCCAACGCGACGCCGTCCGTCTCACCCCGGTCGATGTAGATGACTTCCGACTGCGCGGTGACCTGGCGCGCCTGCTTGAAGTCCACGATCACTCCGGTGAGGGGCCCGCTGGTCGTCTGCCGGGGCGGAACCTCTGGGGGGAGCTGGAACGGCATCACAAGATCGCCAGGCGAGATCGAGTCGAAGGCGCGTTCGATGCGAGTCGAGACGACGTTCTCCTTGCTTTCGGTCGCGACCTGGAGAATGCCCAGAACGACCATGATCCGTCCCAATGGGGCTCGCGTGACCGGATGGTAGACCTGCTTGGTGGGGCGGTAGAGGGTGAGCCGGTCGCCGACCTTCACGTTCGCGTCCGGCGCCACCCGGACGTAGAGGACATCGCCCAACCCGAAGAGCTGTTTGGATTCGCGCGAGCCAACTACGAGGCCGGAGACTTGCTCGGAGAACTTGATGTACCCGCCCTGAAAGGCGATGGCTGGGTCGCCTGCCAAGGTCAGAGTTGGCGGTGCAGGAGCGTCTGCAGCAAAACTCGGAGCGGCGGCTCCTGTCGGAAGACTCAGCCCCCATGCGACGACTAGGAACTGGACCCATGCCCGCTTCTGTCGTGGTATTTCCATGCCAGCCTCCAAGTTCACACTAGGGGGAGCATAGCAGATATCGAACAGATGTCAAGATAAAACTCTTGATTGACGAGGGGTTATGGTGATGGTACCGTATACTCGTGCGACGCACGTTCGGCACGATCGGCGTGGTGGCAGTCCTTCTCTGTATCAACCCTGTGCTGCTCGAGTCCGCCGAGCAGAGACGGGATGGTCTACCGCTGTCGGGGTTCACGTTGCCCGCGGAGCCCGACGAATTCGACCGCCGTGAAGTGGACGCCTACTACGACTGGCGGAACAACATGTTCTTCCGCGTCTTCAAGCTGGCGAGCCAGGAGAGCAAGCCGGATTTCATGACGGCTCGCCGTACGTATAAGGTCTCGGTCAACCAGTACGGTTATGAGGTCGCCGTCACGTTTGCCCATCCGCTCTTTTACTGGGCGGACCTTGACGGTAACGGGGAGTTCGAACCGGGAAAGGGCGAGATGTGGATTGACGTGGAAGAAGACGGCGTCAACGGGAACGAACGGCTCTACGACCCGATGGCGCCGGGTGAGGGACCCCGCGGACCTGTGCCCATGCCTCCGGCTCCAACAGGCAGATCGGGACAGCCGTTGTAGGGGGTAGTGGAAGAAAGAGCGGCATGGCCAAGCCTGATCAAAGGACGTTGACCAACCAACCGGACCCGCCTGACTACGGTAAGACCACCCCCAAACGGGTCCGTACGCAGATCCATCGAAGGACAAAGACGGATGAACCAGTGACGGAGCAATGGGATGCGGGTTCAGGCCAGCCGCCAAGGGATCTTCGTACCCCGCCGGAGAAACTAGCCCGCCGGGCACCGTCTGAGAAGCCGTAAGGCCCATCCAAAGCGCGGTTTCTAGGTCTTTTGGTTGCTTGCTTTGTTTGAAAACGCGATGTTAGACTGTTTTTTCCATTGATAAGTCTTTGTGTTAGGGGGACGAAAAGTGTACGGCACATCGCATCTGCTGTCCTATCTTTCGAATTATTTCCCGATCCTGGTGTTCATCGGGGTGGCATTTGCGTTCGGGGCAGGCACGCTGATCCTGAGTCATTTTCTCCAGCCGAAACTGCCTGACCCAGAAAAGCTCAGCCCGTACGAGTGCGGGAGTGAACCCTTCTCCGATGCGCGGATGCCGTTTCCGGTCCGCTACTATATCATCGCGATGCTGTTCGTGATCTTCGACATCGAAATCGTGTTCCTGTACCCGTGGGCCGTCGCCTTCGACCGGATCGGCGTGATCGGCATGGTGGAGATGTTGATCTTCATCGCGCTGTTCGTCGTCGGCTATGTCTATGCCTGGAAGAAAGGGGCGCTGGAATGGGACTGACCGGGAAGAACGAACCGGCGCCGAATCTCATCCAGGTCGCGCGCGGCCATCAGAAGGACGGGGATCCGGGGATCATCCTGACCACGCTGGAGAAGGCCGTCAACTGGGCCCGCAAAGGGTCGCTCTGGCCGATGACTTTCGGCCTTGCCTGCTGCGCCATCGAAATGATCGCCGCGGTCTCCTCGCGCTACGACATCGATCGGTACGGCGCAGGCGTCTTTCGCGCGTCGCCGCGGCAGTCCGACCTCATGATCGTAGCCGGCACGGTGTGCGTGCGGATGGCGCCGGTGATCCGGAAGATCTACGATCAGATGCCGGAGCCGCGCTACGTGATCGCGATGGGGTCGTGCGCGACTTCCGGCAACATCTACGATAGCTACAGCGTCGTGCAGGGGGTCGATCGGTTCATCCCGGTGGACATGTATGTGCCGGGCTGTCCGCCCACACCCGAGGCCCTGTTCGACGGCATCCTCAAGCTCCAGGAGCAGATCATGCAGCGGAGCGTGTTCTACAAGAAGCCGCCTGAGGCGGTGAAGGCCTGACCGGTGCACCCCGACGCCCAGAAGATCCAGCAGGCTTTCCCGGAAGCGGCCCAGAACGCCGTCGAGTGGCGGGGCGACCTGACCATCCAGGTGAAGCGGGAACGCCTGCATGCGGTCTGCCGGTATCTGCACGGCGATCCCGGGCTGGACTACGACTACATCGTCCACGTGAGCTCCGTGGACTGGCCGGACCACCCCGAGCGGTTCGAGGTCGTGTACGAGTTCTACTCGATCCGGCGCAAGCAGCGGATACGCGTGAAGACCCGGGTGCCTGAAGACGATTGCGTGGTGGACTCTATGACGGACATCTGGAAGGGGGCCGATTTCATGGAGCGCGAGGTGTTCGACATGATGGGGATCCGGTTCCGCAACCACCCGAACCTCGTGCGGGTCCTTCTCCCGGATGATTTCCCGGAAGGCTATCCCTTGCGCAAGGACTTCCCCGTGCGCGGCAAGGGTTGGCGCGATACGTTCACCTTCATCGGGGAGAAGACCGGGTAAAGACCCATGCCACAGCCGTTAGAAGACCAGCGCACCACCGTCTATAAGGTGGACCCGGAGCATCCGGCGAATCCCTCGCTGCCGACGCTGCGCACCGAGGAGATGATGCTCAACATGGGGCCCCAACACCCCAGCACGCACGGCGTGCTGAAGGTGGTGCTGGCCCTGGAGGGCGAGCGGATCGTCAAGGCGACGCCGGTCATGGGGTTTCTGCACCGGGGCGTGGAGAAGCTGGCGGAGGACGGCACCTACCATCAGTTCATCCCCCACACGGACCGCCTGGACTATGTCTGCGCGATGTACAACAACTTCGCCTACTGCCGGGCCGTCGAGAAGCTGCTGGATTTGAAAGTCCCTCCGCGCGCGGAGTACCTGCGCACGATCGTGGCCGAGGTGCAGCGGATTATCGGGCACCTGTTCTGGCTCGGCACGCAGGCGCTGGACATCGGCGCGATGACGGTGTTCTTCTACACCTTCCGCGACCGGGAGATCCTCCTGGACTTCTTCGACGAGCTCTGTGGGGCACGGCTGACCACGAGCTGGTACCGGATCGGCGGCGTCGAGCGGGACTTCACGCCGGACCTGGTCGAAAAGCTGCGCCGGTTCTGCGACTACTTCCCGCCGAAGCTGGAGGAGTACGTCACCTTCTTGAACACCAACAGGATCTGGCTCTCCCGCACCAAGGGCGTGGCGGTGATCTCGGCCGAGGACGCCTGCAACTTCGGCTTGAGCGGGCCGACGCTGCGTGGGTCCGGCGTGGACTACGACCTGCGCAAGTTCGAGCCCTACGCCGCGTACGGCGAGTGCGAGTGGAGTGTGCCGGTCGGCAAGAACGGCGACACATACGACCGGTACTGGGTCCGCGTCGAGGAGATGCGACAGAGCCGGAACATGGTCAAACAGCTCCTGGAGAAGATTCCCGACGGGCCGGTCATGGCCGACGTGCCGAGCGTGACGCTACCCCCCAAGGACAAGGTCTTCAATGACCTAGCCAGCATGATCCAGCAGTTCAAGCTATTCTCCGATGGGTTCCAGGCCCCGAAGGGGGAGATCTATTGCGGGACCGAGGCCGCCAAGGGCGAGCTGGGGTTCTACATCGTGAGCGACGGCGGAGGGAAGCCCTACCGCCTGAAGATTCGCGCCCCTTCCTTCATTCATATGGGTGCGTTCGATTTCATGGCCCGAGGCTACATGATTGCCGACATCGTGACGATCTTCGGCACGTACGATATCGTCATGGGCGAGTGCGATAGGTAATGACATGGCGTTGAAACCAGTGACATCGCCGGACACCGAAGCCCCGACCATCCAGCTGACCATCGATGGGCAGCCGGTGCAGACCAAGGCGGGCGTGTCCCTCTACGACGTCATCTCCGAGACCGGCAAAATCATCCCGGCCATGTGCTATCACTACACTTTCGATCCATTCGGTTCCTGCGGGATGTGTCTCGTGATGGTGGAGGGCAAGAAGGCGCCGGTTCGGTCCTGCACGGCCAAGGCCGAGGGCGGCATGCAGGTGCGGACCGAGGGCGACGACCTATTCCAGGCCCGCAAGAAGGCGGTGGAGAAGCACCTCACGATCCACCCCCTGGACTGCCCGGTCTGCGATGCCGATGGCCACTGCGAATTGCAAGACATGGCCTTCCAGCACGGGGTCACGAACCTCGTCAACGCCAAGCCCAAGGGCCTGCCTGAGGACCGGCGCAGCCTCGTGCTCGACTTCAACATGAACCGCTGCATCCTGTGCGGGGAATGCATCAACATCTGCAAGGACGTGCAGATGGTGGATGCCCTGCAGTTCTTCAAGAAAGAGGGCACCACACACGTGGTGGCGAAGGGGGACGAGGGCCTCGTCTGCGAGTTCTGCGGGGACTGCCTGGCGGTCTGCCCTGTGGGCGCCATCACGAACAAGTATTCCAAGTACATCTACAAACCGTGGCAGTTGAAGAAGACGACGAGCACGTGTGCCTACTGCGCCGACGGCTGCCAGATGTCCATCGAGACCAGCGGGAAGGCCGTCCAGCGGGTGACGTCGCCGCTCTCCTGGAAGAACAAATGGGGCGATCGCGCGGAGACCGCCAAAGGTCACGGCGGGCTGTGCGTGCGCGGCCGCTTCGGGTTCCAGTACATCGACAGCAAAGAGCGGCTGGGTATGCCCCTGGTCCGCACGGAGGAGGGGTTCGTGCCGCGCTCCTGGTTTGAAGTCATGGACGCGGTGGTCGGACAGATGAAGGCCATCAAGACCCAGCACGGCCCCAACGCGATCGCGGGACTCATCACTGCCCGCTGCACGAACGAGGAACTCTACCTGTTCCAGAAGCTGATGCGCGCGGCGATCGGCACCAGTCAGGTGGACAGCAGCGCCCGCTACGGCCATCTGAACTTCACGCGGGCGCTCCAGCACGCCGCCGGCGTCGGCCGGATGATGAACGGCTACGAAGAGATCACGAAGGCCAACGTGCTGCTGCTCATCGGGACCGACATCACCGAGACCAACCCGGTCGCCAGCCTACGGGTGAAAGAAGCGATCCGCGTGTATGGCGCACAGGTGATCGTCGCCACCTCGCGGCTGACCAACATTGCAAAGCTCGCCTCTCACCCGTTGCCGATCGCGGCAGGGAGCGAGCGGTGGCTCATCCAGGCCCTGGTCAAGGCTGCGGTCGAGGAGGACCTGGTGGACGAGGCCGCTACGACCGCCACGCCGGAGGCCTTTGCCGCGCTAAAGGCCGCGGTGGCTGGACTGTCGTGGGAGGCCCTCACGGCGAGGACCGGCGTGTCACGGGAGGCGGCGGTCGAGGCGGTCCGGCTCTACGCCGAGGCGCCGAAGGCCGTGATCCTGTGCGCCGAGGGCGTGACGCGGCAGATTGAAGGCTATGCGAGCGTCCTGAACCTCGTGGACCTCGCCTGGGTGACCGGCAAGCTCACGCGGCCCGGTTGCGGCGTGAACGCGCTGCCGGAAGAGGCCAACGAGCAGGGGGCGGTGGACATGGGGGTAGCGTCGGAGCTCTTGCCGGGTCAGGCGCTCTACGCCGACGAGGACGCCCGTACCAAGTTCGCGACCGCGTGGCGCTGCTCGCTGCCGCCGCCCGATCCGAGCGCGACGCTGATGGAGATTTTGAAGCGCTGCCGCGAGGGACGCATCAAGGCGCTATATCTGGTGGGAGAGAACCCGCTCGCGACCTTGCCGGCCTCGACCGGCGTCCAGGAAGCGCTGGAGAAGGTCCAACTGCTGATCTGCCAGGACCCCTTCCTGACCGAAACCGGGCGGCTCGCGCACGTGGTGCTCCCGGCGACCACCTTCGCCGAGAAGGACGGCACCTTCACCAACCTGGAAGGAAAGGTGAACCGGGTCCGTCCCGCGCTGGAGCCGTACGAAGAGGCCCGCCCGGACTGGGAGATCTTCGCGGCGTTGGGCACGGCGTTGGGGTATCCGATGGAGTACGAAGCGGCGCAGGATGTCCAGCGGGAGATCATGAAGCTCCTGCCGGGGTACTACAACCTCGGTGAGCCACGGCCCGTCACCGCCAGGCCGGAAGGCTACCTGCGCGACGGCTACGTCCGCGAGGTCGCGGCGCGCTACGCCGCCAATACGGATCGTACCGAGACCGACCAAGCGGTGCGGCCCTTCGCCCTGACCATCGGGCAGGTGCTCTACCACTCGGGCAAGCTCTCGGCGCGCGCGTCTGGCCTGCTCCAGCTCTATCCCAGCAAGGGCCGCCTGCAGATGAACCCAGAAGATCTGGCGCAGCTGCAGCTCGGCCCCCAGGACGTGGTGCGTGTGACCTCGACGCGAGGTTCCGTCGAGCTGCGGACCGGGCCGAATCACGATCTCGCGCGGGGGACGTGCTTCTTCCCTGATCATTTCAACGAGCCGCCTGTGAAAGATTTGGCCGAGTGCGTCGTCGATCCCACGACGGGTGTGCCGGCGTTCAAGTTCACCCATGTCGCGATCGAGAAGCTTTAAAGTCGAAGAGGACGTCAGCATGACTGAGAAGACCGAAGAAAAAAGCCTGCTGCGCGAGGTGTGGGACGCCCTCTCGTTCTCCGAGATCCGGACGGCGATGCGGGTCGCGCTGAAGCACATGTTCGTCAAGCCCGTCACCTTCCAGTACCCGCGGGAGAAGCGGACGATCCCGGACGCTCATCGCGGGGCGCTGGGGCTCCTGCGCTACGACGACGGCACGGAGCGCTGCGTGGGCTGCGACCTCTGCGAGGCGGCCTGCCCGTCCCGCTGCATCAAGGTGGTGAGCGCCGAAAATCCGGAGCGCCCCCTATCCCGGTACGCGACCGAGTTCTACATCGACATCACCAAGTGCGTCTTCTGCGGCTATTGCGTCGAGGCCTGCCCGGTCAACGCGCTAGCGATGACCAAGATGTATGAGTACTCCACCGCCGACAAGCGCCAGCTCATCTTCGACAAGAAGCGGCTCTACGAGATTGGGGAGAAGCACATCGAGGACGCCAAGCGCTACCTCTACGCCCACAACCAAGAGAAGAACGACACGGAGAGCCTTCAGTACCGGTATAAGTTTCCGCATCAAGTCGCAGGCCTCACGCCCCCCCAAGACTCCTAGGCATGACACCGATCTTCTTCGCCTACTTCGCCCTGGTCAGCATCGTGGCGGGGGTGCTGACGGTGGCGCTCCGGAACCCTGTGCACTGCGGCATCGCCCTGCTCGCGCTCCTCGGG
>VBOD01000013.1 GCA_005877615.1 Nitrospirota bacterium | reverse complement strand
AGGAACTGCCTCGTCGTCCCGTACATGATGGGACGGCCGGGGGCGTCCTTGCGCCCGACGATGCGGACCAGCCGGCGTTCGAGGAGCGTTTTCAGCACGCCCGCGGAATCCACGCCCCGGATCTGCTCGATCTCAGCGCGGACCGCCGGCTGCTTGTAGGCGACGATGGCCAGCGTCTCCATGGCCGAGCGCGACAGCCTGGCGCCCTCCTTGGCCCTCTCCAACCGCTTGATCCACGGCGCGCAATCCGGCCGTGTGGCAATCTGGAATCCCCCGGCGACTTCGATGAGTTGCAGCCCCCGCCCCTCCGCCGCGTAGTCGGCCTGGAGCGCCCGCAGGGCGCTCATCAGCTCCTCGCGGGCCACGCCCTCGACCACGCCCAACATGCGGTCCACCGAGAGCGGCTCGCCTGACACGAAGAGGATCGCCTCGAGGATGCCCTTCAGCCCCGACAAGGGGCTGGTGTTGTCGTTCCCATTTCCGTTGGGGCCGTCGTGTTCCAACTCGGCTTCTACCGTTTCCGTCGTCATCATAGTGTATTCTCCCCTGATTCAGCGCCCTCGACCGTCACCGGCAGGAATGTCCGTGACAGGAGGATGGGCCCGAAGGCCTCGGCCTGAAAGGCCCGAACCAGCCTGATCCGCATCAACTCCAGCAAACCCAAGAACGTGACGATCACGACCAGTCGCCCTTCGTCTGGCAAGAAGAGGGCGTCAAACGGCAGGGCGGACTCCTGTTCCAGTCGCTCCAGGATGTAGTTCATGCGGTCCTTGACCGTCAGGTGATCGGCCGTCACCTCGATCAGCGTCTTCGCCGGAACCCGCTGCAGCACTCCCTGCAGGGCGTCCACCAGGTCGAACAGCGTCAGCTCCAGCAGCGTCCCGTCCTCCTCCCCTTGCAGGCCCTGACGGCTTGCGTCGACGATCGCCGGGCGGCCGAAGACCTCCCGCCACTGCTGGCCGCGCTGCACCAGCTCGCCGGCCGCCTCCTTGAACTGCTTGTATTCCAGGAGCCGCCGGACCAGCTCGGCCCGGGGGTCTTCGCCTGCCTCATCCTCCTCGTCCCCCTCGGCTTCAACCGGCAGCAGCATCCGGGACTTGATGTGGATCAGCGTGGCCGCCATCACCAGGAACTCGCCGGCGACCACCAAGTTCAGCGACTTCATCGTGCTGATGTAGTCGAGGTACTGCTTGGTGATCAGCGCGATCGGGATGTCGTAAATGTTGATCTCGTTCTTCTTGATCAGATGCAGCAGGAGGTCCAGCGGACCCTCGAACTCATCCAGCCGGATGCGATAGGAGTCCTCCGCCACATCGAGACCGATGTCACGATCCTCTGCCATAGACCTCTGAATATACCAGATTTAGGGCAGAAGGCAAGTCTTCCTTCAAGATGTGGTAGGCGCTACCCTTTTTTCAGGATCACGAAAAAGGCGATAAGGAAAATCAGGAGGGCTACCCCCACGATGGCGAGAAACACGGGGTTCTCGAACCCGGATGAAGAGCGCGGGGTCGCGAACTTGGCGCGGGTGAAGTTGGGCTCCTGCTGGTAGAAGACCTTGGCAAAGTCGTCCTTGGCTTTGAAATCGGCGTCGGAGAAGCTGACCTCGGCGCGGAATGTGGCGCGCCGGAAATAGGTGTCCGCGAGGAAGACGGCGTGCATGAAGAAGACGTTCTTCTCGAACACGGCCTCCGAGAAGTCCGAGATCCCTTCGAACCTGCTGCCCGAAAACCCGGTACCCATCTTGAAATAGGCGCGCGAGAAACTTGACTCCTTCTTGAACGTGACTGAGAGGAAATTCGTCAGCCCGCTGAACCCAGCGCGGAGGAACGTGACCGGCTCGTGAAAGACCGCCTGATAGTAGCGAGTGTGCCCGGCGAACGCCGTCTTCTCGAAGCTCGTCGCCTTGTCGAAAATGCAGGTGAGGAAGAACGCATCGTCCAGGAACACCGCTTCGGAGCTGTCGACGGGTCCGAGGAAGATCGTCCGGGAGAGGTCCACGGTCTTCGTGAAGGTGGTGCCGTGGAACGTGACGGGGCCCTGGATCACCACCATGTCGCCCAGCATCCGATGCTCGACCATGTCGGGCTTGAGCTGGGTGTCCAGGAGGCCGTCGAAGATCGAGTTGCTAATCACGAACGGCCCGCGGATCACGCGGGCCTCGGCGACGGAGGATCCCGCCATGGTCGCGAGCACCGATGGCGGCAGGGGGACCGAGACCAGCGGCGCCGTCGGCAGGCCGGTCAGCAGCAGATCGCCGGAGACCACCCCGTTCCGGATGGACACGCCCTTGCCGGCCTTCAGAGCCTCAAGAATTTCGCGCGCCGGCACCGCCTGCGCGGCCCGCTCCGCCTTGGTGCAATCCTGACTGAAGTGGCGCACGAAGAGGGCGGGCTCGCCGGACACCGCCCGCTCCACCGTGCAGGCCGCCCAGGCAGCCGCCGCAGGAGCGATCTGGAGCAAAGCCAGGAGCAATGGCAGGAAGCGGCGTGCGTTCACGTTCGCCACCCTCTGCTAGAACGGATAATCCAGTCCGACGAAGACATTACCGCCGTCCTTCCCGTACGCCGCGTCAATGCGTCCCACAACGTTGGGACGTGAGAGGACGCGGAGGCCCACCCCCGGATTGAACTGCGTGTCCTTGAGGCGAGTAAAGAGGTCATCGTCCACCCGTCCTACATCCAGAAACGGCGCCACCTCGAACTCGAGGGGATTGTCAAACACTCGTTTCTCAAAGACACGAATACGCTCCTCAAGATTGATCAGAAACAAGTTATCATCAATAAACCGGTTGCGTCCGAACCCACGCAACGTATTCTCGCCGCCTAGCATCGGCCGTTCATAGAAGGGAACGCCCCGACTGAAGACCATAGCGAGCATAAGGCGCGCCACGAACACCATGCGTCCAGAGGCATGCGGAACCATTTGACGGGCATCCAGCGAAATCCGAAACCACCGGTCGGGCCCCTCCACATGGAGGTTCTGGGCCAACTCTCCGTAGAGAGAGACATACGTTCCCCTGACGGGAGCGAGCAAATTATCCCGGGTATCGTACAGAAGCGTCAGACGATGCCCGAAGATCTGCGCGCCTTCGATGCCCGTAATGGTGGAGAACTTGTCCTTCGTCTGGGGCAGCGACGGGATGACTCCATCTTCGACCCGGACATCGCGGTAGCGCTCTGTCCACAGCACAGAGAAGTGCTGGGCCAGGTTGAGGCCCGCGCTGAGCCTGATGTTCGCTTCGCGGGAGGTGTAGGTCGATTCGTCCGCTTCAGGTGTGTTGTTCCCAATGCCGAAAAACCGGGCGAAGGCGTTCTTGAACCAGTTGGCTTCGGCCGCTAGGATATAGCGTCCTCCGCCGGCCCCCGTATCTTTAAAGCTTGCCTCGAACTCCCGCTCGACTTTCGTGGCATAGGAGGCGATCACGCGGTATTGAACGGTTTCGTTGCGGTATCCGTAGTAGTTGAGGGAAAAGCTCTCGCCGATGAACTTATTATGCAGGTACTGCGGCGCGAAGATGTCCTCGATTTCCTCCTTGTCGTTCGCTCTCAGAATCGGCGCCAGCGCGCCAATCCAGTAGTTCTCGTTACGGGTGTAAGAGAAAGCGGGCAGCGGGATCACCGTGTAGCCGCCTTTTGCGGGCAGGGACTTCAACACGTGCTCCTGCTTGGGGTACACGTCCTCCGAGGCCTTTTCGGTCGTCTCCCCCGGCACCGTTTCTTTGCGAGGAGCACTTCCGGATTGTTCCGGAGGAACGGTTAGCGCATCCATTTCCGCAGCAGGCGCAGGATGAGCAAGCCCAACGAAGAGAAGGCACCAGAGGACACCAAGCCAGCGGAACAGGATGCCGCCGCCGACCGCCGTTTCATACAAAGCAAGACACCGTTCTGAGCAGACCTCTGTTCAGACGTTACTCGACGTAGAGGGCTAATTGGATGCCCAGGAGCAGAAGCCCGGCGGGAAGCAGGTAGGGTTTCCCCTTCCATGCGAACCGTGCGTTTCCCTCCACTACCAGGCTCGCAGCGATGAAGAAGGATGTGAGGGCAAAGAAGCGATGCTGGATGTTCACGACATCAATGCCGGGATGATCCAGATGCTGGTGGATCAAGAGGGCAGCTCCTCCTAGCATCGCGATACTGGCCGCGAGGTAATTCCACAGAGGCCTAGGTTGTATCCAATGATACAGCATCGTGTAGATTCCGAGCACCATGGGAATCATGGAAAGGAGATGATGCTGGATCCACTCGTGGGTCGTGGAAAGAGAAAAACTCTCGATAAACCCAGCCGGACCGATCGGCCAGGCTTCTAAATCGCTGAAGACGAAAAGGAATATCCCAAACAAGAGCCAAGTCAAGCCGCTGCCGACCCTGAGCAGCCGATGCCGGTGAGCGGTCAACCGATCGACCAGCAACAGTGTCGCAATGACCAATACCGTCACACCCGACGAATGGTGCATGAACCGCGAGTATTCCAAATCCTCTTCCGGCGACAACCCGGACGGGGGGAGCCTCTCATGCACAGGTTCGTGCTGGGTGACCGCTGAGCGCTCATGATGATGAGGAGACGCCGACTCGTCTGAAGCGATGGCGTCGGGGGTGGCCAGCGGCCCAGCGAACAGACAAAGCCAAAATGCGGAGAACAGGCAACTCAGCTTGCGGAGTCCGCTACGGAGAGTCATTCGCTATCAGAACCGCAGGAGCCAAGGAAGTTCTTCGAGGATCGCGCGCAACGAACCCAGGTTCGCCGGGCGTGTCATGGCCTTGGCAGCCTGACCCAGCTTGCCGGCGCGGAGGGCCTGGTAGGCGTCATGGACGGACACGCCGATGTACTGCATGACGCTTGAGTCGCGATAGCAGTCGATCATGCACCGCGTGCACCCATCACGGATTCGCTGCGAGCCATCGAACTCGTAGATTGAGCACATCGGCTTCTCCCAATAATGGCACCGCCACAGCATCAGATGCCAATCAAGATGGAAGTACTGAAATCCACCCAGACAAGGGAATCGTTGGGGCTGATGTTTCACAAAACGCTGCATCTCCTCGAGCGAGGGGGTCGGATTCAAAACCAGAAACCGCTTCTTGAGGCGCTTAATCCGCTCAAAGGCCGCGTCGAGCTCTTCATTGGTGAAGTCCACCAGTTGCGAGTCCGAGTATCCGAGAAAACTCGAGCCCAGTTGGCGAAGGGGGTATGAAAACGTCACGGAGATGAAGCCCAGTGACTCCAGAAAATCCGGGAGGGCTTCGTAATCCACCAGCCGGCTCATCGTCACGGAAGCGGTGGTGTGGATATTCAGCTCCTTCAATTGGCGGTTGGCCTCACGAATTTTTTCGCATACGCCAGGCAATCCACGATTGCGTTCGTGGCTTTCTACCGTGGCCGCATCAATGGAGATGATGAAACTGGAGATGCCGGCGGCGACCAGGTCCCGGATCCGCTCTGGCCGCAGGAGGCCTCCGTTTGTGACGAGCATCACTTTCATGTCCAGCTCCGACCCACGCTTGACGATGCGGCCGAGGTCGGGATGCATCGTGGGCTCGCCCCCCGTGATCACCAAGTACCGGATCCCCTGGGCATGCAAGATATCCAGCGCATCCAACGCGCCTTGGCGTGAGACGTAGACCCAGTCCTCACGCGGCAGCTTGTCCAGGGCGAAATTGCAGAACCCGCACCGTGCGTTGCAGGCGTTGTTAATGGCGAACGTGCAGACACCCGGCCCGCCTTCTTCAAGCACCAAACGCAACGTACCCCGATTGTTGTGATCCATCGCCAACGGTTTCCTTACGACATGTGGTTCCTGGCGCGCGGCTCCTATTTACTTCCTTTTACGCAGGCCGGTCAAGAAAAATGAGAGCGGCGGGCTACAGTTCCCCTTCCAACTCTTTCCATGACCAAATCTGCTTTCTCTCGAGCAGCACGTTGGTGGTGAGATAGAGCGCCAGCAAGCGCCGGTAGCGTGGAGCGACGTCCGTCGCCGTAAGCGTGAGTAGTCGCGCCGAACCCTTCAGTTTCAAGTCGATCTGCTGAAACAACCCTCTTCGAAAGGAGTAGAGCCAGAGACCATCCTGATCAGCCAGCCCGATTAGATCGTCGTAGACGCTGCTGAGGTAAGCAAAATTATCGTGGAGACAGTCTCGCACGAAAAGACAGGTGAGATCCCGGCCCACGAACGACGAGACATGCGGCATTAGCCCGTTCATGGCAAGGATCGTCGGTGCAAGGTCGACCTGACTGGCGATCCTCTCAATATGGCGAGGGCGATAGGTGTCCGGCGTGCGAAGCGACGGGTCCAACCAGATGAACAACGGCGCGAGAAAACGCCCGGCTTGCCGTTCCATGTCCGTCGCCCCAACCGGCTCATGGCGACCGTGATCACCCAGTACGAAGACGATGGTGTTGCGGAGCAGACCGTCTCGCTGCAGGCCTGTGAAGAAGCGTTCAAACTCGAGGTCGAAGTAGCGAAGCGCCGCGACGTAGCGGTCTCTGTGTTGTTGGAGAGCCTGCACCTCCGGATGCCGCAATGGAATGGTGAACGGATGGTGCATACTAGAAGTCAGCGCGGTGAGGAAAAACCGTTCGCCGTGGCTCTGCAGCGTCTCGATCCGCGTTCGCATGAAGCCAAAAAGAGCGCCATCAGTGAGACCCACGCCAAGCCGCTCCGCACTCGTCGGGAAGTCGCTCTCGCCGTACAACCGCTCAAGACCATTCCTTGCCATGAATGGCCGTATTCCGGGTATGTCACTATCCAAACTGATGACCATCTCCGTTCTGAATCCGCCTTTCTGCAGAAGGAAAGGCAAACACAAATAGTCCTGGTCATACCGCGTCTTGATAGCCGCTGTTCCTTGACGCGGATAGTAGGAGCAGAACGTAGAGAGAAGACCTCTGGTCGTTGCCACCCCATTGCTGAAAAAGTTTTCGAAGTAAAGGCTCTCGTCCTTCAAGCGATCGAGAAAGGGCGTGAGACGAATCGGCTGACTCGATGAGGCTGAGCCATCAATCGTTCGACCGAGAAAGCGACGGTCCAATCCTTCCACAAAGATCAGCACCACATTGACCGGCTCCTTAAAACGAACCCCGACTCGTTCGTTAGTGGCCTTTACCAAGGGATACTGAGGAGAGGGGAAGCTTGCCCCTCGTCCCAGAGTCTCCTGGGCCACCTGCACGGCTTCTTCGACCGTCATCGCACCAGGCATATGGCGTGGTGTCCATGACCACTGTGAGAGAAAGGCATCACGAAACGGCTCTTGCGCGAAGAGAAGTGGATTCTGCGCCAGGTTAAAGAAGGCCTCGCTGTCGTGGGCCATGCGAGGAGACGAAGACAACTGAAACGGGCCGAGCCCGGCCACACCACTCAGAGTGATTGCCACCAACATCGCCGATGTCAGAGCAGGCCACTGCATCTCCCATCGAGCCAGCAACGGCGCGAACGTGTGTTTGAAGGCAAGCCACCAGCCTGCTATTGCCAAACCTTCAAGTAGTAGAAAGCTTCCAATCCGAACGCCCCATTTAGTTCCCTCTTCCAACTCGGCGACAGTTTGTTCCGCCGCTTGTGATGCTCCTGTCTCATTGCCGGACGTGTGAAGCAGATCATCCAGATATTCAAAGAACACGAAGTTCACGTGCTGTTGGCTGAAGCCGTAATATCCGACGTCCACAATCAGGATCACCAACAACAGGCCTCCAACCACCGCCAGCGCTACGTTCAATCCCGTCCTGTACCCGTCATTACTCTTGGCCGTTTTACTCAATCGGGAGGCGGGGATGGCGAGCAGAAGGCCGAGAACGCCAGCGACGGCAACGGCGCCTGTCGCGCTGATCATGTCTCCCACGAGACCAGTCCCCAGTGTTCTCGTAAGAAGACCGATGGTTGGCCACTCCAATGCGGCGGTCTCAGGGAACAAAAATAGTCGTTCTGTCTGCTGGACGATCACGAACAGCACCCACCAAAAGGCGAGCAGGCGCGAGAGAGACGAGGATTTGTCGACAGGTGAGATCATGTCACCTGGAGATGCTAGTTACTCCATTTTTGGCGGAACCAATCTACAGTCTGTTTCAGCCCGTCTTCGAACGAGACGGTCGGATACCAGCCGAGTTCCCGCTTGGCCTTTGCCGCCGAGACTTCCTTGCCCCCAAAGTCGCCGGGGCGCGCCGGCACGAACTCGATCTTCACATGGTCCCCGATCGCCTTGCGGATCCCTTCTGCCACTTCCAAGACCGTGACCTTTCGCGGACCTTCGAGGTTGTATGTCTGATTGGCGGCGGACTCTTTCATAGCCAAGACGTGGGCCTCAGCCATGTCCCGCACGTACACGAAATTCCGGTATTGCTCCCCCTTGCCAGACACGGTAAGGGGCTCCCCTTTGAGCGCCTTCTTGATGAAGATAGGGATCAGGAGTTCCTCCCGCATGCGGGGGCCGTAGGGGATACCGTACCGGAGGATGGTAAAGGGCACTTTGTAGAGCTGGCTGTAATTGTGGCAGACCATCTCGCTGGCCATCTTGGTGGAGGTATAGATGTGGCCGGCGCCGTCCAAAAAGAAGGGCTCCGACTCCTGCAAGGCGCCTCCGTTCTGCGGGCACCCGTTGTACACCCAGACAGTCGAGGCGAGGTACAGCCGGCGAGCGCCGTTGACCCGCGCCGCCTCCAGCACGTTCGCCGTCCCCACCACATTCAACGCCGTGGTGTAGACCGGGTACTTGTGTGCGTAGTTGACGTTGGAGACCGCCGCCAAGTGGAAGATATGCTCGGCCTCCCTGGTGGCTGCCAGCACCGACGAGAGGTCCATGAGATCCACGTCCTCAAACCCGACATCCGGACGGTGCGGACGCACACGGTGATCGATGACGGTGACCTCATGCCCCGCATCGACCAATGCATCCACGACGTGTGATCCAATGAAACCACTTCCTCCAGTCACCACCACTTTGGCCATGATCGGTTCTCCTTGTTAGTCAGCCGATGACGTCTTTCAACGCGTCCAGGACCTGGTAGGCCTCAGCTTCTTCCATTCCCGAAAAGACCGGAAGACACAGGTGCCGGGCACAATAGTCTTCCGACGCCGGAAGCGGACCGGACACGTACGACTCGAACACCGGCTGCTTGTGCAGCGGTTCCTCATACACCTCGCCGGCCAACATGACTCCATACTGGTCCCGCAGCAGAGCCTTGAGGGCCTTCCGATCCTGCTTCTGCTTGAGAACCACGATGTACTTGTAGTAATTGCACGCCCCGCCGGCCGGCACCTCCACGCGGCTGAGATTCCGGAACCCCTTCAAGCCCTCGTCGTAAATCGCGGCGATCTTCTGTCGGCCCGCTATCATGGCCGGCAATCGTTCGAGATGCTTCAGTCCGATGATGGCGTGGGGCTCGGACATGCGCCAGTTGTACCCCATCCTGACGTGCGCGTTCTGCGTGAAGCTGGCCTTGCCCTGGTCACGATAAATCATCGCCTCTTCGTTGATGCGATCGTCGTTGGTGACAATGATGCCCCCCTCGCCCGACGTCATGACCTTGGTGGGGTAGAAACTGAAGGACCCGGCGATCCCGAACGTCCCGGCTTTCACGCCCCCGTAGGAGGAGCCATGCGCATGGGCGGCATCTTCCACCAGCCAGAGCCCTTTCTTGCAGACCAATTCTTGCAGTTCCCCAATGCGCCGGGAGACGATGCCGCCGATGTGAACCACGATCAAGCCAGCCGTCTTGGGCGTGATCTTCTTCTCGACGTCTTCCGGCCGTACGGCAAAGGATTCCGGGTCCATGTCCACGAGAACCGGACGTCCTCCGGCATGGACCACTGCCGCGGCAGTCGCGAAGAACGTATTGGTCGGTACCAGCACATCCTTGCCTTCCATCCCCAGTGCCCGCAAGATGATCTCCAAGGCACTGGTTCCACTGTTCACAGCAATCGCGTGACGGGTTCCGCAGAATTGAGCAAATTTCTGCTCAAACTCCGCTCCGTACTTGCCCAGTGTTAACTGGCCGCTGGCCAGGACTTCCTGAATCCTTTCTGCGATCCAGGTCCGGTCTTCCGGGAGGAACTGGATCTTCGCGGCCGGAACACGCCTGCTCGGCGCTATGTCTTGTTTCACACTTTCCAAGGTTTCACCGTTCCATTCTGCTTTAGTTGGCACGCAATTTACGGGAGCGACACCAACCCCACGCCCAGACAGACGAGCATCGTCCCCGCCCAGCGATGCATGGAGATCGTTTCCTGCAAGATGAACTTGGCGGTAAGGGTGCCAAGGACATAGACCAACGTGGTTGCGGGAAACACAACACTGAGGTCGGCCCAGGACAGGACCGCCAGAAACCCGACGAAATGCATGACCATGAACACAATGCTGGCGAGAAAGTGGTGATTGCGAACGGCCCTGCGGGCGATCGCCAGAAGCGCTCTCGGCGCAAAGGTGGACACTTCGCCCACCTGCCTCATGCCTTTGGTGAGCAGGACATCTCCGGCCGAATCGGCGAGCACAATGATCGCAATCAGGATTGCCGTTTTCACCTGCCACCCTCCGCCATGGTGTCCTGGCCGCCCGCAATCCCGAACGTTCTCGGCGAGGATTGCACCACCAGGCCGACGCCAATGGAAATCAACAGGACTCCGGTCCATCGGATCGCGGAGACAGTTTCGTTCAAGAAGTAGTCGGCAAACGCGACGTTGAGGACCACTTCAGATGAGATAGCCGGCAGCACGAAACTCAAATCCGCCCTGGACAGGGCGGCCGCGAAGAGCACGAAAAAAATGACATAGAATCCGACTCCGAACAAAATCGAAGGACTCTGGACAGCCTGCAAGAATATGGAGACCCAATTATTCCAGGTCAGTTGGCTCTCTTCTGCGATGAGCTTCATGCCCTGACTCAACAGCACATTGCCCACCGCTTGGCTGATGATGGCAACCGCCAGGAGAGCAATAATTCTTATCCGTTCAGTCCACATCTGCTTCATTCCTTACAAGCAACCCGTGCCTTCAAACAGTCGCCTGGGTTCTGACAAACCTCTTGCGCTGGGCGCGCACTTTCAAAAACTCCTTGCCTTCGATGTAGAGCCGCCGCCGGTCGTTGGCGTCGAAGATCGCGCGCCGCAGGATCCGGAAGATGACATGCGGCCGGAAGTAATACCGGTCGTAGAACCGCTCGACCGCGTGCATGATGTCTTTTCTGCTTAGCCCTGGATATTGAAACACGGGGAGTTGATGCCCCTCCTCATCCGTCATCACTGAGTCCACGGCATAGTTGTGTTTCTTCAAGTAGGCATCGAACTCCGTGCCCGGATACGGATGAGACATCGAAACCTGAATCGTCTCCGGATCGAGCTCCATGGCAAATTGAATGGTCCGCTCGATCGTCTCCGGCGTTTCACCTGGATGCCCGACCTGGAAATCGCCGTGCACCACAAGGCCCAGCTTCTTGCAATTTTTCATGAACTCGCGCGCCTGCTCGACCGTGGCGCCTTTCTTGATGTTCTTCAGAATCTGCGGATCGCCGGACTCGAACCCGACGATCAGCAGCCGGCAGCCAGCCTCTTTCATCGCCTTCAAGGTCTCGTAGCCCGCCGTCACCCGGGAGTTGCAGGACCAGGTAAACTTCAGAGGCTTGAAAGCCTTGCAGATCTCGATCGTGCGGTCCTTGGCCCAGGGAAACGTGTCATCGTCGAAGAAAATTTCCTTCGCCTGGGGGAAGTACTCCAGGCAGCGCTTCACCTCCTCGACGACATTGGAAACGCTGCGTGTCCGCCAGGGATGCCCGCTCATCGTCTGCGGCCAGAGACAGAACGTGCACAGCGCCGGGCAACCCCGCGAGGTGTAGAAGGCCACGTAGGGGTGCTTCAAATAGGGAATGTCGTATCGTGTGATGTCGAGGTCCCGCTTATAGACATCCACCGCGAAGGGAAGGGCATCGAGATCCTCGATCTGCGGGCGGTCCGGATTGTGGACGATGCGCCCATCCTTTCTGAAGCTGATGCCAGCAATCTCCGCCAGGTTCTTCCCCCCGGCAAATTCCGACACGGGGTAGTCGAATTCCCGCCTGACCACGAAATCAATGGCCGGTGAGGCTTTCAGGCTTTGCTCCGGCTGAACGGTTACATGCGGACCGACGAAGGCGATCTTGATGTCGGGATTCGCTGATTTGATCGCTTCAGCGAGTCGGGCATCGCTGCGAAAGCCGGCGGTGCTGGTAAACAGCACGAGAAACTCGTACTCGGCGGCGATCTTGATCGTTTCCTCCGGAGTCACGTCATGGGACGGTGCATCCAAGAGCCGGCTGTCTTTGATCATACCGGCCGAATAGGCCAGCCACACTGGATACCAGAAGGAGGGAATCTCACGGGTAGCCTGATAGCGCGAGCTGGCCCCGCCGTCGAACATCTCGAATGAGGGTGGATTTAAGAGCAGGGTTTTCATCGTTCTCTCCTTTACACTCTAGATTTCGCAAGAACCTTTGCAAGGCGCATGTATCGGATCGTCTCGTGAAGCCCACGAGCGAGATCACACTGCGGGCGATACGACAGGACGCGTTTTGCTTGTTCAATATCAGCCTGATCGTGCGGCAGATCCCCAGGTTGGGGCGACGCATAGATGGGGGAGAGGTCCGTGTGCAGAATCTTCTGCAGAATCGCACACAACTGGTTCACGGTCGTCCGGTGGCCGGTGCCGACATTGAACACCATCCCGGACAGGCCGGGGACCTCGCAAGCGGCCAAGACGGCGGACACGCAATCCGCGATGAAGGTAAAATCGCGCGACTGCTCGCCGGCACCGTAGATCGTCGGGGCCGTCTCAGCCAGGAGAAGAGAGATGAATTTGGGAATGACCGCGGCGTAGGTCGAGGCCGCATCCTGCCGAGGGCCGTAGACATTGAAGAAGCGCAAACAGACCGTGTCAAGGCCATAGAGAGACCAAAACATTTGGCAGTAATGCTCGCCGGTGAGCTTGCTGACCGCATAGGGCGAGGAGGTGGGAGACGGCAACATGCTCTCGGATCTCGGGATCACCGGATTCTCCCCGTACACGGCCGATGAGGAGGCGAATACGAACTTCTTGACTCCCGCCCCGCGGGCGGCCACCAGCAGGTTCAATGTGCCTGTCACGTTCACCTCATGGGTCTCCAGCGGACACTCAACGGACCGGACCACCTCATGGAGCGCCGCGAGATGAATGACGGCCTCCACCCCGTCCATGACCTCCTGGCAAAGCGCGCCATCCCGCACATCCCCTTCGATCAACTCCACGCCGCCGTAAACGGCCTCGAGATTCTCCCGCTTTCCCGTGAAGAAGTTATCCAGCACCCGGACGTGCTTTCCTTTCTTCAGGAGCGTCTCGACCACGTGTGAGCCGATAAAGCCTGCTCCACCTGTCACCAGATACCGCGTCATCGTGTTCCTCTTTCCTCGTTCAACCCTTCTGCGTTCGGTATGCGAACTCTTACAGCTCGCTAAAGGCGATTCGCTGGAACCCAGACGCCGCGATTGCCTCGCGGACCGCTGGACTGATCAATGCTTCGAATTCCCGTTCATGCCGATAGGTCGGCATGGTGCGATCAATTTCAGGACAGCGGCGCGTTGCGGGATGGAAATACATCTCCGTGACGCCTTCCGGCAGATGTCGTAGCATTTGCAGCACGAGATAAACATCCATCTGCCCGCTGTCATTCAAACCGAAAACATATTCGTTCGAACGTACGCCGGCGCGCCGCAGGCGCGCCTTCAATAGCTTGCTCCACGGCATCATGAACAGCCATAAGGCCGAGCGGGAGAAAAAAGCCGTTCCTGACGCACGCCACGACGGAAGCAACGGCTCATAGGGAACGCGGACGGCCTTGAGGCCGTAGTCCCGTCCGACCTTCAAAATCAACCCCAGCACGGTGGGGTGGATATGCATATGGTTGTGCGCATTCACATGATCCAGGGGCAGCCCGGTCTTCGTGAACGCCTCAAACTGTGCACGAATCTCCGCCTCCAATTGCCGCCTCACGCCGGGCCGAAAGAAAAAGTTCAGACCGGCGCCGAAGAGACGAGTCGCAAACTCACCCCGGCTGTCCACCAGATCGGGGATCTCGCAAGGGGGTAGGACCGGGTGCCCTTCGACCAGTACGAGATGGAGTCCCACACTCAACGTTGGAAGCCGCCTGGCCCGTTCCACCGCATCGGCTGCAGCCCCCGCTCCAACCATCAGGCTGGCGGTGGTCAGGATCCCCCGTCGATGGGCTTCTTCTATGGCTTCGTTTACCGGGACGGCGAGACCGAAGTCGTCACCGGTGACGATGAGCTTTCGCACAAGTTTTTCTCCCGTGCAACCATGCGTCCATCGCGGGTCAGGACAAACTCCTTATCGCGCCAGACAGTCGTCCGTTTGGTGAAAGCGAGGAGCAAGGAAACAACAGCCACCAGGTCCCGGAACGGAAGAAGCATCAGGCTCCTCAGCCCTTCACGATCGCGAAGCCCCCAACCTAGAATCACAGCAGTAGTGACGAGACGCAGGGCAAGCGTTCCCGCAAGGACCGATAGCCCAACCGGATCTCCTAGCCTGGCTGCGGCGAAGAGGAGCGCGAACGGGACGGGACGGATGAATATGGTGGAGAAGAGTGCGCCAGGCCGAACCATACAGCTGTTTTGATCCCAATAAAGTTGATGGTTCCACCATTGAGAGGGCGTCCTGAGGTCCACTACTGTTTCCACCACGTAAGGCGCGACCGCCATCTTTTTGCTAGTCTCCCAAATGCGGCGACCCATCTCGTAGTCTTCGGCCAAATAATCTGCGAGACCTTCCAGCCCACCAATCTCGTTCAGCGTTGAGCGCCGAAGGGCTACCGACGATCCAATACAGAATTTGGCGGTTCCGGTTACATGGGCGAACACGGTGTCGGGGAAAAAACCGGCATTCATCGTGAGCAACTCCATCTTCTCGAACCAGGATTCTGCAGCGGTCGCCATAAAGTACGTGCAGACGAACCCGACATCCGGATCCGCCAACGGGGCCACGATGGCCTTGAGATAATCCGGCCTCAAGTAGACGTCGCTATCGCTGATCACCAGAATCTCATGACGTGCATGCATCAGACCGCCAATCAAGTTGTTGATCTTGCCGTTGGTGCCGACTTGGCGATGCTCGATGGCCACAGACACCCGTTGAGGACCAAACTCCAGTTCGAGATTTTTGAGCAAAGGGATCGCGGGGTCTTTCTCATCCTGGACGGCGAAGACCACTTGATAAGTTGGGTAATCCTGAAGGCAGGCGCTGCGGAGATTTTTATCAAGGTCTTTCTCCAGCCCGTGAACCGGCTTCAGAATGGTGACTGGAGGCCACTCTCTGCCAGGTGTTGGAGAGGACCGGGCTTTCTGTGATCGGTAGCGGACAACGCACAAGAGACAGATAACCCCATAGACAGACCCGACGATGACGGGTATCACACAAATCCATTGAAGAACTGAAAGAATGCTCACGATTGAATCCATCCGACGGCCGTAGGGCAAGCAGGAATTGCACCACCAAGACCGAAAAAGACCGAAAAAGGACCTCGTGCAACCTCAACCACTTAGGCGAGCCTGCGAGGCATGTGGAAGCTGCTCACCGCAGTCTCGTCAAAAAACTTGGACAGTCGTCAAAATTTTTATACAGGCTGAGATGGAGATGAGGCAGGTCTAGCGTGGGCTGTCCGGCGAGTTCCCCAGCAGTTTTAGCTTGTACTGAAGGAGGCTGCGGCTGATTTTAAGCAGTTCGGCCGCCTTCGCCTGGACTCCATTCGCGTGGGCGAGTGCGCGGATGATCATGTGCCGTTCGACCGCTTTCAGTGTGGAGTCGAGGGGGACATCGTGCGGCAAGATTCGATCAAGGGCGGTGAGCCAATCGCCGGTCGCGGCAAGCTCCAACGGGAAATCGTCCGGCTGAATTTCATCAGCTTTGGACATCAGCGCGGCGTGAGCCAACACATTTTGAAGCTCGCGCACATTGCCGGGCCAGCGATAGCGAGTTAGCAGGTCCATGGTAATGGGGGACAGGCGTTTGTCACGAACGCCGCCCTCTTTGACGAGTTGCTGAAGATAGGCCTCGGCGAGCAGCGGAATGTCTTCGGGCCGATCGCGGAGGGGCGGCACGTCGATCCGGACCACATTCAGACGAAAGAACAGATCCTCACGGAACCGTCCGGCCTTGACCTGGGCTTTAAGATCGTGGTTGGTGGCGGCCAAAATACGGACATCAACAGCGACCACCTTCTCGCTTCCCACCCGTCGAATTTCCTGTTTATCGAGAACCCGGAGGAGCTTGGCCTGGAGGTTCATCGGCAGCTCTCCGATCTCATCCAGAAATAACGTTCCGCCGTTTGCCTGTTCAAAAAACCCCAGGTGTCTGACGCTGGCTCCTGTGAAGGCGCCTCGCTCATGCCCAAACAGTTCACTCTCCGCCAACGTTTCGGTCAGCGCGCTACAATTGACCGGGAGGAAGGGCCTGCCGCACCGCGGCCCATTGAAATGGATCGCATGCGCCACCAACTCCTTGCCACTGCCGCTCTCACCAGTGATGAGGACCGTGCTCTTCGAATCGGTCACGCGTTTGATTTTGTCGAACACCGTTTGCATGGCGGCACTCTTTCCAACCAACTGGTCGAAATGGTACTGGTGCGCCAGTGACTGGGAGAGTCGCAGATTCTCGCGAACGAGTACCGTCCGTTCAATCGCTTTGGCGGCCGCACGGAGCAGGTCCGCATTGTTGAACGGTTTGACGATGAAATCATAAGCTCCTAACCGCATCGCCTCGACCGCCCGTTCGATCGTTCCATAGGCCGTCATGATAATGGTGGAGACAGCCGGGGCAATTTCTCGTGCACGGGCGAGCAGTGTCATGCCATCCATCTCGGCCATGCGCAGGTCGGTCAGCAGCAGATCCACCTGGCCGTCTCGGAGCAGTGTTAACGCATCCGACCCCTTCTCACAGGTCAGCACTTCATGACCTTCATTCTGAAAGAGTTCTCCCAGCATCCAGAGATAATTTTTCTCGTCATCCACCACTAGAATTGTGGCCATCACGACACTCCCTCTTACCTTCGAACATCCACGGATTCGGTCGAAAGCCAGCCTTTTGATTCGCGGAGCTCGGCAGGGAGACGGATGGTAACGCAGGTGCCATGGTCAAGAGAGCTGCTCACGTCCAGCGTCCCCCTGTGTGCGGAAATAATCCGTCGGGCAAAGGCAAATCCCAGCCCAACACCGCCTGCCCGCTTGGTAAAGAACGGTTCTCCCAAGCGCTTCAGATCTTCAGCAGAGAGGCCGACACCGGTGTCCGCGATTGTGACAACTACATCATCCTTATCCTTGCCTGAATCGTGCTGGGCTGTGATGGTCACGGTCCCACCAGTCGGCATAGCCTGGAATGCATTGTGGATCAGGTTCGTCAAGGCATGGTGTAACAGATGATCGCCTTGGATCCACAGAGGCTCGGGGGGAACTGTCAGTCTCACGGTGTGTAATTCATCCGCAGACCAGGCCGTCGCCGTCTGTGTAACCGATTTGAGAAGATCCTGCAGAGTGAGCCGAACCGTTTGGAGGCGCAACGGCGTTCCGAGGCGGAGAATACTTTCTACTGCCTTGTTGAGGCGGTCAACCTCCTCGAGGACGACGCCGATGTGGTGTCGTGCGGAAGAATCCGAGACGCGTGACACCAGCATTTCAGTCGCGCCTTTAATGATGCCTAGAGGATTTCGCACTTCGTGTGCAACCTGGCCAGCCAGCTCTCCGAGCGCAGCCATCTGGCTGATTCGCTGGACCCGTTCCTCCATATGGGCCAATTGCGCCAGGCGCTCGGTCAACTCTGCCTGGACCTGCCGAAGCTCCGCGTTGGTTTCAGCCAAAGTCGCCGCCATTGTCTGGTAATGCAAGCGCTGGTCACGTTCGTTCTTCGTGAAAAAGTAGACGAGAATACCGGCCATCGTAAAATAGACCGTCGCCGCCACTGCGTCCTGGACATCCTTGATTCGCGCAATTGAAGTAGTGAGAGGTGTGCCAGTCACAGTGAACCCAATCATCGCAGCCATGGCTCCACCGACCACGATTGCCACCTCCCGCCCCGGCAACATCGTGGCTGCCGAGACAATGGGGAGGAGGTAGATCAATTCGTAGATGCTCCCACTGCCACCCGTCGCCGCCACCAGCACCGAGGCCAGCAACACTTGCAGCACGATGCTCACACGGAGGACCACAAACCGCCAGGGATGGGCCGCCCCGCCCGCTTCCGGAGAGATGGGAAAGAGGAACTCGATCCCCTGGAGCAGGATGATCGCGAAGAAGGAAAGATAAGCCGCGAGGGACGCCTGGTTTGCAAAACTGCCCAGAGAGATCAGTAAGATGGCCAGCAGGGCCAGCGTGCTGAACTTGATGGTTCGGGAAAACAGTTGGGAGGAACGTAATGCGCTTATTCCTCGCGCTGGTGGAAGCGTGGTCGCGCTGTTGTCCAATCGAGTCCCTCCAGTTTGCGTGCCTAGGATAGGCACCTTCCCCGGGAGAATCAAGGTAATCGCCTACCTGCTCCGGCGGGATTGCAAAAAAGGGGAGCAAGTTTGTAGACTGCGGCTATGGTGTTGGCCTACATCTTGGATCCCCTGGACGAGGAGCATTCCCGAGGCCACTTCTACCACGTCTGCCAAGGGGTCCTGCAAAAGGAAGAAGTCTTCCCGCCCCCGCCCGGCGAGCCGATCGCCTGCACGGTCTGCGGCGTCGAGTTGGAATACGAGGACTTTCTCGACGCGCAGATGAAGGGGGGCACGTAGCCTTACCGATAGTTCACGTACTGGAGATCGATCCCGAAGTCCTGGCTCTTGAGCAGGACGATCACGGCCTGCAGCTCGTCCTTGCTCTTGCCCTGCACGCGCACCTGATCGCCCTGGATCTGCGCCTGGACTTTGAACTTCCCGTCCTTGATGACCTTGGCGATCTCCTTCGCCTTCTCGCTCGACAGCCCGTTCTGAATCTTCGCGACCTGCCGGACCGTGCCGCCCAGCGCCGGCTCCACCGGGCCGAACGCGAACGCCCTGACCGAGACGTTGCGTTTGATAAGCTTGGTCTTCACGATGTCCACCACGCTCTTGAGCTTGTACTCGTCGTCCGACACGATCACCAGCTCGCTCTCCTTCTCCTTGAGCGTCAGCTCCGTCCTGGTCCCCTTGAAGTCGAACCGCTGGCGGATCTCCTTCATCGCCTGATCGAGGGCGTTCTTGACTTCCTGCATATCCACTTTCGAGGCCACATCAAACGAATTCGCGTCAGCCATAAGTCCTCCGATCGGTTCGAGACCCTTCGCTGCTCTCAGGGCGACACGGGTATGCGCTAACAGCACGGGCCCGCGGGAATCTCGATGCCGTCCTCGCGAGACGGCACTTCGCTGGTCGTATAGGGTTGCTTCCGTATCACATACCCATACCATTTGGCCAGCGAGTCCGCCAGGATCACGACCGCCAATGTCGCCACGATGCCGATCAGGGCGGCATCCAGATAGAACACGACCGCCTCCTCCACTGAGGCCGAACCAGCCTTGGTAAGGAACAGGACAAACAGCTCATACGATCCGCTCAGCGTGATGAAGCCCACGAAGATCATGGGCACGGCCGTGACCCAGAGATACTGTGCCTTGCCCATCTTAATCAGCACCGTCGTGCCCACGCACAGGGCCAGCATGCCCAACAGTTGGTTGGCAGCCCCGAACATCGGCCAGATCGTGGACACGCTGCCGGTGGCCAACAAATAGCCCCAGCCTCCCACGACGAGCAGGCTCGCACCGATCGCGCCCGGCATCCAGTTGATGGTCCGCAACGGCGCATAGACCGTCCCTCCCAGTTCCTGTATGAGGTATCGAGCCACGCGCGTGCCGGCATCGATGGTGGTAAGGATGAACAGCGCCTCGAAGAGAAGCGCGAACTGGTACCAATAGGCCATCAGGCCGGTCATGCCCGGCAAGGCCGAAAAGATTGAGGCCATGCCGACCGCCAGGGACACCGCCCCGCCGGTGCGTCCCATGATGTCCTGCTCCACGAGGCGCGAAAGCTCCTGGATGCGTGCCACCGGGTAGCCGAGCAACCCCAAGGCTTCCGCCGACAACGTGGTATTGATCGCGAAGTAGTCGCCCGGCGCGAGGACCGCCGCCGCGATCAGCGCGGTCACTCCCACGAAACTCTCCATCAGCATCGCGCCGTAGCCGATCATCGCATGCGATTCCCGGTCGAGCATCTTGGGTGTCGTACCGGAGGAGACCAGCGAGTGGAACCCGGAAATCGCCCCACAGGCGATCGTGATGAAGACGAAGGGGAAGATCGGCCCGGGGATGATCGGCCCCCCGCCGGCGATGAAGCCGGTTACGCGCGGCATCGCAATCGTCGGCGCTATCACGATCACCCCAACGCCGAGCAACACGACCACGCTGACTTTCATGAAGGTCGAGAGATAGCCCCGCGGGACCAGCAGCATCCAGACCGGCAGCACGGATGCGAGAAATCCATACGCTGCCAGCAGCCAGACCAAGGTGGAGCGTTCCAGATCGAACCACCCCGCCAGCGAGGACTGAGCGACGGCGCGCCCCGCGATGACGGCCGCTACCAGCATGACCACGCCGAGCAACGACATCTCGCCCACGCGCCCAGGCCGCCAGCGCTGGAGATAGAAGCCCATAAAAAAACCGATCGGCACGGTCATGGCCAGCGTAAACGTGCCCCATGGATTACGGTAGAGTGCGTTGACGACCGCGAGGGCGAGCCCGGCCAGCGCCACCACGACGATGAAAAACACGGCTATCGTGGTTGCCATGCCCGTCACCGTCCCGATCTCATCCCGGGCGATCTGCGGCAGCGACCGGCCGTTGCGGCGCATCGAGGCGACGAGGATGACGAAATCCTGGACCGCCCCGGCTAGCACCGCGCCGATGACCAGCCAGAGGAATCCGGGCAGAAACCCGAACTGCGCGGCCAGGACCGGCCCCAGGAGCGGCCCGGCGCCCGCAATGGCGGCAAAATGATGGCCGAACAACACCCAGCGGTTGGTGGGATGGAAATTTGACCCGTCGTTGAGCCGGTGCGCAGGTGTGATCCGCCGATTGTCCAGCTCGACGACCCGCTGCGCAAGGAACCGGCCATAGAACCGGTACGCCAGCACGTAGAAACAGGCCGCGGCGACCACGAGCCAGAGCCCGTTGACCTTCTCGTCGGGATTGACGATGCCGGTGACGACTCCGAAGCCGACCGCGCAGAGCACGGCCAGCCCCGCCCAGACGATGGAGGCAACACCCGTCACGAAGGGATGCTATCAAGAAGCCCGGAAGGCTGTAAAGGAAGGGTTAGGGACTAATGCAAACTCAGTGCTACTTCAATCCGATCATCACCGTGTGAACGCTGCCATCATCCAGATGCGCTTGAACTTGCCAAGTCCCCGTAGGCAACGGCTGCGAGCTGAGATTGAAGATGTACTGGCTGCTCGTGCTGTCATACCGGAAGAAATCACCGGAATTCGAGCCACCACTGGAAACACCATCTAGGGGGTCATTGACCGGTGCACTCCCCGAGAACTGCTGGACCGTCACTGTGCCTGTTGCAGTGGAGATAACGGCTCCTGTGGAATCCGTAAGTTGAAACTTGACCGGGACCGTACTCCCAAGCTTGAAGACCCGGATACCGTCATACAGGACCGGCTGCAGGAACCCGATAAAGTTGTAGCGCGCGCTGAAGCTCGTGCTCTGACTGGCTGTGTTGCCAGCCTCATCTGTTGCCGTCAGCGTGAAGGTGTTCGTCCCAGCTTTTGTAAGAGTGACAGTTGTTCCGCTTGTGACCGTGCTCCCATTAAAGGTTGCCTGTGAGCTGCCCACCCCGGACACACCATCGCTTGTGCTGAAATTCAGGGTTACAGTTCCATCGAACGTATAGGACGGGGCCAGCGTGGGCATGGTCAGCGTCGGCGGCGTCTTATCCAAACGGATGACGAGCGTCCTGTCAGCCTCGACGTTCCCTGCGTTGTCCCGCGCATGATAGGTCACGGTGGTCACACCTTCTGTCGTGATGAGGATGGAGGTCGAACTACCTGCGACTGAACCGCCACCCATCTGCTCGCCTGCCAATATGTAAGTGATCGACTGGACACCGCTACCACCAGCATTGTCCGTCGCGGATAGTGTCACTGTGACGTTCGAATTGTTCCAGCCCGCGCCGTTCGCGGCCGGAGTCGCGCTTGCTGTCGTGATCGGCGCGATAGTGTCGGCGATCACCGTATAGATCTTGTCGCTGTTGCTGGCCACGCCGTTGACGGTGATGACCACCGGTCCTGTAGTGGCTCCACCAGGAACGACGACCACAATTTGCGTGTCACTCCAACTGGTAGCCGTGCCAGCACTGACGCCATTAAACGTCACTGCGCTGGTCCCTTGCGTCGCCCCAAAGTTGGAGCCGCTGACCGTCACGGACATGCCGATAAACCCGGATGCCGGGGTCAGGGTCAGCGTGGCGGGAGCCACGGCGAGACTGTACCGGAGGAGGATGCCGTCGTTTTGCACCACCAGATTGCCCTCGGGAGTTGCGAAACTGCGCGACTCTCCAACTACATACAGGTCGGTTCCGTCTGTAGCCACGCCATTTGCGAAATCATCCATCACTCCACCGTACAGACTCGTTGATAACGTGACGCCGGTAGCGGGATCGATCTCCAGGATGACGGCATCGGCTCCCCCGGCCCCTTGGCTCATGGTGTATCCCACTGCGAACATCCGGGTGCCGATCCCGACGACGCCGGTAAGCACATCCGTGTTCGGCCCGCCGGAGATCTGCCGCCAGACCAGGTTCCCAGTCGCGTCGTACTTTTCGATGAGGAAGTCTTCGCTGTTTGGAACTCCCGTGAACCCAACCGCGTAGATAGCATCCTGGAACGCAGTTACGCCCCGAAATTCTCCCACCAAGTTCGTGTCCTTTCTCCGCCACATCAAGTTCAGATCCGAGTCGTACTTCCAGATAGCAGCCCTTTGGTTGGGATAATCTCCTTCACTTTGCCAACCAGAAAAACCCGCAAGATAAATGTTGCCGTTGAGAACCGTTACGCCCCATCCCAAGGAGCCGCCAGGGCTCGGAAAGGAGGTTGAGTCAAAGTTGACGCCGACACTCGAATCCGTGGCCCTCACGAGGAAGCCACCGGAACTATCGTACTTACCGATGATGTAGGCGGGGATCTGGGACTGGTTTTTCGCGCCGCCGGCTGCGTAAATGGAACCTTCAAGTGCAGTAGTTACACTGTAGAAAGTCTCGACAGTGCCTCCACTCAGTCCGAAGAGGAAGGGGCCCAGGGTTCCCCCCGTCACCCAAACAGAACCGCCATCACTGGACCCAGAGCTACCATCGGGTGCGAACTTGGCCAGAAAGGTCTTGTCCTTCTTGGCGCCAAAGGGGGTGTATGTCAGAGAATAGTTCTGTCCGCCGGCGTAAACTCCCTCGTTCGTGGAAACGATGCTAAAAAAGTTTGTGCCAAAGTCAAAAGACCGTGACCATGCCGGCGATGGGCTAGGTGGTATCGCATACTTCAAGACCAAGGCCGAGGCCGAATCGCTGGCGCCTTGACTCTCTGGTTGAACATTGCCCGACACATAGATCGCTCCACCGCCGATGGTAATGCCGGTCCCTCGCTGGTCACCGGCGCCTCCGAAGAATGTAGCGCTTTGAAGTGTTGGCCCTGCCTGCGCTAGCGCCAAGCTGGCCGTTGTAAGGATGAGTAGAAGACTTATCTCACCGCAGAGTAAAAACTTTCGTGCAGCTTTCCGGCAAGGGCTCAGGGAGAGGAATCTGTCTGGCTGTCTGTTGGTCATTCTACACACATACTCTTGAGGGGAAGAACCGAATGAACCCAAAGCGATAGAGCACCCTGAGCGGATGCTCTATGTCCCGTGGTTCGTATAACATTTAAGATAACGCAACTTTGATGCCGCTGAAGGTCTAGAGGGACAACCTTGCGTGAGAACACTGCCTAACCTATTTAAAAATATTCAAATTCTTCGGCTTGCTGGGAACGTGGGTTTCTCCAGCACCATCCCTTGGAAGCTAGGAATTTCTATCTAAACAGATAGGCAGGTTACAGGATTTGGATAGGTGTGAAAATAATGTCAACCATTTGTTGACAGGGTAAAACCTCAATTATCACGCCGGCGGGCGATCGCACGGTTCCGCGGGAGCTGCAACCCGGCCTTCCATCGCCAGCACCCAGAGACCGAACGCGACCCAGACGATCTCCCGGAGGCGGCGCACGAGCGCGAAGGTCACGCCGGCCTGTTCGGTCAGCCCGAAGGCCACGAACACGAGCACGGTCCCCGCTTCCTGGCCGCCGACGCTGCCTGGGATGAACGCCGTCCCGCCCTTGGCAAACACGGCCAGCGCTTCGATGGCGATCGCCGTGCGCCAGTCCACCGGAAGCCCGAGAAAATACAGGATCAGGTACACTTCCACGGCGCCCGCCAGCCACCCCGCAAAGAACGAAGCGAAGGAGAGAAGGAAGCCGCGCCGGTCGCGGACATAGAAGTCCCGGATCGCGCTATCCAGGGCCTCCAGTCTGCCCTCCCGCGCTTTCAACCAGGCAATCCTGATTCCCACCCGGTCGAACACCCGGAGGAGGCTCATGAACAGCCCGAACCGCTGTACCGCGAGAAACAATCCAACGCCGAACCCCAGCAAACCGAGTCCGAGCAGGCTCAGCACCAGCAAGTTGTTGGAGCGGCTCAACAGCACCGCGCCCAGTCCGATCCCCAGCATGATGAAGACGACTTGCGCCAACGTCATCGTCGTCTTGGCAGTGACGACTGACGCCATGCCATCCACCAGCGGGACGCCGTGCCGGCTGAGCAGATACGCCTTCATCGGCTCGCCCCCCAGGTACATGCCCGGAGTCGTATAGTTTACGGTTTCGCCGGCCATGCGGGTCATGAACAGGCGATCGAACCTGATCTTCTCCGCATGACGGCCCAGCGTGTAACGCCAGCCGAGGGCGTCCAGCACGTACACGGCAATCGAAGGCAACAGGACCCAGACGACGTTCCAGCCCAGTTTCTCAATCTCCCCGGCTAGAACGGCCGGGCCGATATGGAGCACGAGCCCGCAAAGCATGGCCACGCCCAACAGCAGGAGGACGAGCGTGAGGCGCGTCATTGTCTCAGGCGCGCGCGGACGTGTTCGGGGATCTGAGCTGCCAGGCCAGCACGGGCCAGAAGATGTTCGAGCCGATCGCGGCGAGGGGGAGGAACCAGTCCACGTGCCCGACGAGGGCAAACGCTAGGATGAGCACCGAAAAGTCGCGGCTGACGAGGCTGTTGAGGAGCGACTCGACATAGCGCCGCCGTTCGGGATCGAGTCCTTTTCGCATCCGGGTCGCTTGTTGGACCACCAGGAACGCCGCGACGTTTCCGAGCATCGCGAACCCACCCAAGAGCAGGGCCACAGGCCCCCAATTGCCCTCATAGGACGCCCAGGCGATGCCGGCATAGAGCGCGATATGGACGACGTTATCGAGAACGACGTCCAATTGCTCGCCGAAGGCCGACTCCTTGAACTTGAGCCGCGCGACTTCGCCGTCACAGCAGTCCAGGATCGTGGAGAGTTGGAAAAGAAGCGCGCCGATGACGCCTGCGGCGTACCCTCCGACGCCGAAGGCCACAGAGGCGAGGACCCCCACTGCCGTGGCCAGGACGGTCACGCCATTGGGCGTCAACGGCGTGCGCAGCAGCCACCGGGTGATCCACCTCGAACACCGGCGATTAAAATGCCGGTCCACGAAGCCTTCGAGGCCCCCCTTGAGCGAACGGATCAACGTCTGCTCCGCCTCGGCCGGGCCGGATGTCCCTTCGGCGCAGACGTCCTGGTACCAGTCCGATCCTAACAGCAGCACTCGCCCCTGCCCTTGGCGAATTGCTCGCTCGAACGCCGCGTGCACGGGGTACGGGCTGTCCTGCGGGGTCGCCCAACCGGAGGCGGTAAAGCCTTCCGGAATCACCATGAGATCAACGTCGAGGGTCGGCGTCGCGGGAGTCTCCAGCGTGGTCGCCACGCCGCCTTCAGCAGAAGACGGCTCCAAAACTGCTAAGTCGCCTGGCTCACGCGATCGTCCCTCCGGCTTCGAGGACCCCGTTCTGAGCCCCGTCGAAGGATTCAGGGCGTCCCGTGACTGTGGCTGCGGGACGTCCCGCACCACGACGAGCGGCTCGCCGTTCCCCGCTTCCTGCCGCACGCGCGTCACCAGGCTCGCCGGAAAGACGGCCCCCGTCCCAACCACCAAGTACGATGCGCCGAAGAGGCCCGGAAAAATCTCCCACGCGCGGGGATCACCAGGGGAAAACTCCAGCACCGGAAGCCACCGCACTGACGCCCGGATGCGCCCATCTGCGTGCAACTGACGTTGCAGGTCCTCCGTCTCGTCCCCCGCCAGCACAATGAACCGGGAGATGCCGCCGCGTTGCAGGGTCAGAATGGTCCGTTGAAACAGGGACAGGCCGCCCACCACCGTCAGGGGGCTCGCGGGCGAGGGCATGCCCGGCCGGTTGAAGATTCGCGTGGTTGTCAGGATCAGGGCGCTGTCAATGGGAGCGCGGTCCATAAGAGCTCAGAGCTCGATGTACAGTTCGTCATTCTGCCGGATGAGCGGATAGACAGTGGCGTTGCCCGGGCGCCCGCGGCTGTCGCCCGTGGCCAGGTCAAACCTCCAGCCGTGCATCGGACAGCGAATGAAGCACCCGCTCCCTTCCGCAGTTTTTTCGAGTGTCCCCCGGACCAGCGGCCCTTGGCGGTGGGGACACGCATTGTTCAGAGCGTAGAATTGCCCCTCGTGACGGAACAGCGCGACGCTGATGCCGTTCACCTGGATGAGCTTGCGCGCGCCGTCCGGGATCTCGGCGACCTTTGCCAGAAAAATCACGCGGCATACCCCCAGAGCTTGACGATAGCGGTCGTGACCGGCTGGCTGTACGCCCTGTACTTGAGCAGGGTGTCGAGCCCATCGCAGGTGCGCTCGAGGTTTGTCTCCATCCCCGGAAAATCAGGCCATCCGTGCTCGCACTTGTGCTTGAGAATCCACTCGAGCCCGCGCTCGATCGCGCGGTCGCACTGCGCCCGCATGCCCAGGACGCTGCAGACCAGCATGATGGACCGCGTGCAGTCCATGGTGTGGTCTACGTTCTCGCCGTCCCAGGACCCGTCAGCGGCCTGCACCGAGAGCAGCTTCATCACGCCCTTCCGGCAGCACTCGCGCACGTTGAACTCATCGCCGAGGAGCAGATCCGCCACAATGGAATCTTGGATCAGGTGCGCCGTGATCTCCACCCCCGTGGGATGGAACTCGGGATCGTACCAGCCGCCGTCAGCCGTCTGCCGGTCCAACATGAACTTCATCCCCTTGCGCCAGGAGGCTCTGACCTTGGCCAGGGTTGGCTCATCCACGAGGTGCTTGCCGACGGCCAGCAGCACGTCAAAGAAGCTGATCGGGTGGCTCACGGCATCCAGGTCCGCCCAGGACGGATCGGACCATTTCCCGTCCTCCTTCTGGGTCTCCAGGAAATAGCGGGCGCATTTCTTGACGGCCTCGGCGATCCGCGGATGCTTCAAGGAGAGGTTCCCGCGGATCAACATCAGGGCGCAGAATGCCGTCACCCACGCGGCGCTCTCCTTATTGGAGGCCATCTTCCCCCACCCTCCGTCCGCGTGCTGGCAGTCCACCAGCGCGAGGTACTCGGACAGGTGCTGTGGGGTGGTCTTCATGTGGAGCAGCACGCGGAGCGCGTGCGCCACCAGTTCGAGGTCTTGATCGCCCTTCGTCAGGCTCCAGTGCGGGTGCTCGGACATGAAGTAGTCGTATTCGCGGTCGATGGTCGGTTGAATTTGGTCCATGCGGATGCTCATAGCGTCTCCTGTAGTCTCGGTAACACTTCCCGCTCGGCGCGCACGATGTCCTCCGGGAAGTCAATTTCGATCCACGGCTGCCCGCCGATCTTTTCGCAGCCCACTGGAACCGCGCGGAAGAAGGCCTCCCAGGTATCCTCATACTCCATGTCCAGCTCGCCCTTTTGCACAAAGGGCTCCATCGCAGCCAGCATGGCTCGGGCATCCTCCCGGTTGATTTTGATGTACCCCACCCCCTCGCCGATCAGGTCCGGCGGCTCGTTCGGAATCTTCTTCGTCAGCGCCACCACCCGGCCGCCCCGGATGATCGCCATCCGCTCTTCTGAATCCTGACGCGCCATCTCATCAACCAACAGGACGTTCGGATGGGGGGACGTGACCAGCCGCCTCACGAACGAGGCCGGGCACAGCACATCGGAGTCCATGATCAGCAGGTCGTCGTCGAAGCTCCCGCGAGCCAGCCACAGCGAATAGAGACTGCCCCGGTGGTACTGATCGTTGACCACATACCGAATCGCCAGGCCGCGATAACTCTCCCCGACCGCGTCCCGGATCAGTTCCTGCCGATGCCCCACGACGAGGACCGCGCTCTTCACCCCGACTGCGAGCAACGCATCGAGATACCGGACCAGCAGGGATCGCCCGCCGAACTCGTGCAGGCACTTGGGTCGATTCCCGGTGGCCGCCCCGATGCGTTTGCCGACACCCGCTGCCAGGATGATGGCTTTCATATATCATCTCGTTCTTTAAGCTTTCGTCTTCGCCTCTTCTCCAGTGTCCTTCTCTTTGGATTCCCTGCTGGCCGCTTTCGCCTCGAGTTCCTCCAGAGCTTTCGCCTTGGCCACGAGGGCCGCCTCTTCCTCGGCCTTCTTCGCCGCCTCGGCTTCGGCCTTCTCCCGCTCTTCCTTCTCCTTCCGGTCACCGGTCAGGCGCTCCATCTCCTTCAACCGCTCTTCGCCGCGCTTCTGCGCCTCCGGCAAGGCTTCTTCGAAGGCGTCCAGGAAGCCGGTGATGTTGGCCTCGGTCAAGGCCCCCATGTTGGCCACGCGGAAAATGCTCTCCGCCAACTGAGCCTGGCCGGCGTACACTATGTAGCCCCGCTCGCGCAGCAGGTCGTGCAGGTGATCGTAGAAGACGCCCTCCGGCAGGTTGAAGGCAGACAGAGTGCTCGACCAGAGGGGCTCGCGCAGGTAGAACTTCATCCGAATGGCCCGCATGCGGTTTCGGATGAGACGCGCCAGCTTGCGATATCGCGCGATGCGGTTCGCCACCCCTTCCTCCAGCAGCTCGTTCAGCGCCTCGTCGAAGGCATAGTAGAGTTGCACTGCCGGGGTGAATGGGATGGAGCCTTCCTCCTGCTGCCTGTAATAGGTGGGCAGGTGAAGGTACACCGACCGCTGTTCATAAGTCACCATCTGCTCCATGAGGTCCCGCCGAACGAGGACGAACCCGACCCCGGGAAAGCCCTGGATGCACTTGCCCGAGGAGCCGGCCATCAACCCCACGTTGCAGGAATTAAAATCGATCTCTTCCCCGCCCAGGCTGCTGACGCCGTCCACCAACAGAAAGCGACCGGCTTTCTTGGCGATCGCCCCGATCTCCTTGACGGGGTTGAGCATGCCGGTGGACGTCTCGTGATGGACGACCGCCACGACCTGGATTGCCTTGTTCTGCCGGAGCGCGACCTCGATCGGTTCGTTTTCGACGCGCTGGTCCCACTCGAACGAGATATCCATGTTCTGCATCTTGTGCGCGTTGGCGATCGCCGAGATCCGCTGCGAGTACACGCCGTTCTTGATCAGGAGGATGCGGCGCCCCGGCGGCAGACAAGAGGTGACGGCCGCCTCCACGGCCGCCGTGCCAGACCCGGTCAAGAGGATGGGCACGAAATTCCCCCCGGGGGCGAACGCCCGAATGAGCTTGTCCCGGATGCCCTCGATCAAGTCGTTGAATTCTGACTCACGATGGCAAATGTCCGGTTTCAGCAACGCCTGCCGCACGCGCTCGGACACGTTGACGGGACCGGGGTTCAATAAGATCATGACGCGTGGCCTCCCATGGCGGCCTTCCGAAATCGCTCGGTCATGGCCGCCGGCTCGATCCCCACCCGACCCACGTCCTCCGCCAGCTCCGAGACTTTCACGAGCAGAAAACTCGGACCGTCTTCCTTCAACATCGTCTTCGCCTCGTACACTGTATCGTCCAGCTCACGCACCCGCTCCACGTTCTTATAGCCGGTGGCTTTGGCTACCTGCTCCAGTCGCACGGTTTGCGAGAGCGTCGGCTGGTTGCCGGTACTGCCGTACACTTCGTTGTCGAACACGATGTGCACGAAATTCCTCGGCTTCAACGCTCCCACCGTCGCCAGCGTGCCCATGGCCATCAACACGTTGCCGTCGCCGTCCAACACCACCACCTTGCGCCTTGGTTGCGCCAGGGCGACGCCAAGGCCGATCGCCGACGCCAAGCCCATGGACCCGATCATATAGAAATTCTCCGGCCGGTCGCGCAGCGCGTAAACCTCCCGCGAGGGGAATCCGTTGCAGACGACGACAAGCTCGTCGGTGAGCAACTCGAGCACCGCTCCGAGCGCGCGGCTGCGGCTGGTGAGGACCCCTTCTTCGGGCCTCACGAAAAGACTCCCGGGGTGACCAGCAGGGCGACTGGGATGCGTTGCGACATGAAGACCTGCCCGGCCCAGCCCACGTCCTCGCGCACGGTTTCCGCGCGCAAAGCGCGGTGCGGGATGCGCACCAGATCGAGCAACTTCGTCATGACCTGCCCCATCACCAGATGCTCGGGGGCATCCTTCCCGTCGTGGCCGCGCCAGGAGATCAGGAGCAGACACGGCTGCACATAGATCAGGTTCAGCGAGATCAACGCGTTCAAAGACGTTCCCAGCCCCGAGTTCTGCATCAGCACCGCCGGTATCTTGCCACCCATGTAGGCCCCGGCCGCCAGACCCACCGCCTCATCTTCGCGGACCGCCGGGATATAAATCCGCCGCTCGATCAAGGTGGCGATGACCCCACCCAACGTCGAATCCGGAACCCCGGTGAAGAAGTCGAATCCCACGTCCTGGAGCAGACTCACAAAGTCTTTGGCGGGAAACGCCATGAGGGACGCATTATAACGGAGCAAGGCAGGCTTCTCAAGGCGCGATCCAGGCTAACTTGACACCCCGCTGACCTGACGATATTCTCGATTGACGCAGCACGAAAGGTATTGGCATGTCCAAGGAGATGGAAATCCGCATCCGGCCGATTTTCTCCACCCCGCTGCTGGTCTTCACCGTCCCGGACCACGAGCGCGTCAACAAGGAGCTGCGCCGGGCGATTCTCGAGCGGGAGGCCTCCCACCCCGCCGAGGCGGACCACGAGGTCGTCGGCTGGTCCTCGCCGCACGACATGTCCATGTTCGAGTGGGCCGGGCCGGTCCTCAAAGACCTCATGACCCCGATCATCGAAGTCGCCACGCAGGCGACGGAATTCTCCGAACGGGCGCCGGACCTTGCCGGCAAACATCCCCGCTGGCAGGTCGTCGAGACTTGGGCGAACGTGCAGCGCAAGGGAGGCAGCAATTCGGTCCACCCGCACCCCGGCACCTTCTGGTCGGGCGTGTACTACGCGGACGTCGGAGACATCGCCGCGGACGGCAAGAGCGGCGGCGACCTCCTGCTGTTTGATCCTCGCGGGTGCCTGGCCACGATGCTGGCCCCCTATCTGCGCTACGCCGTGCCCGAACTGCACGACGCCGGAAAGAGCATCGCGTTCACGCCCACCGCCGGGCAATGCGTGTTGTTCCCCGGCTGGCTCTCGCACGCCGTCGGCGTGTACAACGGGTCCGCGCCGCGCGTCAGCGTGGCCTTCAACCTGGACCCTGTCATCGAAGAATTCAATGACTGGCGCTTCAACGCTCCGCCCAAGAAGTGAGTGGACAAGGGAAGACATGATCAAGACAATCGTGCTCATTGTAGTGCTCGGAGTCGTCGCCGCCATGTACGCCGCGCCCAGTTTCTACCTCAGAAAGGGGGTCGGGCACAGTACTCAGTACGACGTGACACAGTACCTCGGCTCGCCGTTTAAGGCGTCCGACAATCCCGAAGGCAGCGCTGTATGGACGTATCAAACTGAGAAGATACCCAAGGTGTGCGTGGAATACGTCCTCACTTTTAATCCCAAACCCATCAGCGAGAACCTGTCGCAACCGGTTCTGACCAATAAGAAGACCTTGAGCAAGTGGGATTGGCGCTGGTGCTAGTGGGCACCTAGCGTTTGGGGGAGATGTCGATGACGTCGCCGCCAGGAAATCGCTTGTGGCGGGTGATGACGACGACCTGGCCCCGGTCGCTGAGGAAGGCGTTCAGCAGCCAGCTCACGACGCTCACAAGCATGGCCCCGAACACCGCCGGCCAGAACCCGTGCACCTCGAATCCCTTGACCAGCCAGGACGTGAGCCACAGGCAGAAAGCGTTCAGGACGAAGAGAAAGAGTCCCAGCGTCACCAGCGTGAACGGCAACGTCAGGAAGATCAACACCGGCCGGACGACGGCATTGATGATCGCCAGCACGAGACCCGCCGCCAGCACGGCCAGACCGCCGCTGACTTCGATCCCCGGCAGGATATAGGCGGCGGCGAGGATCGCCAGCGCATTCGCGAACACCCGGATCAGAAAGCCCACGCCGCCCCCTTTAAACGAGCCTACTTTTTCTAGAGCGCTAATCTCCTAGACGCTGCATTCCTTTCAAGATTGCCGCCACCGTTCGCCGATCTTCTCCATCAGTGTACTCGTGAGCAACAAGTATAATGGCACGGAGCAGCACATTGTCTCCATTCTTGATCGAGCGATTCCCACAGAGATGAGCTCCCACCTGGATGAAACCGGTTTCATCGTCAAGAGTAAACGCGACCGCTACGTGGTGCTTGGGGCACTGCTCGGTGGGAGGAAGAAAGGGAGCAATCACCTGCGAATCTCGAACCTTACCTTTCAAGAGGACCGAATGAAGGTGATAGGAGTCAGCATCACGAAGGATCGTGCCGATTGCAATGGGTTCATCGGCGTGCACGGGCAAGGCGCCGGCGACCAGGACCAGCCCCGGCACGATGATGGCTCGAAGAATGCGTGAACCCATACCCAAAGACTAAGACCATGTTTGGAGGAGTGTCAATCAGAAAGGCAGGCGAAAAGCCGTCAGCGGCTATGAAATGACGCCCAACTCCCGCCCCACCTTTTCGAAGGCCGTCACCGCCTGGCTGAGCTGCTCGCGAGTGTGCGCCGCCGAGACCTGCACCCGGATGCGCGCTTCTCCCTTGGGCACGACGGGGTAGCTGAACCCGATCACATACACGCCTTCCTCCAACAAACGGTCCGCTATCCGCACGGCCAGCGCCGCGTCGCCGAGCATGACCGGCATGATCGGGTGCATGCCGGGCCTGACCTTGAATCCAAGCTTCTCCAGAGCCTGTCTCAGGAACCGCGCGTTCTCCTCCAGCCGCCTCCGCAGCTCGCCGCCCTGCCGGATCAGTTCCAACGCCTTCAAGCCCGCCGCGCAGATCATCGGCGGGATGGCGTTCGAGAACAGGTACGGACGTGACCGCTGGCGCAGCAATTCGATCAACTCGCGCCGGCCCGCCGTGAAGCCGCCGGTCCCGCCTCCTACTGCCTTGCCAAGCGTGCTCGTGATCAGGTCCACCTTGTCGGCCACGCCGAACAGTTCCGGCGTCCCCCGTCCGGTGGGGCCGATGAAACCGGTCGCGTGGCTGTCGTCCACCATCACGATGGCGCCGTACCGCTCGGCCAGCTCGACGATCGCATCGAGCCGGGCGAAGTCCCCGTCCATCGAAAAGACCCCATCGGTGGCGATCAGGCGGATGCGCCGCCCCGCCGTCTCCCGCAGGCCCTTTTCCAGGTCGGCCATGTCGCCGTGCGCGTACCGGTACCGCTGGGCCTTGCACAGGCGGATGCCGTCGATCACGCTCGCGTGGTTCAGCGCGTCGCTGAGCACGGCGTCGTCCTCGCCGAGAAGCGTCTCAAAGAGGCCAGTGTTCGCGTCGAAACAGGAACTGTAGAGGATGGTATCGCCGGCGCCGAGGAACGACGTGATGGCTCGTTCGAGATCCTTGTGGAGGTCCTGCGTCCCGCAGATGAATCGCACCGAGGCCATGCCGTACCCTCGCATGCGGACCGCATGCGCCGCCGCCTCTACGATCGCCGGATGGTTGGCCAGGCCCAGGTAATTATTGGCGCAAAGGTTGATGGCTGTCCCCTGCGCGACGCGGATGCTGCCCCCCTGCGGGCCCAGCAGGACGCGCTCGGTCTTATACAACCCCGCCGCCCGGATCTCCGCGAGCTGCTGCTCGATGAGCGATTTGATCTTGTCGTACGACATCTACGGTCGGAGGACCACTTTGCCGCACTGGCCTTTCGCTACCAGGTCGAACCCTTCGGCGAATTTGTCCAAGGGCAGGACGTGGGTGACGACAGGCTTGATGTTGAGGCCCGCCTTGAAGAGCCCAGAAAGACGGTACCAGGTCTGGAACAGGCGCCGCCCCGTCACGCCGTAGACCCGGATGCCTTTGAAGATGATCTCGTTCGTCATGTCGAAGCTGACTTGCGCCTCCGGGATGCCGAACAGCGTGACGCGACCGCCGTTCTTGACGTACAGGAAGCACTTGTGGATCGCGGCAGGGTTTCCGGACATCTCCAGCGCCACGTCCACCCCCTCCCCGCCCGTCACGCGAGTGATTAGGTCGGTGTCGTCCCTGGTGGGATTGATCGTGTAGTCCGCGCCCAATTGCTTGGCGAGGCCCAGCCGGTAGTCGCTCACGTCCGAGGCGATGATCACGCCGGCGCCTGCGGTGCGGGCCACCGCCGTCGCGAAGAGCCCCGTCGGGCCGCAGCCGGTGATCAGCACGGATTGCCCGGTGAGGTCCTCCACCAGCGCCGCGTGGACGGCATTGCCCAGTGGCTCTTGCAGGCAGGCGAATTCCGGCGGGATCTCCCGCGAGGTCTTCCACAGGACGCGCTCGGGAAGCCTCACGTACTCGGCGTACGAGCCGTCTTCGTCGATGCCCAGGATCCGGTAGTTCTTGCACACGTGCGCGTTGCCTGTCCGGCACTGGAAGCACACGGCGCACGTGATGTGCGACTCGGCCGCGACGTAATCCCCGATGGCGACCGCCGCCACGCCGGGGCCGGCCTCGACGACCTCGCCGCACAGTTCGTGGCCGATGATGCGCGGCGGGTGGATGCGTCCCTGCGCCCACTCGTCCCAGCGGTAGATGTGGTTATCGGTCCCGCAGAGGGACGTGGCCAGAACCCGTACGACCACTTGCCCCGGGCCGGCCGACGGCTTGGGGACGTCCACCAGCTCCAACCCCGGGACGGCCTTCGTCTTGACCAACGCGCGCACGCGACCTCCCTGCCTGTCTCCTACTATGGCCTCCGGCGCGGTTTCAGTCGAACCGCGTCCTTTTGCCCGGCTTCCGTCGGGCCGATTCGACCCGCGCCCGCTGCTTCCTCTTTTCCCGGAACGTTCGTAACTCCTCCTCCATCGCGTTGAACGTCGCCCGGATGGCCTCTTCGAACGTCTCTTCGGTTTTCGAGGCGGTGAAGGTTCCGCCCCGCACGTTGCACACCAGCCGCGCCATGGCGATCCTGGGCCCCTTGTTATGGTGCCGGTTCCTTTCCAGGATCACCCTGGCGTGGAGGATGTCGTTGTGCCCGTCCTGGAGGTCATGTAAGCGGGCCTCGATTTCTTCCTGCCACTGAGGGACCATCGTCACGTTGCGGCTCTCGGTCCGAATGTCCATGCTCTTCCCCTCCGGTCGTGATCGCGGATGCCGGCATTGCCGGGTTTGCCTTCTTGCTTACCATTATAGTATGAGGAGGGTTGACGTCCACCGCAGATTTTGAGCAACATTTCTGGGCACGAAGCAGAGGTGCTGGAATGCCGATTTACGAATACCAATGCGACGCCTGCCGCAAGCGCACCACGCTCTTCATCCTGAGCGTCAGCAACCCCGAGCCGGCGCGCTGCCAACACTGCGGGAGCGAGCGATTGACCAGGCTTATGTCCCGCATCGCCACCCCCAAGTCAGAAGAGGCCCGCCTCGAGTCGCTGGCCGACCCGAGCAGCTTCGGCGACCTCGATGAGAGCGATCCCAAGAGCATGGCGCGGTTTATGAAGAAGATGGCCGGGGAGACAGGCGAAGACTTCGACGAAGGCATGATGGAAGAACTGGACCAGGCCGCCGAGGGAACGGGAGATGAGCCCAGCGATTGACCAATCCCTTTCACTTCTAACCGACATCGCCTACGGGATCATCTTCGCAGCGGCAGCGTCCCACGTGGCGCGGCTCTTACGCCAGCCATTGATTCTCGGATATGTCCTGGGCGGTGTACTTCTGGGAACCCACCTAGGGTTTGGGCTTGTGACGAATGAAGCCAATATTGAGCTGATCTCCGAGATAGGGCTCAACTTGCTCCTCTTTATCATCGGCATGGAGATCAATCTTCGGGAACTCGTGAAGATGGGCAAGTCCATGTTGACACTGGGGATCGTGCAGTTTGCCGCCTGTGTGGCATTGGGCCTTTTAGCATTCCGATTCTTCGGCTATAGGATAGGCAACGGGAACTTCGATCTTCTCTATGTAGCGGTGGCGGCAGCCCTAAGCTCCACCCTCATTGTCGTGAAGCTCTTGCA
>VBOD01000127.1 GCA_005877615.1 Nitrospirota bacterium | reverse complement strand
CGGATCATCGTGGCCCGCAACTGGAAAATCATCAACGATCCCCTCCACAACCGCCTTGGTCTGACGCTTCAGGACGGCACCATCCATGTGAATCCAAAGGATCTCGACCAGTACCAGACGATCCGCTTCACCACCTACGATTTTAAACTGGACCTCACCGAAAGCCTGGCCCCGGAACCCGAAGGACGATTGTCGCTGTATGAAATTCGCCAGAAGATCGCCGAGACCAAGGGACAAGATCCTCGCTACCTCCGCCTCCTGGAAGACTACTATAAGAACATAGCCTTCCCAGTCTCCACGATCCTGTTTGGCTTGATCGGGATGCCGCTCGGGATCGTCATGAAACGGTCCGGCCGGGCCGGTGGCTTTGCCGTGGGGATTCTGATCATCGTCCTCTTTTATGTCCTGAGTGTCATCGGGGACTTCTGGGTCTCAGCCCGAGTCCTGAGCCCCTTCGCCGCCGCCTGGTTCCCTGATGCCGTCTTTGTCTTAGTCATCGTCTGGCTGTTCCACCGGCGCATGCGCCTGTAGCTCATCCGAGGGACCCCATGTCGCTCCTCATGACCTATCTCCTGCGCGAGTACCTCCGGGTGTTTGCGACCTGCCTGGGGGGCTTGGCCGTCGTGTACCTCGTCGTCGACTTTGTCGAGAAGATTCGGAAGTTCGTCGGCTACCAAGCCGAACTTCGCCATATCCTCTGGTACTTTGTGCTGAAGTGTCCCGGCATCCTTTTCCAGATCACACCGCTCGCCGTCTTGATGTCCACCCTGCTGACAGCCTCGATCCTCTCTCGGAACAACGAGATCACCGCTATGCGCAGCAGCGGCATCAGCCTCTACTGGGTCTCCATCCCGTTCCTTGTCATCGCCCAGGCCCTGAGCCTCCTGATGCTCTGGGCCAACGACGCCGTGATCCCGGGCGCAAATCAGCAGGCGGAAGCGCTGCGCGAGATCAAAATCGAAAAACGCAATCCGCGCGCCGTCTTCCAAGCCAATGAGATCTGGGTGCGGCTGGGCGATCAAACGCTCATGCGGGGCGACCTGCCCGACGACAACGCGCCACGCATCTACGGCGTCAGTCTGTACCGTCTGGAACAGGACTTTGCCATCCGGGAACTCGTCTCCGCGAAGGAACTGCTGTACGAAAACGAGGGCTGGGTCCTGGTCTCCGGCATCAGCCGGACGTTTCAGGGCGACCAGGGTGTCCGGTCGCAGTCCTTCGATCGCCTCCCCGTTCAATTGAACCAAAAGCCCGAAGATTTCCGTCACACCATCCGTATCGACTCAGAAGCGTTGAGCCTGCGGGAGCTTGCCGCCTATGTCGAGCGGCTCCGACAAGACGGGTACAACCCGGCTCGGTACGCAACGGATCTGTTCGGGCGCATAGCCTTTCCTTTTGTATGCCTGATCATGGCTCTGATCGGCCTCACCATGAGCCTCATGGAAACCGGCTCGCGCGGGACAGGGCTGGTCAGGGGAGTCGGGTATAGCCTGCTGGTGGGTTTCCTGTACTGGTCGACCCACTCGGTCGCATTGGCGTTGGGACGGAGCAATGTGCTGCCCCCTTTGCTGGCCGGCTGGACGGCCAACATCTTATTCCTATGTTTTGCCGGGTACTTGTTCCTGCGGGTTCGGCAATAGCAGCCTATCCGGACGTAAACAAACTCCTCCAGAAAATGACCTTGGCGTTAAAGTAGCCTGCCCAGGGGAGAAAGATCGCTGCATAGGCCCCCACGTGGCCGAGATAATACAGGCTGATTCCAGCTTGGGAAGCGATCCCCACGACGTACATCGCCAGCGCAAACCGCCGGCCTGGATGAAGTGGCCCCGTGGCCGGCACGTCTCGCTTCACTCGCTTATATTCCTTGGCGGCGTCCAACAGTTTCTGCTTCCGCGCGAAATATTCGGGACAGGTTCCCAGCAAGTACCGCTCGTACCGGGCATGGCCCCATCCCCAGACGGCGCCACACAGGAACAGGATCGTGCTCCCCAGCAATGCCCTGGGTGTCAGCTGATCTTGGATCCACATCAGCACCACGTCTGCATAGCCAGCCAATAGCGTGACCATCCCTAACGGGATGGTCGGCAGCATCAATCGGCTCTTCAGGTACAACCGGGCGCGTTCCCGCTCATCTTCACGCCGTCGAGCGGTCAGGATCTTGGGCATGCTCTCGGTTCTCCCAACCTTCCCAAGCGATCGGTGGTCCAATTCGGTCGCGCCACTATATCCTGTAGTGAGGCTCGTCGCCCCTTGGCGGCGTGCATTTGAAACATGCACGAGGGCGCTGTGCACGAATTCAGTCCGCCTGAATGCCGACATGGTTCGTGACGCGTGGGTATCTTGGCACCCTGTGTGGTCTTCCCACGCCGGGACATCATGAGACCTTCACACGGCCCCCCTTTCGAGACTCGGGCCTTCCGATGCCGCATCTGTCTTGAACATCCCGTAACAGCGTTCACGAATCCATCGCTAGAAGCGGCGCATCGTCCCTGGACAGAGGATTCTTGCACCGTCATCTGTCCACAATTTCTGTGGATACTCTGGGGATAGCCTTGTGCACGTCGAGGAGCAATCACTCCCTTCCAGCTCCACAGTCCCCATGCATAAAGTTTAAGCGGAAGTTCCACCACCGTACCAACGAGTTAGACAAACGTTTCAGACACAAACTAAAAGCTGACGCAGTGTCGCATTCTGACACGTGGCACCCATGCAGTAACGATGCCGAAGCATACTTCAACACAATTGTGGTAACGAGATTTTCACTGTATGGTTATTCATGCACTATTTGATTCTCGATGTAGGAAAACGACAACATCGCTCATCCCACACCGACCGCCGCGAAAAGACGCTCGACCTGCACATGTTTTTGTAGATGGTCGGCCCAGCGGTCCAGCGAAGACCGCAGCCGTGCCGTGACTGCCTCAGAGACCGACCGATCTAATGGGTGCAGTCCTTTCCTCTGACGCAGTCGGTTCAACCACTGACGGCGGAACCCTGGCCGGTCAAAGACACCGTGGATATATGTCCCCCAGACCAACCCGTCTTCGCGACACGCTCCGTCCGCCGCTTCGTCCTCTGCCTCAGTGTGCCGGCCTGCCTGTGAGAGACCCTCGTCAGAACGACGCAGAATCCGAAAGCCGGGTGGGACAGAGCCGCGGCTGGTGAGGCCCATATGGATTTCGTAACCGGATACCGTACAGTCAGGCGCGACGTTCGTAAGCAACGGACGCGCTTCAACCTGCGTCGTCCTCTTGTCAGGCAGCAATTCGGTCGCCACATCCAGGAATCCCATGCCGGGTGTCCGCCCGCCAGCCTCGACACCGCATGGATCGGACACCTCCCGCCCCAGCATCTGATAGCCGCCGCAGATCCCCACGAGCTCCCCGCCTCGGGCAACGTGGCGCACCAGGGCCTCGACAAAGCCCTTGCTTCGCAGATGTTCAAGATCGGCGATCGTGTTCTTGGTGCCCGGCAGCACCACAACGTCGGCCCCGGCCAGATCGGACGGCGTGGCCGCGTACCGGAGCGCCACATCGCATTCACCAACCAGCGCGTTGAAGTCTGTGAAGTTGCTCAGATGGGGCACCAGCGTCACCGCCACATTCACCGCCTGCGCCGTAAAGGGGGTCTGGCGGTAGCGGTCCCGCTCCACGCTGTCCTCCTGGTCCAACTCCAAGTCCCGCAGGAACGGGAGCACCCCCAACACGGGCACGCCGGTGCGGGCTTCCAGCAAGGCCACCCCATCGGCAAACAGGCTTGCATCGCCACGAAACTTATTGACCACGACTCCCACGACCCGCCGCCGTTCCTGCGGGGCGAGCAGCTCGATGGTGCCGATCACCTGCGCAAACACGCCGCCGCGGTCAATATCCGCCACGAGAACCACCGAGGCGCCAGCAAACTCGGCCACCGCCCAGTTGGCCAAGTCCCGGTCGCGCAGGTTGAGTTCGGCCGCGCTCCCGGCTCCCTCGATGACAAGGACCTCGTACGCGCGGGCCAGCCGTTCGTAACTGGCGCGGACATGTCGAACCAGCTCACGGGTTTGCTCCAAGTACCGACGGCCCTCGTATCTCCCCCAGACCTTCCCGTGCACGATCACTTGCGCGCACTGGTCGGACTCTGGCTTGAGCAGGATGGGATTCATATCGACATGCGGCGCCAGGCCACAGGCTTCCGCCTGCAGAGCCTGCGCCCGTCCAATCTCCCCGCCGTCCGCCGTGACAAAGGAGTTCAAGGACATGTTCTGCGCCTTGAAGGGCGCCACTCGGATTCCCTTCCTGGCCAGGAGCCGACAGAGGCCCGCGGCGATGACGCTCTTCCCCACGTCCGAGCCCGTTCCGAGCACCGCGAGGGCTCGTGCGCGGCCTGCAGTTTTATCAGCCTTCAGGCGGTCGTGCTGTCTCGTTCCCACAGCAGCTCCGGTTCCCCCTGGGTTTTCCCGATCCATCGCGCCAGCACGAACAGCGCGTCGCTGAGTCGGTTCAGGAATTTCAAGATCGCCGCATCGACTGGCTCTTCCCGCGAGAGGCGCACGGTCTCACGCTCCGCCCGACGGCACACGGTCCGCGCCTGGTGGAGCAGCGCGGGCACCTTCCCGCCTCCCGGCAAGATAAACTCTTTCAGCGGGGCGAGATCCTTCTGGCATGTGTCAATCACGCGTTCCAAGCGGGAGACATCTTTCGCTGTAATCTGCGGCATGTTCTTGAACACCTGCCCGGGGGTCGTCGCCAGGATGCCGCCCGCGTCCAGCAGTTTATTCTGGATCCAGCGGAGCTCATCGTCCAGACGTGCCGCTGACGTGTGCTTCCCGACCAGATCAGCGTTGAAGGCCCGCACCACCCCCACGAGCGCGTTCAACTCGTCCACCATGCCATAGGCTTCGACCCGCAGACTGTCTTTCCAAACCTGCTGTCCGCCGGCCAGCCGCGTCTTTCCGGCATCCCCCGTCCGCGTGTAGACCTTGGTGATGCGCATGCTCAGTCCTCCTTCCTCCCAACCTTGCGCTCCCGCGCACACGCGAGGAGCGACCGGGCCAACTGAGGTTGGCTGGCAAAGTGCAGATGGGTGTATAGACCCAGGACGTTGCCTCGAAGAAGACCGTCCTGGTCCTTCCGGCGGCCCTCCGCATCCGTCACCATACAGGCGAATTCCAGGGATGGGTGATTCTTCAGACAGGAGTAATGGAACTCATGGCCTCTCGCCTTGAGCCCTGGACTCCCCAACACGCAGGGTGTCGTGACTTCCAGCTCCCGATAGCCCATGACCAGGCCTGACCGCCGCATCACCGCTTCCCCGGGAAAGAGGCCAACCATGTCGTGTACCTTGCCCTCGAGGTCACGAATCGCCTCCATTAGATACATCATGCCGCCGCACTCCGCGTAGATCGGGCCGCCTCGCCGGGCGAATTCGCGGATCGCCGTCCGCATCCGGTGATTGCGGGCCAACGCCTCCGCATGCAGCTCCGGGTATCCCCCGCCCAAGTAAAGCAACTCCACGTCAGGGAGAACCTGATCGTGCAAAGGGGAAAAGCGAATGACCGAGGCCCCTTCGCTTTCCAGCAGTTCTAGGTTTTCGGGGTAATAAAAGCAGAAGGCAGGATCAT
>VBOD01000012.1 GCA_005877615.1 Nitrospirota bacterium | reverse complement strand
GCCACTTTTACGACGCAGCCCTCCGGCGCCACGTTTCCTTTAAGAATGACCAGCCCCCCCGTCGGCTTAATCGGATTGGACAGCGGCCGGACGACGTGCTGGCCCGGCGCCTCGCTCGCCTGTCGGGCTTCCTCGCCAATCGTGCGACCCGTGACCGCGAGCTGACCGGCATGTAACAGGCCGGCGTCCAGCAGCCGCTTAGCGACCAGCGTCGTGCCGCCCGCCGCATAGAGATCGGCTGCCATGAAGCGGCCGCCCGGCTTCAAATCAGCCAGCAAGGGAACCTTCCGGTTGATCTTGTCGAAGTCGTCAATAGTCAATCGCACGCCGGCTTCCCGCGCGACGGCCAGCAGGTGCAGCACGGCATTCGTGGAGCCGCCGGTGGTGACGACAGCGGCGATGGCGTTCTCCAGGGCCTTGCGCGTGATGATCTGGCGCGGGCGCAGGTCCTTCCGCAGCAGCTCCATCACCAGCTGGCCGCAGCGGAACGCGACTTCATCCTTGCGCGGGTCCATCGCCGGCACCCCGTTGAAGCCCATCGGGGAGATGCCCAGGAACTCGAACGCGATCGCCATCGTATTCGCGGTGAACTGGCCGCCGCAGGCGCCGGCCCCTGGGCAGGCCTGGTTCTCCAGATCGCGCAGCTCCGCCTCCGTCATCTTGCCAGCCGCGTGCTTCCCAACCGCCTCGAAGACATCCTGGATCGTGACGTCGTGCCCCTGGAACTTGCCGGGCATGATCGAGCCCCCATACAGCATCAGCGACGGGAGGTTCAGCCGGGCCAGCGCCATGACCGTGCCGGGGATCGTCTTGTCGCAGCCGGACAGCGCCACGACCGCGTCGAACAGGTGTCCGCGCGCGACCAACTCGATGGAGTCTGCGATAACTTCGCGGCTGATCAGTGAAGCCTTCATGCCTTCCGTGCCCATGGCGATGCCATCGGAGACTGCAATCGTGTTGTATTCGATGGGAGTCCCGCCCCCCGCGCGTATGCCGGCCTTCACCTTTTCGGAGAGGCGCCGGAGATGGTAGTTGCAGGGCATGACCTCGATCCAGGTGTTGGCCACCCCTACCAGCGGGCGGGACAGGTCGTCATCGGTGAACCCGACGGCCTTGAGCATGGCGCGGGCGGGCGCGCGGCTCGGCCCGTCTACTAGGTCACGGCTTCTGTGTTTCGACTGGCTCGTCATGTGGTCTCCTTGATCAAGCAATTCGCATCAGCAGCGGCTCTTTCAGAGAGCCATTCTTATAGCATTCACACCTTTCAGTCCAGAAGCAAGCTACGCTGGCAGCTTCGACCACAGCCAGCGCACGTAGCCCGGCTCTAGGATCACCGGAACGACGAACAGCACAACCAGGCTGAGTGCCAGGCCCGAAGTATGGTCAGGAGGTCCCTCTGGGGACGACCGAGGATCAGTTCGCAATCCAATGCGTGTGTTAGACATTGGAAACCCTATTGAATTCAAGGCATTACAATAATGCCGAAACCTGGGTTATACTGGAAGATGAGAGGGGAAGAAAAGCCCCAAAAAGAAAAGGTGGAGAAATGCAGCGTCTTACCATCCCTAAGCGAGTTCAATTGCCTTTCGGCTATGTCGTGACGATCAAGCAGGTTACGGACAGTGAGATGGAGGAGATCGTCGAGGACGGAACCGGTGAGTCGGTGGATGGGTACTGGGATCCTGACGAGCGCGTTTTATACATCCGAAAGTCCCTGCCGATCCGTCGACGTCGCTACATCCTCGCCCACGAACTCGGTCATGCCTGGAACGACTGGCAGCACCACGCGATGGATAATGGGATTGCCTCTAGCTATTAACAGTCCCGCTTAATGAAAGAAGAGATACCGTCACCGACGCAGTTTCCATCACTCCCGCAGCCCACCGGTGTCGCATCGACCCAGAGTCCCCGCTTCGCGGCCCGCGCGGCTCCTTCTCATGGATCGGTCTTGGGTCCCGTGGTTGCCACATGAAACTCGGCAACTCTAGGGCGGACCAGACTGGCAAAGTTCTGGTAGCGGAGCTTCACTGCCTCATGGCGGGTCCCGGCCTGAAAGACGATCTCCTCGTCCGCTGTCAGGGACTGGTCCACATATACCTCTAGGCTGTAGAGATTGCCGAACGGCGGCATTGCCCCGAGTTCACAATCGGGGAACAACTCCTTGAACTCTGCTTCGGTGGCCAATCGCACATGGCTAGTCCGAAAAATCTCCCTGAGTCTTTTGAGATCCACCTTCTGGTTAGCCGAGAGCACCGTCATCACGAAGCGCTCGTCCGCTTTCACCATGACCACCTTTGCCAGTTCTTTCCCTGGCACATGGAGGGCCTGGGCCAGCTCCGGCGCTGTAAAGGTTTCGCTGTGGGTCAAGACCTTGAATGGAACCTTCTCGCGATCCAAATGGTCTTTCAGTCTTTTCAGGATACTCATGACCGACTCCTTTCATTCGGAGTGATCGAGCCCTTCTGTGAGCACGAATGATTAGTCGTCGAGGCTGCGCGGGGCCATCCGGTCCTTCTGGAACGCGAACATGCCGTCTAGGAGTACGAACATCGCAATCAGAGTGAGCAGGATCCCGCCTTCAAACCATCCTGCGGGGCCCAACTTCCAAGTATGGTTCGTCAGGCCCGCCAGGAGACCCAGCACCCCACACACAAAGCCAATCGCAGCCCCGATGCGGGAAATCATTGTGCGCTTATATCCCACATTCCTCATCGCACACACTCCTTTTTGTGTGACTCGTGTCCCGCGTCACTTCCCCTTTGGCAGGAGACCCTTCCGCTCTATCTGAACAGCGCGACGCTGGCAAGGCTAGGCCACCCTTAGAGACCTGTCAAGCGCAGTTTTGGTCGGACGAGTGAGGACTCTGGAGAAAGAAGGATGGTTGCGGGGAAGGGATTCGAACCCTTGACCTTCGGGTTATGAGCCCGACGAGCTACCGGACTGCTCCACCCCGCAGGCGGATGCTACCAACCTTGACGTGATACTGTCAAGGCGATCGAAATACGGTATCATGGCGCGCATGACCACGCCGTTGCGGATCGTGTTCATGGGGACACCGGAGTTTGCCGTGCCTTCCTTGCAGGCACTTCTGGAAGCCGATCCGGAAAAGACCGGCCGCGTGGTCGGAGTGGTCACCCAGCCCGATCGCCCGAAGGGCCGTGGGCAACAACTAACCCCGCCCCCGGTCAAGGTGCTGGCTCAGCAGGCCGGACTGCCGATCCTCCAACCACTCAAGATGAAAGACCCGGCCTTCCTAGAGACCCTGAAAAACTGGGCGCCCGACCTGATCGCCGTCACGGCCTTCGGCCGGATTCTGCCCCCCGTCGTCCTGGACGTGCCGCCGAAGGGATGCGTCAACGTGCACGGTTCGCTGCTTCCCAAGTACCGGGGCGCCGCCCCGATCCAGCGGGCGATCATCAACGGCGAGACCGAGACCGGCATCACCACGATGCTAATGGATGCGGGCATGGACACGGGCCCCGTGTTACTACAAGAGACGGTCCCGATCCTGCCGATGGAGACGGCAGGCGAACTCGCGGCCCGCCTGGCGCCCATCGGCGGACGGCTGCTCGTGAAGACCATCCGCGGCTTGAAAGACGGCACCCTCGCCCCGATCCCCCAGGACCACAGCCGCGCCACTCTCGCGCCGTTGCTGAAGAAGGCGGATGGAATGCTGCGCTGGGATGAGGAGGCGACGGCGCTGGCCAACCGGATCCGCGGACTGACACCCTGGCCGGGCGCCTATACCTATTATGGCGACGAGCGCTGGCAGATCTGGCGGGCCGAGCCCACGAATCCGGGGTGCGCCATGGCAGAGCCGGGGGTCATCCTCGAAGCGACGAGAGAGACGATCCGCGTCGCGGCTGGGAAAGGCGCGCTCCTGATCCGCGAACTGCAGCCTGCTTCGGGCAAGCGCCTGAGCGCGAAGCAATACCTGGCGGGCCATCCGGTCAAGGCAGGCAGCAGACTCGGCCCCGGCCCTTGCGACCATCCACCCGATGCTCTATAGTTGACCTCTGATTTCCAGGAGGCGTTCCAATGCCCAAGGTGCGAATCGCGCCCTCCATCCTGTCGTCAGACTTCGCGCATTTAGCTGACGAGATCGCCGCCGTCGAGCAAGCCGGCGCGGATCTGGTGCACGTGGATGTCATGGATGGCCACTTTGTCCCGAACCTGACCATCGGACCGCCCATCGTCGAAGCCCTCCGCAAGGTCACGGCCCTTCCGCTCGACGTCCACTTGATGATGACGAACCCGGACGCATTCATCAGGGAATTCGCCGAAGCCGGCGCGACCTATCTCACGGTCCATGTCGAAGCCTGTCCGCACCTGCACCGCACGGTCCAGTCCATCAAGGAGAAAGGAGTCCAGGCGGGCGTCACCTTGAATCCCGCCACGCCGCTGACCAGCGTCGAAGAGATTCTGCCGGACGTCGATCTATTGTTGATCATGTCGGTCAATCCTGGCTTCGGCGGCCAGCGATTCATCGTCCGTGTCCTGGACAAGATCAAGCAGGCGCGCGCGATGATCGACCGCACGGGCCGCTCCGTGCTGCTCGAGGTGGACGGTGGCGTGAAAGTGGACAACGCCGCCGCGATCGTGGCCGCCGGCGCCGACATTCTGGTGGCGGGTTCCGCCATCTTCGAAGCTCCCGGGCGTGATTACCGTCGGGTGATCGCCCAGCTACGCGCAGGCGGCGCCGCCGGCGCCGACTCCGGCGATAACGGCAAACCAACCGGTCACAGCAAGGCCGCGGCGTCCTCCCGTAAGGCTCGTCGATGAGCGAGGTGACGCAGCTCGCCGAGAGCCTCCATCCGCACGAAGTCAAGGTCGTGTCTGCGCTCAAGGCCTCCGCGCAGAGGGAGGGCCTGACCGAAGAGGACCTGGCCAAGGCCGCCGGCCTGGAGGTCGCCCAGGTCAGCGCCGCCCTCGGCCGCCTGCAGCTCAAGGGACTGGTGACTGTGCTCTCCGAGACGACCCGGCCGATCGTCTCCCTCACGGAAACCGGCAAGCACTATTTCCAGCGCTACGCCCCGATGGTCCGCGTCATGTCGGCCTTGCGCGCGGCTGCTGAGAAGGGCGGGCAGTTGACGATCAAGGACATTCAGACGCGCGAAGGGTTGGACTCGGGTGAGATCAGTACCTCAGTCGGCGAGTTGAAACGGGAAGGCGTCCTCGCCATCGGCGTCGGCGGTGTGGTCCAAACCACGAGCGCCGCCTCCGTCACGGCCGACTCGCTGCAGCAACTGATCCGGTTCGTCCACGAAGGACCCAAGCCGCTCTCCGAGTTTCCCGCGTCCGATCAGGCCCTGATCGAAAAGTTCTCCCAGAAGCGCGGCAAACCGAAGGAGCCGTTCCGCGTGGACGAGCGAGTCATCCGCACCTACGGCCTCCAGGAGCTCGGACACGCCGTGGCGCTTAAGATCCAGAAGGAAGGCGTGCGGGAAGAAGCCACCCGCCTGACTCCCGAGATGCTGAAGGACGGGAGCTGGCGCCAGGTGCGCTTTCGCAAGTACACAATCGCCCTCAAACCGGCCCGCATCGCGGCCGGCAAGAAGCATCCTTACCGGGAGTTCCTCGACCTGGTCAAAGCCAAGCTCGTCAGCATGGGATTCGAGGAGATGCGCGGCGGGCTGATCGAAAACGAGTTCTGGAACATGGACGCCCTCTTCATGCCGCAGTTCCACCTGGCCCGCGAGACCCACGACGTGTACTTCGTCAAGGAACCGCGCCACTCATCCCCGATTCCCGAACCGTTTCTGTCGCAGGTCGCGGGCGCGCATGAACACGGCGACCGCACGGGTTCGAGCGGCTGGGACTATACCTTCGACCGCATGCGAACTCGCCGCCTGGTGCTCCGTAGCCAGGGCACGGCCGTCTCCGCGCGCACGCTGGCCGCAACGCCGCACGTGCCGGGCAAGTACTTTTCGATCGCGCGGTGCTTCCGCTACGACCAGGTGGACGCCACGCACGCACCCGACTTCTTCCAGATCGAGGGCATCGTCCTGGGGCCGGACATCAATTTCCGGACCCTGCTCGGGCTGCTCACCCTCTTTGCGCGTGAAGTGGCCCAGGCACAGGAGATCCGCTTCGCCCCGGCCTACTTCCCCTTCACGGAGCCGTCGGTCGAAGTGCACGTGCGCCACCCCCGCCTGGGCTGGATCGAGTTAGGCGGCGCCGGCCTCTTCCGCCCGGAGGTCCGGCTCCCGCTGGGCGTGGAGGTTCCCGTGATCGCCTGGGGACTGGGTCTCGACCGCATGGCGATGGTCGCGCTGGACATCCACGACATCCGCGATCTCTTCTCTGCCGATCTGGAGATGATCCGCTCCAAACGGGTGCAATACTGAACCGACGCCATGCCGACCATCTCCGTCAATCGCAAGGACTTCGACAAGCTCCTCGGGCGGCACGTAACGGACAAGGAACTCGAAGCCTGGCTCCCGCTGGTAAAGGGCGAGATCAAGGAGGTCGATGCCGCCTCCGGCGAGATCCGGTTCGAGCTGCAGGACTCCAACCGCCCGGATCTCTGGTGCGTCGAAGGCATCGCGCGCCAGATCCGGGTCAAGCTGAACGGCCGGCCGGATTCCTACCCCTACTTGCGTACTGCCAAAAGGCGGCTCGATCAGATTCTTGTCGAGCAGGGCCTGGAGCGTGTGCGTCCGTTCATCGGCGGGTGCAAAGTTCGCGGCTACAAGGTCGCTGAAGAGGGCTTGGCCCAGCTCATCCAGACACAGGAGAAACTCGCCGACATTTTCGGCCGGAAACGCCGCATGGTCTCCATCGGGCTCTATCGGCTGCCCTCAATCAAGTTTCCCGTCACCTACGTCCTGGCGGACCCCGACCGGACCAGATTCCGCCCGCTCGGCTATGGCGAGCCGATGAGCCTTCGGGAGATCTTGGAGATCCACCCCAAGGGGCAAGAGTACGGGGGGCTCCTGTCGGGACACGACCAGGTGCCGCTGCTCCGCGACGCCAAGGGGGACGTGCTTTCGTTCCCGCCCATCATCAACAGCCGTGACATCGGCGAAGTGCAGGTGGGCGACGCGGACCTGTTCATCGAAGTCACGGGAACGGACCTTCGCATGGTCATGCTCGCCGTGAACATCTTGGCCGCCAACCTGCACGACCGCGGGGCATCGATCGAGCCGGTGGAGGTCGTCTATCCCTCTAAAACGGCGTACGGGCGCACGGTGCGGATGCCGCAGGCCTTCAGCAAGCCCTGTGCGATCAAACTCAGCGACGTCAGCACGGCCCTTGGCGATGCGCTCTCCCCCAAAGACATCCGGGCCAGCCTCGCCTCGTACGGCTACACAGTGACCGGCAGCGGCTCGCGCCTCCTTGTGAGCCTCCCGCCGTACCGCAACGATCTCATGCACCCAGTGGACGTCGTCGAGGATGTGGCCATCAGCCGCGGGTACAACGCGTTTGGGCCAATCATGCCCGCGACCTTCACCGTGGGGGGGCTATCCCGGATCGAGCAGCTCTCGGATAAGGTGCGCGAGTTGATGCTCGGCTTCGGCTTCCAGGAGATCGTCTCGAACATCCTGGGCGCCCGCGTCGACCTGATCCACCGGATGCGTCTGTCCAACGGGCATCCAGAAGCCCGCTGCGTCGAAATCGAGAACGTCATGTCCCAGAGTTATGAGTGCCTGCGCCAGTGGGTCCTGCCGTCGCTGCTGCGCGTCGAGACCGCCTCATCCCGGAGCTTCTACCCGCATTTCCTGTTTGAGTTGGGCGAGGTCGTCGTTCTGGACCCGCAGACTGAGACCGGCACGCGGACCGAAGTTCGTCTGGGAGCCCTACTGGCCCATGCCAACGCGAACTTCTCCGAGACTCACTCGTTCCTGGACTTGTTGTGCTTCTACCTGGGCTGGGCCTACGCGCTGACGCCGACCGACCATCCGTCCTTCCTGGAAGGACGGGTCGGGCGGGTCGAGCGAGAAGGCAACGCGGTGGGCCTGATCGGCGAACTCCACCCGGAAGTGCTGGAACGCTGGCAAATCACCATGCCGTGCAGCGCCTTCGAACTGGTGATCGACCTCCCGGGCAAGTCTCAGTCGTAACGAAGGACCCTACCGAGGAGTCGCGGGCGGTAAGGCCTGCTTGAAGTACTGCTCCTGGATTTTGCGGGTGGAATTGGCCACCACGATCTTCCCGGGCTCGCTGGTCGGAGCCGGCACTTGGCCTCCGAGCCGCACGATCGAATCCCGGATATCCGCCAGGTTCAAGAGGACTCTCCCTTCAACCTGCATCCCCGGACGGTTATAGACCGCTTCGAACGCCGCCCAGGCCTTTCTGTACGCGATAACCGCCGGTTGTGTGTAGGCCGTTTGATCCAGCGCGCTCGCCAAGTCCAGATAGATCGGTCCGGCCAGACCGGGGGCTGTATCCATGGCGCTCAGATAGTGAAAGATACTCTCGGTGATCTTGCCCCTTTCGATGGCTTTTTTGCCGGCCTTGCGCAAGTTTTCGACGCACTTGGTCTCGGCCGGCGTGAGCGAACGATCAGGATCCGAACCAGGTATCGGGCCTTCTTCAATGAGCAGGAAAGGTGCCCGCATGGGATCTTCGCGATACGGGCGCATGCGGCAACCCATCAGAGATGGTGCCTTCCCCGTACCCCGCGCGCTGGGAGAAGCTATCGTCTGCTCCGATGGAACCGTCGGCGGGGTTGCAGCAGACTCCAGCGCGAAAGCCGCACCAGCGTGGGAAAGAACGGCGACCATGATCCAGACCGTGAGTCCGATTCTCATTGTCTCACTCCAACTCTAGGCCTTTGCCAACTGCGCCTTGGCCGTGTCCACGAGCTTCGTGAAACCGCCCGGGTCTTGAATGGCCATGTCCGAGAGGACTTTGCGATCCAGCGCGACGCCCGCTTTCTTGAGCGCATAGATGAACCGTGAATAGAGCATTCCGTGGGACCGGCAGGCGGCGGTGATGCGCGCGATCCAGAGTCGCCGGAAGTCGCGCTTGCGGTTGCGACGGTCGCGATAGGCGTACTGCCGCGCTCGGTCCACCGCTTCGGTCGCCGTGCGGAACAGCCGGCTCTTGGCTCCGTAGTAGCCTTTGGCCAGCTTGAGTCGCTTCTTATGACGTGCGCGGGTCTTGGTCCCGCCTTTAGCCCGTGGCATGGTGCGGTGCTCTCCTTCCTTCGGCGGTGCTCATCAGTTCAACGGTTAGGCAGGAGCGCGGCGATCCGATAGACATCCCCCGGAGCCACGCGCGTCGGCGCGCTAAGCCTGCGCTTGCGGTTCCGCCTCTTGCTGGTCAGAATGTGCCGTTTGTAGGCGGGATAGTGCATGAGCTTCCCCGTCCCCGTCTTCCGGAACCGCTTCTTCACCCCTTTGTGCGTCTTCAGTTTCTGCCCCGCCATGTCCGTTTTCCTTCCTGTGTTCGCTGCCCGTCCCGCTATTTTTTCTGGGGCGCAAGGACCATTGAGAGAAACCGCCCTTCCTGCCGCGGGGGCTGCTCGATCTGCGCGCCGGTCCCCACCAGGGTCAGCACTTTATCGAGCATGGCCCTGCCCATCTGCTGGTACGCCATTTCGCGGCCCCGGAACATCACGGTGACCTTGGTCTTGTTTCCGTCGGCCAGGAACTCCTTCATCTGGCGCACCTTCGTCTCCAAATCGTGTTGATCAGTCCGTGGTCTCAGCTTGATCTCCTTGAGCTGCGTCCCTTTCTGATGCTGCTTGGCGGTATGGGCTTTCTTGTTGAGTTCATATTTATACTTGCCAAAGTCCATGATCTTGCAGACCGGCGGCTGCGACATGGGCGCCACTTCGACAAGATCGTATCCCATCTCCTCCGCTTTCTTGAGCGCATCAATCGTCGTCATGATGCCGAGTTGCTCGCTCTCCGGACCGATGACGCGTATTGGCGAGACTCTGATCTCTCTATTGATTCTCAGTTTTGGAACGGCGATAGGGCACCTCTCTCCTGCAGGTTCATGCCTTGGGCACGGCGCTGGTCGGCGCTCGCCCCTCCACCTCCCTTTGTAAATGCCCCAGGAAGGCCGCGACCGTCATCGCACCTGCGTTGCCCCCGCCGCGAGTCCGGACGGAAACCGTGCCGTCCTGCCTTTCGCGGTCACCGGCGATGAGCATGTAGGGAATCTTGGCCCGCTCTGCCTCCCGGATCTTCAAGCCGATCTTCTCGCTGCGCAGGTCCGCTTCGACACGAACCCCGGCCTCGGCCAGGCGGCGCGCCACGTCTTGAGCATAGCCCGCGTGCTTGTCCGTGATCGCGATCACGACGGCCTGCACCGGCGCCAGCCACGTGGGGAAGGCGCCCGCGTACTGTTCGATCAGGATGCCGAAGAACCGCTCGATCGACCCCATCAGCGCCCGGTGGATCATGATCGGCCGGTGGGGTTGGCCGTCCTCCCCCACGAACTCCAGCCCGAAGCGCTCGGGGTTGTTGAAGTCCACCTGGACCGTCGAGCACTGCCAGGCCCGTCCCAGCACGTCCTTGATCTTGATGTCGATCTTGGGGCCGTAGAACACACCCTGGCCGGGATCGATGCCGTACGCCACCCCTCGGCTCTTGAGCGCCGCCTCCAGTGCGGCGGTCGCCTGGGCCCACGCCGCCTCCGATCCCACGGCCTTGTCCGGCCGGGTGGAGACACACACCTGGTAATCGGCAAACCCGAAGGTCTTGAGCATGAAGAAGGTGAAGTCCAGCACCCGCGAGACTTCCTCTTCGATCTGGTCCGGACGGCAGAACAGGTGGGCGTCGTCCTGCGTGAAGCCCCGCACGCGCAGCAGGCCGTGCAGGACCCCCGAGCGCTCATAGCGATAGACCGTCCCCAGCTCGGCGTACCGCAGCGGCAGGTCCCGGTAGCTCCGCAGGTGCGACTTGTACATCATGATGTGGAACGGGCAGTTCATCGGCTTGAGCTGGTAGTCGCTCGCCTCGACCTGCATCGGCGCGAACATGTTCTCGCGATAGTACTCGGTGTGGCCGCTCGTCTTCCAGAGGTCCAGGCGGGCGACGTGCGGCGAGTAGACCAGCGCGTAGCCGTGCTTCTGGTGCTGCTCGCGCCAGAAGTTCTCGATCTGCAACCGGACGGTGGCCCCCTTGGGCAGCCACAGGACCAACCCCGGACCGACCTCGTCGCTCACCGCGATCAGGTCCAGCTCCCTGCCGAGCTTGCGGTGGTCCCGTTTCTTAATCTCCTCCAGCTTGTGCAGGTAGGCGTCCAGCAACTCCTTGGTCGGGAACGAGGTGCCGTAGATCCGTTGGAGCATTGGATTGCGCTCGTCCCCGCGCCAATAGGCCCCCGCCGCGGTCAGCAGCTTGATCGCGTGAATGTGGCCCGTGGACGGCACGTGGGGCCCACGGCACAGGTCGATGAGCCCGCCCTGGTCGTACATGGACACGGTGTCGTCGGTGAACCCCTGGATCATCTCGCACTTGTAGTCCTCGCCACGCTGCCGGAAGAACTCGATCGCCTCGTCCCGTTTCATCTCCCGTCGCTGGAACGGATGGTTCGCCTGGATGATCTCCTGGATACGCGCCTCGATCTTTTCCAGGTCCTCAGGTGTGAACGGCCGCTCGTACGCAAAATCGTAATAGAAGCCTTCTTCGATCGGCGGCCCGATGGTGAGCTTCGCGGTGGGAAAGAGGTCCTTGACCGCCTGCGCCATGATGTGGGCGCTGCTGTGGCGGTAGACCTCCTTGCCCTCCGGCATCTCGAAGGTCACGGGACTGATGTCGGCGTCGGCCTCAAGCGGACGCGACAGATCCACAGGCTGGCCGTCCACCAGCGCCGCGATTACGCCCACGGGCAGCTTCCCGCTCGGAAGCGCAAGCGCTTCCCCCGCCGTAATGCCTCTCGGAGCGCTTTTTCTGGTTCCGTCAGGATAGGTGAGACTGATCGAGGCGGTGGGTTTTTCTGGTGTGCCGGCCAATGGTTCTCCAAATGAAAAAAAGATCCTTGCGCTGCCTTGGCCTCTCCCGTTGACTGGGATTTATGGTAGGCGCGGACGGTCTTGAACCGTCGACCTCTACCGTGTCAAGGTAGCGCTCTCCCCCTGAGCTACGCGCCTAACACGACGCGGCATGCTAATACGCGGACCGCTGGCTTGTCAAGGCTCAACCCGGCATAGAACCAGGAAAATCGGCGCTGTTCGGAAATTTTTTTACTTGATCTCCCCTGAAAAATACGGTACAACTGCTGCACTTGCTACAATCTCTAGCCGCCAGTCTCACTCAAGCCGCAGAAGCGGCAATCGCTGGACGATCTACCATTGCAAAGTCCAGGTGACTGTCGTCTTCTCGTAAACACCCTCGTCGTAGAATTTCTGCTTGTGTTTGCGTTCGGGACTACCCACGCCTTTGCCCAGCAATCCGAAGCCGACGTGTTTGTGGGACAGGCCATCCTGGCCTACGATGACAGGCGGTACGAAGAGGCGCTCGGGCTGCTCCGAAAGGCGCTGAAATTAGACCCTCCCAATGTGGACGCCCTCTATTACACCGGCTTGGTCTATCTGGCCCTGAAGAACCCGACTCTAGCCGTCCAGAACTTCGAAAAGGCTCGTGAGAAGAACCCCACCAACCTGTCCATCCTCTATCAGCTTGGTGTCGCCTATTTCGCGCTTGAGCAATACGAGAAAGCAAGTCCTCTGCTTGAGCAGGTCTTTCGCGAGCAGCCACAGTTGGAAGCGCTGGGCTACTACGTGGGAGTCATGCGTTACCGGCGAGACGACTATCAAGGTGCCCTCAACGCCTTCAAGACCGGAACATCAGCAGATCCCACGATCCAACAGCTCACGAGATTTTACACAGGGCTCACGCTGGGATTCTTGGGCTTGCCCGAGCGGGCGGCTGCTGAGGTGGAAGAAGCGCTCAAGATTCAGCCCGGTTCACCACAGACGGGC
>VBOD01000011.1 GCA_005877615.1 Nitrospirota bacterium | reverse complement strand
CGGGCCGGCTGGTGGATCTGTGCAAGGCGCTCGGTGCTGATCGTTACCTGGCCGGAGAGGGCGGGCGCGCCTACATGAACCTTGCCGAATTTGAAGCGGCCGGGATCACGGTGGAGTTCCAGGAGTTCGCTCACCCCGAGTACGCGCAGGTCTATGAGCCCTTCATCACAGGGATGTCGGCCATTGATTTGCTGTTCAATTACGGGCACGATGGGATTGAGCTGCTGAGAAAATCGCGCAGGAGCAGGGTATGAACATCTTGGCCTTGGGTGCCCATCCGGACGATATCGAAATCGGCTGTGGAGGGGCCTTGTTGAAATACGCGCGCGCGGGCCACGGGGTGTATCTCATGGTTCTCACGGAAGGAGCCCAGGGGGGGAGCGCGAAAGTGCGGAGGGATGAGCAGCTCGCCTCATGCCGCATTCTTGGGGCCAAGGAGGTCTTCTGGGGAGGATACCAGGACACTGAAGTCCCCGTTACCCGGCAGGCCATCCAGCAGATCGAGGACATTGTCAAGAAAGTGGACCCAGCGTTCATCTTCGTCAATTACCTTGACGACACCCACCAGGACCATCGTCACCTGGCCACCTGCACCGTGACCGCCACGCGCTACACCCGCAACGTCTTGTTCTACGAGACCCCGACGACCCAGAATTTTTCGCCGATGGTCTATGTCGACATTGATGGGCTCCTAGAGGACAAGGTGCGATCCCTGGAAGCGCATGCGTCGCAGGTCCAGAAGACCAATGTCGAAGGGCTCAGCATCCTGGAAGTCGCGCGCTCCTCAGCGCACTTCCGCGGCATCCAGGGACGCGTGAGAGCCGCGGAAGCTTTCGTCCCGTTGCGGCTGTTCATCAATGTAGGCGCCGACCTCGTGTGAGCGAGCCTTTCATCCCCCATTCCCGCCCTACGCTCGGCGAGGCCGAAGCCAAGGCTGTGGCCGAGGTCGTTCGCAGCGGGTGGATCGCCCAGGGGACGCAGGTGGCGGCCTTCGAGCGGGCGATGGCGACGGTCACCGGGCAGGCGCAGGGCGTGGCTGTCAGTTCGGGCACGGCGGCGCTCTACCTTGCGCTCATGGCGCTGGGGACCGGCTCCGGCGACGAGGTGGTGATCCCTTCGTACGTGTGTACCGCGTTGTGGCACGCGGTACGTCTGATCGAAGCGACGCCAGTCCTCGTCGACATCGAGCCGGCCACGTATCAGCTCTCCCCGCAGGCGGTGGCGCGCGCCCTCACTCGCCGTACCAAGGCAGTGATCGTCCCGCACATGTTCGGGCTCCCCGCCGATATTGATACCTTCAAGAGTCACGGGATTCCCGTCATCGAAGACTGCGCGCAGACCCTGGACGTCACCGTGCGGGGCACGCCGGTCGGCGGCGTGGGAAAGCTGACCATCTGCTCGTTCTACGCGACGAAGCTGCTAACGGCCGGGGAGGGCGGCATGGTCTTGGGTCACGATGAATCGCTCATGAGCCGCGTCCGTGCTCTCCGCCAGTACGACGAGCCGGACGCGCCGGAGCGCGCCTTCAACTACAAGATGACGGACATGCAAGCCGCACTCGGCCTGTGCCAGGTGGCCCGCTTGGAGAGCTTCCTCGCCCGGCGCCGCGCGATCGCCGCTCGCTATCATGAGGCTGTCCGCCAGGCGGACCTGACGCCGCCGGGGGGGCCGGCCGGGCTGGAGCACGGGTATTTTCGGTATGTCCTGCGACTCTCCGGGCCAGTCGGGCCCGCACTGGACCGGGCTCACAAACTGGAGATCGGGTGCCAGCGTCCTGTCCGCCTGCCGATCCATCGCTATCTGGGCCTGTCCGGTTTCCCTGAGACGGACGCCGCGTGGGAGCGAGCTCTCTCCATTCCGCTCTATCCTGCGTTGACCGATCACGAGGTTGAGCGTGTCGTCAGCGCCCTGCCGGCGATCTTAGCTGGCTAAACGTGACTGGTAATGTTCCTACAAGGGAGAGTCAACGCGTGAGGATTGGCACGGTCGTTTCCCTTACGACTGCTCTGGGCGCTGCCCTTCTGTTGCTTCCACCAGTCCAGACCCGGTTTTACACAGTTGGGTTTCGCTGGCTCTATATACTACTCATCTCATACTTGGTAGCCACTGCCCTGACGCCGCTCATCCGACGCATGGCCCTCCGGGTCGGCGCTGTGGACCATCCCTCCTCAAGGAAGATCCATGAGTCCGCCACGCCGCAGCTAGGGGGGGTGGCGGTGTATCTCGCCTTTCTCATCGCGATCCTGGCCAACACGGCCGGGTTGGCGGCACCGCTGGTGTTGAACGAAGGTATGCTGGGCGTGCTTGCCGGGGGCACGCTGCTTCTCTTGATCGGTGTTCGGGACGATATCCGGCCGGTTCCGGCTACGGTCAAGCTCGTAGTCCAGATCGTCGCAGCGGCGATCGTCATCTGGGCCGGCAAACTCCTGACCTTTTTCCCGCATAGTGTCTGGGGTGATGCGCTCAATGTGCTGCTGACAGTGCTGTGGATCGTCGGCATCACCAACGCGTTCAATTTCTTCGATGGGATGGACGGACTGGCCACGGGCATGGCTATCATCATCGCCTTTTTTCTCGGGGTTGTTGCGTTCCAAACCAACCAGCCTGCCTTGGCCTGGGTTGCCGTCGCGCTGGTCGGCGCCGGCCTGGGTTTTCTTCCCTACAACTTCAGACCTAAGGATCCTGCGACGATCTTCCTGGGAGACGCCGGCAGCACGTTCCTGGGCTTCACCCTCGCCTGCCTGGCCGTCAAAGGGAATTGGGCCGATCACAATCCCATCGTGTCCGTCAGTACGCCCATCTTGATCTTCGGCATCCTCATCTACGATATGGTCCATACTACGTTCGAGCGGATTTATCTGGGCAAGGTCAGGACGGTGAAGGAATACTTGGAGTATGTCGGGAAGGACCACATGCACCATCGCCTTGAGCGGGTCTTGGGCAGCCGCACGGAGACGGTGTTCATCATCTTCCTGCTGAGCATCGCCCTCGGCCTGGCCGGGGTCGTCCTGCGGAATGCCCGCACCGTGGACGCGCTGTTCCTCCTGCTCCAGGCCACGATCATCGTGGTGGTCGTGTCGATTCTCGAGCACCGCGGACGGAGCGCATGAGCCGGATGGTGCCGCCTCGAGTCATCTTCTTCGACGCGGCCGACACCCTCTTCCACGTGAAAGGATCGGTCGGCGAGGTGTACCTCAGCCTGGCCCGCAGGTACGGCGTCACGGCCGACCGTGACACGATTCAGCAGGCTTTCGTTAAGGCGTTCGAGGCCGCCCCGCCGCCCGTGTTCGCCGTGCAGGACCCGCAGGAGGTTAAGGCATGCGAGCGGCTCTGGTGGTTCGACGTGGTGCACCACGTTTTCTACCGGGCAGGGATGTTCGAGGGGTTCGACGAGTACTTCGAGGAAGTCTTCAGCTATTTCTCAAGACCGGATGCCTGGGAGCTGTACGAGGACACCGTGACGACCCTTTCCGGGTTGGAGGCGCGGGAAATCGAACTCGGCATCGTGTCGAACTTTGACTCTCGACTCTATGAGATCCTCGTTGGTCTGGGCATCGACCGGTTCTTCGAGAGCGTGACGATCTCGAGTTTCGCCGGCGCTGCCAAACCGTCCCCCACGATCTTCCAACGCGCGCTGCAGAAACACGGCGTGACGGCACGGGAGGCGCTGCACATCGGGAACAGCCTGCGGGATGATGCCCGGGCCGCCGCTGCGGCAGGCCTCCGGGGCGTACTGTTGGACCGTCATGGCAGGGAGGCAATCCCGCCGGATGTGGTGGCGATCAAGAGCCTGAGCGATGTACTGACGCTCATGGGCGAGCGGCAAGACGGCTAGCGGGCGCCTTGCAGCGACCGGCGGGTTGGGGCATGATGGAATAGGCTGTCTAGGGGGCGTGTGCGTCAGATGAAAGTCCTGATGGTCGGAGCAGGATCGGTGGGGGGCTACTTCGGGGCCCGTCTGGTGAAGGCCGGGGTGGACTGCGCCTTCCTGTTGCGCCCCAGGACGCTCGCCGCGGTCAAGCAGAAGGGCTTGACCGTCCATAGCGTGGACCAATCCTTCACGGTTCATCCGGTCGCCAGCAGCAATCCCCGCGATCTGCCGAAGGCCGATCTCGTGATCCTTTCCGTCAAGCGCTACGATCTGGACGAAGTCATCGAGCAGCTCCGGCCGGTTCTCTTCGCCCACACGACTGTGCTCACCTTGCAGAACGGGGTTGACGCGGAGGCGCGAATCTTGGAGCTCGTGCCGAATGCCCGCCTGTTCGGGGGGGTCGCGTATATTTATGCCAAGATCGCCGAACCTGGCGTCATCGAGCATTATAAAAGAGGGTGCGTGGCGATCGGGGCGTGGCGGCAAACAGCGGGTCCGGAGCCTCCACAGAAGGAAGAGCCCGACATCCAGGCCGCACCGGCCAAGGGCACGTTTGCCAAGCTCGGGGAGATGCTGCGACAAACGACCAGCGTGACCGCACCTCGTGAGCCGACGCCTGTAGGTGCCAATCTGGCGACCATCAAAGCCCTCTTTGATCAGGCGGGCATTATCTGCGAGGTCGTTGAGGACATCTGGCGGACGAAGTGGGAAAAGATGTGCTGGAACGTGGCCTTCAATCCACTGACGGTCCTCCTCAACGACCGCGTCTCGAAAGCCCTCGCGCATCCGGAGATGCACGCCATGATCAAGCTGCTCGTCGGGGAAGCGGTCGCGGTTGCCCAGGCCGAGGGGGTGGAGCTCGATCCCGACATCGCGGACAAAGTCGTTCAGTGGTCCCAGGAAATCCGAGACATTCACACCTCCATGTACGACGACTGGAAGGCCGGCCGGCGCACGGAGATCGACTTCCTCAACGGCTATCTCGTCCGGCGCGGGAGGGAGCTAGGTGTGCCGGTGCCGGTCAACGAGGCGGTGTGCGCCCTGATCAAGACCATCACCGAACCAGCTCAGCTGGGGCCGGCGCTTCTGCGGCTCGACGGCGCGGTCATCCAGCCGCTCGTCTTCGATCTCGACGCCCTCTCCAAGCTCCCGGCGAGTGAACAGGTGCCGGACGTGTCGGTCGAGGATCCTAGAGTGCGGGGACAGGGCGTGCGGATCCGGGCGTTGTTGAATGTTGCGACCTGCGAGATCGGAGCGGACCACGTGACTTTCCACTCAGCCGATGGTCCATACGCCGCTAGCCTCCATCTCAAGGAGGCGGCCGAGTCCGGCATTCTGATTTACAAACTGGATGGGCGTCCGTTGCGCCGGGAGGAGGGGGGCCCGTTCCGCCTGATCACCCCATCCCTGGGTGACTGGTGTGCTAGCGTCAAGGGCGTGACGCGCATCGAGTTTACCGTCGGGCCCGGCAAAGACACGCGCCCCGAGACCAGTCACGCCTAGCGGTCTGTTTTCCCGACCTATGGCGACCGTCTATGTGAGCAGGCGCCTCCCAGGCCCGGTCATGGCCGAATTGGCCCGGCGCTTCATCCTCATCGGACAGCCCCATGATCGTCCTGCGACGCGCGAGGAACTGCTCGAGGCGGCGTCTCAGGCCGACGCGCTCGCGGTGACCTTGACGGAGCGCGTGGATGCAGACGTGTTGGACAGGGCCCCGCGTCTGAAGGTCGTGGCTGTCTACGCTGTTGGCTACGACAACGTGGACGTCACCGCTGCGACGCGCCGCGGCATCGTCGTCACCAATACCCCGGATGTCCTGACGGAGACGACGGCCGACCTGGCGTGGGCGCTAATTCTGGGGGTGATGCGGCGGATTCCGGAGGCTGACCGGTTGGTGCGCGAAGGGCGATGGGAAGGATGGGCTCCGGCGCAACTTCTTGGCGCGGACGTGTTTGGCAAGACGCTGGGCATCATCGGGATGGGGCGGATCGGGCGTGCAGTCGCCAGGCGCGCGGCGGGGTTCGGGATGACGGTCCTCTACCACACACGGCATCCTCTCAGCCATGAAGAGGAGGTGGCGTTACACGCGAAGTACCTCCCCATGCCGCAGGTGCTGCAGAGGGCGGACATCGTGACGATCCATACCCCGCTGACTGATACCACGCGGGGAATGATCGGCAAGGCCGAACTCGCGGTGATGCGTCGCTCAGCCTATCTCATTAATACGGCACGGGGAGCGGTGGTGGATGAAGCGGCGTTAGCCGAGGCTCTGGAGCAGGGACGGTTGGCGGGCGCCGGCCTTGACGTGTATCAGCATGAGCCACACGTCCATCCCCGCTTGCTGGCGCTTCCCAACACCGTGCTCTTGCCGCACATCGGTTCCGCGACCACGGAAACCAGGGTGAAGATGGGTCTGATGGTGGCGGACAACATCACCGCGGTGCTCGAAGGGCGGAAGGCGCCCCACCGCGTAAATTGACAAGCCGGAAACCCCGTGGTGTAATCCGCGGCATGGATCTCTTCGGCAAAGTCCCGCTAGTCGAAATTCCGGTCCTGATCACCGCGGAACAGAAGACTTGGCTGGAAACGCTAGTCAAGAAAGGCAAGATCGCGGTTCCGCCCGGCGGGACCCTCCCTGAGGGGTCCGTCATCTCGATTTTCATGCGGACGCTCTTGTGGAACTCGGAAGAGCAACGGCAGTTTCTGGAGATGGTTCCGGAGGATATCCAGAAGAAGATGTGTGAGGGCAAGAGCCTGGTCGCAACCAAGATCCAGGTCTCGGTGGATCAGAAGGCCTGGCTTGACAAGGCGGCGGTGTCCAGCAAGGTCTCGTTGCCGCCCGGCGATTCGCCCAACTCCCTCTTCACCCGCGTCCTGCTCGAGAACGCGATGGAGCAGCAGAAAGCCCTGGAACGGGCGGATCCCTGGGCGGATGACGATGAAGAATAAAGGCAGGCGATAGCGACTTATCCGGTCGGGGCCGCGTCGCGTCGCGGTACTGGCCGGCCTTCTTCCAGGTCGAGCAAGTCGATCCACGTCACGATATCGGCACGTGAGGGATCGATGGCGTCACGCGTTTTCTTGAAATACGCCCCCTGCGCCTCGTCCTCCGGCCCCCGTTCCAGCATTTGCTTGTTCCAGATCTCGATTTGTTTCTTCGAGCGGGGGCGCGCGTGGATGGCCAGCCATTCCAGAATGAGCGCGTCGGTGCGGCTCTTGGCCGCGTAGGCGAAGTCCTGTTCACTGACTTCTAGGAACGACAGGAGCGTCTTGTCGAGTGGGCAGGGATAGATGTAAGGGCCGTTCACCCCGGCCTCCCGGGCGCGGGCCTTATCGATCATGCGGGCCAGGTGCACGTAACCGCCGAGCAACTCCCGGGAGCTTCTGGGATATTCCTTGGTGAGGTCGTTCGGTCGCGGGCGCTGGATACGACCCATGGTCGTGTCGAGCGTGTCGCCCTTCATCTGGCCTCCGGTGGAGCCGGGAATGTTCAGTGACATGGGCGAATCTCCTACAGCAGGCGGTGGTTCGCGAAGGTCAGGGTCCTGACAGAGACAACGTCGTTTTCCGCCGAGATGATGCGGCGCGAGGCCGGCAGGTCGGCGTGGCCGACCCGCACGTGCGTATCGGTGAAGCTTTCCACGTTGGCCAGTCGGCCGTCTTGTGGGTTGAAGTAATAGACGGTGTAGCGCGTGGTCAGGTACTTCTTGTCGGCCGTAATCACGCTGTCCTCGACGTTGATGGTGAACTTGATCGGTCCCATGGTGCGGTTGATCTGCGTGATGCGGTCGTCTTTTACGCGATAATGGGACTGCAGACTGTCGTGGATGCGGATGGTCTGTCCCAGCGGGTGGGCGGCGCTACGGTCCAGGGTGAGGACGCTTTTCCCGTCCGATTGGTCGAAGGTCCGGTGGGCACGGTGGACAGCGATCATGCTGATGGTTCCGGTTGCCCACTTCTGGACTTCCGCATCCGGCAGGGACACCGTCACGTCCTGCGCGGGTTGCACGGTCACCATCCCGGTGAACTCCTTGCCGTCCACGTTGACGGTCAGGTCCGCTGAGAATCCGTTGAAATCGGCCGGCCAACGGGCCGTCTTCTCGAATGCCCGCCGCAATTGCTCGCGAGCTTCAGGATCGTCTTGGGCATCGGTCGGGCGTGCTTCCTTGTTATACGTCGTAGTCATAGACGGCCTCCTTGAGCCAGACGTCGCTGGACCGGTTTCACCTTCGCCGATGGCCTCATTATAGAGACCCGTCGCCGGTTCGTCCAGTTTGGTAACCGCCCACGGTGTCAGCAGCATCCGGACCGAAATTACATGGTAATTCTTACGCCATACTATTCAAAACCACGCTCAGATTGTCGCATGTGACTAATAAACGACACGATCTTTTCCTCATTTATTTTTGATAAGTTGGAGACTTTTCATCAAGCGAAACAGCCTCTATTACGTAAGATTTTTCACAGGCCACTATCGTTTTGTGGTAACATGTGGTTTCTTGACGTTTTTAAGGATAAGCATGAGGATCAGACGTTATGAAGAAGGTGTCAAGACAGAGAGTCAACGTGAGAACGCATAAGGCCCACAAGTACGGGCATAAGAAGACGAGACCAGTCGTCAGCATGGCGCCGAAGGCAGGCGAAACTCCCAGACATGCCCGGTTGGGCGAGCGGACCAAGGGACAGTCTGCGCTTGCGACCACGGTGGCAGAAGACGAACTCGAAGAGCGCCGGCGTCTGTTTGCCAGAGCTCGGAAAGGCGACAAAGGAGCCGTAGCGAAAATTTATGAGCTGTATGGCGCTCGTATCTACACATCGGCGCAAGTCAAGGAAGCCCAACCAAACGGGTTTACCGTCCCGGCCTCATCGGTGCGGAAACGGGTTCGAACCGCCTGAGAGGCAGCCGCCCTCCTAGGTTCAGCGGGACGGTTCCCACCTACACAGCGCGACCTGAGAGTGATGGGGCCGGTGGGCTGAGGTAGCCGCCGGCCCTTCGGCATTTCAGAGTCCGAGAGTGGTCTTGATCTATGAAAGAACGCGACCCCGAGAAACTCAAGTTGCTGTATGAACGGTTTCGTGATGTGTGCCTGGTCGAAAAAGAGGTCTGGAAGGAGCTGTTCATGCCGCGTGATGTGCCCGGGGAGGGCGTCCGCCTGACCAATATCCAGGATCGCTATGCGGTGGTCATCGATAATCCGGAGGTCGAAGCGGTCTTGGAGGCCAACATCCCTCTGGGCCCCAAACCCTTGGACGCCGCCATCGCGGAATACAAGGACGCCATCAGCTTCCTTAAGAAGGGCTGACGCGCCGCGCCTACTGGACGGCGACGCGTAAGCCTCCATCGGCCAGGATGGCGGCGATCTGCTCGCAGGTCTGAAGGGGACCTTCGTACACTGCCGCCGATCCCGTATGGTCAATCCGGTAAGCGAGTTCAAAGGCGTGGGTGGGGGTCATCTTGGGGACGGCCCGGCAGAGCAGGTCGATCACTTGCTGGTAAGTATGGCAGTCGCAATTGTACACAATGACGCGAGCTTCCAAGTCGTCGCCAATCAGGGTGCTCGATTCTTCAACCGTTTGAGGAACCGGGGCTGTCGGCAGCGCGGCCATCTGGTGACCTCCCGGCCTTCATTCTAGCAAAGCTGCTACCTGCCTGCCACGAAAGCAGACGCCTACAGGCGTAAGAGGAACGTCTGCACAGCGATCCGATCCCGTATCTTCATGCGGTGGAGAAGCCGGTCGTGCGCGACCGAATCGGTGATCGCGTCGAGTCCGTATTGCTGGCACAGTTGAATCGTGTACCAGAGCGAGGCGGAGGTTTTCACCAGCATCAGCCCGTACTCCAGCGCGATGGCCCGCTCAGGATCAAGTTTCAGCCTTGACATCTGCCGGACCTCCGCCAGGGTGACCGGCCATTCCGTCCACGATGCGCGCAACCACGGCGTGAGTGCGGTGTCTTCCGGAACAAGGCCACGTTGGAAGCGGACATCATTCCGAACGGCGAAGTGGAAGATCTCGCGCCATTCGCGGTCTTTCAAATCCCGGTCGATCCGCCCGTCCATTTCCGAGCTGAGCGGCCCGCTGACATTGTGGCCCTGGACGATCCGGCCTTGCTGCACGAGCTCGGCATGGTAATCGCCCATGCGGTCCGGAGCAGCTGTCGTGCCGCTGGTCGGAGTTAATTGAAGGGCCATGTAGTCACGGAAGTGGACGGTGTCGTACCGGGTCAGGAAGCGCTCCAGGCTTTCGGGCGAGCAGAGATGGAACGGATAGTAGAGTCCCTGGCGGCCGGTCACTTCCGTAGGCCACAATACCGGGCAACCCCATCACGATACCGCAGCCAGTGTTCCAGGCTTTCCTGTGTGGTGTCGAGAATGAGCTGCTGATCGGCTGCCCCCAGCGCATAGTCCAGGACAGTCTTCCAGGCCGATTGGCGATGGCTGGGTTCGACCATTAGATGGACCCGGACCAGGTCCAAGTATTTGGGATCGACCCCGTGGTTCTGCACCAGGGGGTGCTTGCGAACAATCTCCTCGATCTGCTCGGCGTCCTTTGGCGGGGAGGGGTGGAGGACTTCCTGGCGGTCATGGACGCTTCCCTCGACGAAAATGGTCACGACGGCGAGCGCGGTCAACCAGTCGCCTTCGCTGGTGATCTTGTCCAGCCACTCACGATATGCCCGGCTTTCCGCCAGGAGACTGACGTCGCGGAAGTGTGCGCGCTCGAACCCTAGGCCGAGCATCATGGTCAGAAAGAGATCGGGATGGGATTGGCCGAGGGAGAGGCCGCCGGTATCCTCCTCGTAGATGTTGCGGGCCAGTTCGCTGCGGACGGGACGAGGCGGGTTCTTCCCGTGGATCCGGCTCAGGAAGACCGGGAAGTCCCTGACGTACACCGCGTACTCCTGCCGATAGTGTGTTTCGAGCTGGGCCTTGGTGATCTGAGGACCGCAGAAATGCGGCCAGGCCCAGTGGTCTTTCCGATCCATGATCGCCATCAGCTTTTCGCGGAACTGGTCGCTGGACAAGGGCTTCATAGTGTTCTCCATTGCATCGCCATCACCGGCTCGCTAGAATGTGCTTTCCGATGGAACCTGTCACCCTTCAAAGTACGGAAGAAATCTTCAAGTTGCTCGCCGAGGTGTCGCTGAAAGGCAAGGGCCTGACCGCCGAGTGCCTCCTCGACAAAGTCCTGGATGAAGGATTCACGGAACCCATCTACCTCTCGGCTACCGGCGAGGATCCCGACGCCTTTTACCAGGGCAAACCCAATGCCTGGGCGGTCTATCAGATCCGTGAGTGGAAGCGCGTCATGATGATCTCCGGGGGCCCTGGCCGGGAACGGCGCGTCCAGATCACGGAAACACCATGACTCGCTCCACGCCCAGATCGTGTGCCAACCGTATTGTGGCCCGATAGCGGATATCACAATGTAGTTGAAGTGTATGAGGCCATAGTCCAAAGTGCAAGTGGCCGAGAGTTGGCGTTGCATTCAGGGCAGATACTGCCTACAATCACGACATGACCAAGTTAGTGATCCCCCGTGACGAAAACGAACTGATGCTCATCACGAGCCTTTTGGAAGGTGACGGGATTGATTTTCTCATTCAGAACGAGTACTTCGGCGGCCTGTACCCTGGTCTCAACATCTTTCCGTTTAACGAGCGGGTGATCCTTGTCTCAGAAGCCGACTTCGATCGCGCCTCGCTGCTGGCGCGCGATTTCCTCGAATCCATCGAGGACAAGCCCCGACAGGGAGGGCAGGTTGGGTGAGGGCGCGGTCAGTACCACCCGCCGACCAAGGCGTCCTCTTCGAAATAGAGATAGCGGTGCTTGACAGTGGAGCTGTCGATCCAGTCCTCGAAGACCCACAGCTCACGGCGCACGCCGGTGTCAGTATAGGTCACGTCAATTTTGTACGGAGAGCCCCAACTCTTCAAGACCTGCTCTCGGCTCATACCCACCACGGCTCGCTTCTGGGCGATGGCTTCCTCCAGGGTAGAATACTTGTAGTACGGAAGGATCCGCCACGTGATCATCCCAAGGAGGATCATCCCGAGGAGCATGTACAAGACCACGCGCACGGAGCGCCGGCACAGATAGGGGACATCCTGCTGGTCGAGCGCATTCGGAGTTGTCATGGCAGTAATCTAACAGCGTGGCTTCGGCAGGGTCAAGCGTCCCAGCTCCGTCATCCTGCGTATGTACGTTGAGGTCGAGTCCAATCCCAACTGCGGCAACTCGGTATTCCTCCGCTTCCGCGAACTGGGCCCAGCGCGACCGGTCGGGCAAGTGCGGGTGTACGACCGCGTTTCCACCGGTGAGTGGTGCTGGGTGACCGGCTGGCAGGACGATGCGTCGGCGCCGCCCTGTCCGGCCGTGGCCCAGCCCGTCGAAGACTCGGGCGCTGGCGTCGTCTATTTGGTGTCGGGGGGCAATTGGGGCATCCGGGTGAAACCGCTCGAGCCGGATGAGGCCTGGAGCCTAGAGAGCCCGCGGCAATGGGGCGAAGCCTATCTGCTCCTGGCGGACCGCCGCGACGTGCGGTTTGCCGACGAAATGGGCTGAGTTACGGCGCGTAGCGTGGGAGGGGGATCTTCTTCTTGGTCGGTTCGGCGAGAGGCGGGAGCGAGGCGGCCTTTGATGAGAAGGGGTTGATCATCGCTTCGTGCGTCAGCTTGTGATGGTCTTTGATGAGCTGGAGACTGTCGACCGCGATCTCGACACGGTTCACATTCTCGTTCAAGGTGATGCGGGGAGGAAATGGCTCGGCTGTATAGAGACGGTACGAGAGCGACCAGGCGTAATCCTCCTTGTTCCGTTGCTTGACCAGGCGGAGCGCCTCCTTGGACGTTTCGTTCTGGAGCATGATGATAAACAGATTCGACCGGTAGGTCGGAGCGTCGTCGGCCAGTGAGGGCTTGAATTCGGGGATGAGCTTCGGAACATCCTTCAGCGGGACCGCGAGCGGAACAGCAACCGGGCCTTCTACGGAGCCGGTGAGCGGATCGGGACTTAAGAACTCGATGTCCACCAGTTTGACGGTGAGGGTGGGCGTGTCGGAGTTCGCCTTTTCCTCTTTGGCGTATTGAAACGAATACCGCACGTGGGTTTTCTCCCGCACGTACATATACACGTCCTCGCCCAGGGCGCCCGGGATCTGATCTTTCAAAACGTTCT
>VBOD01000010.1 GCA_005877615.1 Nitrospirota bacterium | reverse complement strand
ATCTTTACCTTCCATGCCATGCTGCCTCTGGCCGAAACGGCCTCGGTGTTCGGCGAACGTCTCCTTTCCGACGCCTTGATGGCCGGCGAGCGGGACAAGGTCGTGAATCAAGGCCTGCTCGTCCAGCAGCTCGATGACGCGTACGCCACCATCGTGCGGCAGGCCTACTTCGTGCGGTTCGAGCGCGAGGCGCACCGGATGATCGGCGAGGGGTCCACGATGGAGGACCTCTGCCAGGTATACCTGACCGAGCTTCGCCAGCAGTTCGGGCGAGCGATCGCGGTACCGGATGAATTCCGGTGGGAATGGTTGTCGATCCCCCACCTCTTCGCGAGCCCGTTCTACTGCTACGCATACAGCTTCGGCAACCTCCTGGTGTTGGCGCTCTACGCGCTCTATCGGACTCACGGCGAGTCGTTCGTCCCACGGTATCTCGCGCTCCTGGCGGCGGGCGGGTCGCGGTCGCCGGAGGTCCTGCTGAAGGATTTCGGCGTGGATATCCGGTCGGAGAGTTTCTGGCAGTCGGGGTTTGAGACGATCAAAGGAATGGTGAAGGAGCTCGAAAAAACTGCGTGAACTGCACCGTCGGCATCTTTGTAGGGGCGAACCTATGTGTTCGCCCAATTCAGGGCAGACACACAGGTCTGCCCCTACATCGGTCAAGGCCTTAGAATGTCTCTCTACGACAACCTCGAACAATACATCGAGGAAAGCCGTCCTCGGTTTGAGGAATGGCTGGGGCGGCTGGTGGAGATCCCGACGGTCAGCATGGATCCCGCGCGTCGCAACGATATGCGGCGGGGTGCAGAGGTGGCGGTGGGCTGTCTCACAGCCTTGGGCGCGCAGGCGACGATCGTCGAGACCGGAGGCCATCCGCTGGTCGTCGGCGGGTGGATGCGCGACCCGGCCTGGCCGACTGTGGCCGTCTACAACCATCTCGACGTGCAGCCGGCGATGGAGCCGGAATGGACGCGCGAGCCGTTCAAATTCACGGTCGAGGGCGAGTCCTACTATGGCCGCGGCACTACCGACGACAAGGGTCCGGCGCTCACCGCGTTGCTGGCGGCCCGCTACGCAGTCGAGCACGGCGTGCCGCTCAATACCCAGTTCGTCTGGGAGCTGGAGGAAGAAGTAGGCAGTCCCCACTTCGCGGAAGGCTTGGCGAAGGGGAATATTGGGAAACCAGATTCTGTAGTTGTGTCTGATACAATCTGGCTGGCTGGCGGACGTCCGGCGGCGCCCTATGGGCTGCGGGGCAATCTGGCCGTGCGGCTGATCCTGGAAACCGCGAGGCGGGAGGCGCATTCCGGCTTGACCGGCGGCGTGGCGCGCAATCCTCTCGCGGAGCTGGCCGCCGTGCTCGCGGCCTGCGTGGACGCGAAGACCGGACGGGTCGCCATCCCCGGGTTTTACAAGGCGGTCAGGCCGCTGGGCAAGGCGGATCGAGCACAGTTTCTGAAGTCGGGCTTCCAGGTGAAGCCCTTCGCCGCCGCGCACCAATTGACGAAATTGCGCGTGCGGGATCGCCTGGAAGTCATGAAGCGCCTGTGGGCCGAACCCACGTTTGAGGTACACGGTTTCGTCGGAGGATACACGGGGCCGGGGGTCAAAACCTCCATTCCGCCGCGCGCCGAAGCGAAGGTCAGCATGCGGCTGGTGCCGGATCAGGACCCAGCCGCCATCTTCCGGATCTTCCGCGCCTATGTCCGCAAGCTCAACCCGGACGTCCGTGTGGAAGCGCATGGGATGCTGCGACCCTACGTGGCCGATCTGGGCGGGCCGCATGCGGAGGCCGTGCGGAAGGCTCTGCGCTTCGGCTTCGGCAAGGAGCCGGCCTTCATCCGCGAGGGCGGGTCCATCGGGGCGGTCGTGACCATGGCTGAGCGGTGGCGGGCGCCCGTCATGTTCCTGGGCTTGAGTCTGCCGGAGCACGGCTACCACGCGCCCAACGAGCGTTTCGACTGGGGACAGGCGTCCGGGGGAATGAAAGCGTTCGTCGCCTACTTTGATGAGGTCAGCAGGATCACCGGCAAGACCAAAGGGAGCAGGACAGCATGATGATACGAATGATCCCAATCGGCTCAGTCATGGGGTTGCTTGTGTTAGCCGCGTGCTCGGCTTCGAACGTGGCCACCTTCACGTCCTACCCGACACCCGACAAGAACCTGGACTTGGCGGCCCTGAATGTCGCCCATCTGAAGACGCTGACCGTCGGCCAATCTCGCGAGGAGGTTTTGGAACGGATGAAGGCCGATCCGGTCGAAGGGTGTGTCCAGTGGGGATGGTCCACATGGGCCCAGATCCAGCGCGCGCTCGGCTGGCTGCCGTGCGAGAAGCGCGAAGCCATCCAGAGCCCCTATCGGACACAGACCCTGGAGCAGGGCGGCATGCGCTTTGAGGTGCTGTTCTACTACACGGGCGGCGTCGATCCCGAGGGCGTGATTAGCAACAAACAGTTGACGCCGGTGATCATCGAGAACGGCAAGCTGTCCGGCTGGGGCTGGGAGCATCCGCTGACCCAACAACTCCTGCAACCCCGCGCGCCTACGGATCAGGCCGGCGACCTCAATAACCGCGCCGTCAGTTTCAGAAGCCAGGGGCGCTACGCCGAGGCCGAACCGCTGTTCCGCCAGGCGCTCGAGATCACGGAGCACGCCAAGGGGGCGGAGCATCTGGACGTCGCCATCATCCTCAACAATCTGGGGGAGCTCTATTACGTTCAGGGCCGCTACGCAGAGGCTGAGCCCCTCTACCAGCGCGCGCTGTCCATCAAGGAGAAAATGCTCGGACCCGACGATCTGGGGCTGGCCACGACCCTGGAGAACTACGCAGTCTTGCTCGCGAGGACGAACCGCGAAGACCAAGCGACGACGCTGGCCGCTCGGGCCAAGTCGATCCGGGCCAAGCACGAATAACGACCCAACATTTCGCCTTTCAAGCCGGATCCCACTACGGACACATCGCCCAGGCTGTGCAGGGACTCCCCTGCACCGGAGTCGTCGGAAACGTCCACTCCCTCCAGCGCAATTCTGAGAATCATGCGTTGTTCTTTAGACATCACTGTTCAAGTCTCGCTCTGCCAGCATGGCACGCCCTGTGCTTATGTCACAAGTTAGCACAGGATGTCCTGGCCTCCTATAGGTCCACCTGCCTGTGGAGGGATGCGAGTATGGGAACGGCGTTGCACATACTTCATCTTGAAGACAATCCAGATGATCAGGAATTGGTTCGCCTGACGCTTGTCAAAGAAGGCATGTCGTGCGAGCTCGCGTGCGTCGAGGCCCACGACGACTTCCTCGCCGCTCTGAAGCAGGGCGAGTGGGACATCATCCTGGCCGACTACACGCTCCCTTCCTACAACGGATTGTCTGCGTTGACACTCGCGCGGGAACTCCGCCCTGAAGTCCCCTTCATCTTTGTTTCCGGCACCATCGGAGAGGACGCAGCGATCGCTTGTCTGAAGGCCGGCGCCACAGACTATGTGCTGAAACACCACCTCGCACGACTGGCCCATGCAGTGCGTCGTGCCTTGCGCGAGGCTGAGGAAAGGAAGGAACGCAAGCTGGCGGACGAGGATAGAACCAGACTGGAAGAGCAGCTTCGCCAGGCTCACAAAATGGAGGCGATCGGACGGCTAGCCGGCGGCATCGCGCATGACTTCAACAACCTGCTGACGGTTATTAACGGCTACAGCGAACTTGTGCTCAACAGCCTCGGAGCCAATCTCCACGCTCGCAAGAACGTCGAGCAGATCAAGAAAGCGGGTCGACGGGCCGCAACCTTGACACGCCAGCTTCTGGCCTTCAGCCGCCGGCAGGTTCTGCAACTGAAAGTGCTGGACCTGAATGCCGTGGTGACGAACTTTGAGGCCATGCTCCAGCCGCTGATCGGCGAGGACATCCTTCTGGAAGCTGTCCTGCAGCCTGGATTGGGCCTCGTCAAAGTGGATCCAGGGCAGATCGAACAGATCATCTTGAACCTGACCGTCAATGCCCGCGATGCGATGCCGGAAGGAGGCAAATTGACGATCGAGACTGCGAACGTCGAACTGGACGAAGCGTACGCCCGCAGGCATGTCTCAGTCCGGCCTGGACCTTACGTGATGCTGGCGATCAGCGATACCGGGTGCGGGATGGACGCGGAGACCCAGGCTAACATCTTCGAGCCATTCTTCACGACCAAGGAGCACGGAAAGGGGACCGGTCTTGGCCTGGCCACGGTCTACGGCATTGTCAAACAGAGTGGCGGCAACATCTGGGTCTATAGCGAGCCCGGAAAAGGCACGACGTTCAAAATCTACCTGCCTCGCGTCGAGGGCGTCGCCGAGGGGAGCGAGCCGGCCCATCCTCGTTCCTCGATACTCCGTGGCTCAGAAACGATTCTTCTCGTGGAAGACGAGGACATGGTTCGGAGCTTGGCGCGGGAGATCCTTGAAGCGCATGGCTATGCCGTATCGGAAGCGCGTGATAGCACGGAAGCCTTGCGCGTCTGCCATACGCATTCCGGTTCGATCCATCTGCTGGTGACCGATGTTGTGATGCCGGGGATGAGCGGCCGCGAACTGGCTGCGCGCTTGGGGACTATTCATCCAGAGACGAAGGTGCTCTACATGTCCGGCTACACTGATGACGCGGTCGTCCGCCATGGGGTGTTGAACGCAGGCTTGGCGTTTCTCCAAAAGCCATTCACAGCGAATGCCTTTTTGTGCAAGGTGCGGGAGGTGCTCGACTCGACGTCCAGCTCTCCGGTCTACGGCAGGATGACGGCTTCCTCGGAATAGCCGAGGTCCTTGAGGGTGCCCTCCAGGGCCTCCACCATCGGCGGGGGGCCGCAGAGAAAGACGATCGTGTCTGGGCCTGGCGCGGGAAGGTGGGCGCGCAACATGCCGGCTGTGACCCGCCCGACCCCCATCGTCCAGTCCACGGGTGGCTGTTCGAGCACGTGATAGCAGTGGAAGTTGGGATGCTCGCGCACGCCCCGATCCCATTCCTCCCGGAAGATGATGTCCCCCTCGGTCTTGTTCGCGAAGATTAAGAACAGTTCGACGTCGAGTCGCTTCGTCAGGATCCAGCGGATGATGGCGATCATCGGTGTGATGCCGGTCCCGCCGGCGACGAAGCCGACCTTCTTGGCCATCCCGTCCACCCATTGCCCACCCGTGTTCGGTCCGCTCATCAGCACGGTGTCGCCCACCTTCCGCTCGTGCACGTACTTGGAGATGACGCCGGCCTCATAGCGCTTGATCGTCAAGTCGAAATAGCCCACGGTGCCGGGCAGCGACGAGGGCGTATAGGGCCGCTTGACGGCCTTGCCGTTGATCGTGGCGTGCACGTAGAGGTGGTCGCCCGGCAGCATGTCCAGCGTGGCGTTCTCCGGCAGGGCGAAGCGGAAGGTCTTGGTGTCGTGCGTCGCGACGCTGATGGCCGCGATCGGGTAGGGCGCCGGCGTCTTCGTCTTGATGCGCGTGATGTCTGCCATGGTGTACGGATCATAGCCTGCGCGTCTGAGTCTGGCAACTCGTACCGTCACCTGAGAATCCGTTTGATTGACACCTCACCTCTCGGGGGATATTCTGTCAGGACCAATGCCTACGCCGATACGTGAGACCGCGCCGTTGCTGATGCCGCGCTCGCTGGTCGGGCCGCTCATGCAGCTGTACGACTATCCGCACCCGCGCAAGCCCGGCCGGGTAATCCGCGGCTACGACCGCCACCATGCGCTGCGCACCGCCCGCATGTGCGCAGCGGTCGCGCGGCGCCTGGGTCACTCTGAAGAACGGGTGGAGCGGTACCAGATCGCGTGCCTGTTGCATGATTTGGGACGGGCGGGCCTCGACCAGGAACTGTTCGGCAAGATCTGGTCCTGGGCCCGAGCGAACGGCATTCCCACCAGGCCCCGTGAATGGCGCGCGGTCCATCCGTCCACTCCGTACGGTCGGGAGACGGAGGCGTTTCTGAAGCACTATGCCCAGGACCTCGTCAGGCGCGGCGTGCCGCTCGATTCCTGGACCGCCGAGCAGGTGGAGATGCGTCTCGGATACGCGCGCCGCCTAGCCCGGCAGTTGCGCGCCGCCAGGCCCAAGCTGGCCCGGCTCGGCGTGAAGTGGGCGCCGTGGATGGAGCGCGTCATGCTCTACTATTACTACCCCGAGAAACTGAATGGGTCGGCTCGGTGGGTCCGCGAGCTGGGCGAGGTCCTGGTGGCGTGCGAGCAGTTTGAGGCCTACAGCAACCGCCAGCGCGGGCGCGACTACTACACGCGCAAGAAGGAGAGCTTGCCCGAGGCCTTTGCCTACCTCGACAAGTTGCAGGTGGAGGACATCCTGAGCCCGCGCGTGGTGCAGGCGGTGCGCGATCTGGCCGCGGCGGGCGCGTTCGACCAACTGCTCGCCGAGGCCCGTGGCGCCGCGCTGCCGCGTCGGGAGTTCCGGTACTTGCGCAGCCTGAAGCGGGATGGCTGAGATGAGCGTCAAGACCATCCCGATCCGGCTGGACATGCGCGGCAACACTCAGATCGAGAACATCACCAAGCGGGTCCAGGAAGCGGTGGCCGAAACCGGCCTGCAAGGCGGGATCGCCACGGTCTTCGTCCGGCACACCACCGCCTCCGTGATGCTCATCGAGGACGAGCCGGGCATCCGCGCCGATACCAAGGCGATCTGGGACCGCTTGATCCCTGCTGATGCGCACTGGGAGCACAACACCCGCAATCCCGGTGAGGACAACGCCCACAGCCACCTGCGGGGGCACCTGCAAGGCCCGTCGGTAACCATCCCCTTCACCGACGGCGCGCTGTTGCTTGGCACGTGGCAGCAGATCGTCGTGGTGGATTTCGACACGCGGCCCAGAAAGCGCGACCTCGTGGTCCAGGTGGTCGGCGAGTAGCCGTATTCATTCTTCCCCCGCTATCCTTTTTTTCATCGTCGTTCTGGCGGTGGTGCTGCTCGTCTGGCCGGTCGCGGGCGAGCAGGACTGCGAGCTCCATATCAACGACCTGGGGCGAAGCTTTCCTCTCGGCGGGATGGAGCGCCATGCCCTGTGCCGCCTGGCCGGCGTCGTCAACGATGCCACGACCAGCCACATCAACCCGCCAGTCCTGACGCCGATCCGCAAGCCAGTCTACGACTTTTTGCTGGACCACGTGGTCCTGACCGCCGAGCTCGTCCGCACGCTGGGGATCGGCCAATACACCATCAAGCGGGTCGGGGCGCAGGGTTTCCAGGGAGACGACGGGCAAGGGTCCGAGGCACTGGTCGATCTGCTCTACCAAAACTCGACGCAGCGGGTCTACCACATCCAGGGCGCGCATCACGGCAAGGTCCTCCTGATCACCGGCGAGGCGATCATCATGCTTACCTCGCAGACCCGGACCGGCCACGACGGGAAGGAGTCCGTTGAAACACGGATGGCGGTCTATTCGCGGCTGGATAACCCCATGCTGGCGACCGTGGTCAAGGTGCTGCAGCCGTTCTTGCGCGGGGTGATCAACGGGAAATTAGCCGGCCCGTTTCTTGCCGTCCACCGCATGGGCGAGCTGATCGCCGCCGATCCCGGGCAGGTCTCCCGGCAGGCTGAAACCATTTCGGAACTCGACAAGACCGAGCTCGATGCCCTGCGGGTCCTGCTCTTGCCGTCTCTTACTCCCGCGCGTCCTTGACGACCTTCCCGCCCTGGATCACGTACTCCAGGCGAGCGGGCTCTTCCAGCAGGGCGATGTCGTCTAGCGGGCTGCCCTTCACCACGATCAGGTCGGCCTGCTTGCCGGCTTCGACCGTGCCGATCTCCTGCTCGAGGCCGAGCAGGGTCGCAGCCGAACGGGTGGCGGCCTCGAGAGCCCGCATCGGCGTGAGCCCGAGCTGCACCATCCGGCGCAGCTCCTGGGCGTTGCGCCCATGGTGGTTGAAGGGCGTGCCGGCGTCGGTGCCCATCGCGATCTGCACGCCGGCCTTGACCGCCTTCCGGAAGTTCTTTTGCTGCGCCTCCGCCATCCCGGCGCACTTCTCGAGCGCGTAGTCCGGCATCCCGCCTGTCTTGCCATGCTCGAAGCCGGACTGGATGGCCGAGAGGGTCGGGACGAGAAAGGCCCGGCGTTCGAGGAACAGGTCCAGCGCCTCGTCATCCAGCAAGGTCCCGTGCTCGATGGAGTGGACACCGGCGCGGAGGGCGTTCTTCATGCCTTCGGCGCCGTGCGCGTGGGCCGCGACGCGCCGGCCCGCGCGGGCGGCTTCCTCCACGCCGGCCCGCAGCTCCTCCGGCGTGAGCTGCGTTGCGCCGGGGGAGGTCCCCGGCGTCAGCACGCCGCCCGTCGCGATAAACTTGATGACGTCCGCGCCCGCGCGAATCTGCTCGCGCACCGCCTGTACGACTTCGGCCGGCCCGTCGGCCTGGCGCCCGATGAACCAGGCGTGCCCGCCCGGCATACAGATCGCCAACCCCGCGTTGAGCGTGCGGGGGCCCGGGATGGTCCCGGCCTTGATCGCGCGGGCGACCGAGATCGAGATGTGATCGCGGGAGCCGACGTCCCGGACCGTCGTGATCCCGGCTTCCAGCGTCGCGCGCGCGTGGGTGACGGCCTTGATGGCGGTGACGGTCGGATCGTCCTGTTCGAGCGTTCGGATCGCATCCGGACCGGCGTCCAGGCAGTAGTGAACGTGGCAATCAATCAGGCCTGGGAGAAGGGCCCGCCCCTGGCCTTCGATCACGCGTGAGCCTCGCGGGATCTTGACCCGGCTGTCGGGGCCGACCGCGGCGATCCGATCGCCGTCCACCACGACCGTGGCCCGCTCCAGCTTGGCGCCGGTGCCGACGATGACAAGGATGTTGCGAATGGCGAGGGACATCGTCAACCGTTAATCGTTAAACGGCAATTTCTCTGCCCAACACGTTTAACGATCTACGCCTTCAGCGCGGCCTGGACCTCGCCGACGTGGCCGTCCACTTTCACCTTGCGGAAGAGCGCCTTGAGCTTGCCGGTCTCGTCGATAATGAACGTGCTGCGCTCGATGCCCCAGTAGGTCTTCCCGTACATGTTCTTCTTCTTGTAGACCCCGTAGGCCTTCGAGACCTTACCGTCCTCATCGCACAACAGCGTGAAGGGGAGGCTGTATTTCTTGATGAATTTTTGATGGGACTCGGCGTCGTCCATGCTGACGCCCAGCACGACGGTGTTAGCCTTCTCGATCGCGCTCAAGGAGTCCCGAAAGCCGCACGCTTCCTTGGTGCACCCCGGCGTGTCGTCCTTGGGGTAGAAGTAGAGCACCACCTGTTTGCCTTTGAGGCTCTTCAGACTGACCGTCTGGCCGTTCTGGTCGGGCAGGGAGAAGTCGGGGGGCTTGTCGCCTATCTGCATCGCATCGGCCATAGTACCCTCTTAAACAAAGCAGGTGGTGGTCTCCATTGCACCACCGCCCGAGTGAATCAACCGAGATCAGGTTGCTGTGGCGTAGGCCTGCAAGGCGGCGGTCAGGGCCGCGCCGCTCTGCTTGGTCCACCCGTGTTGACCGAAGATCTGTTCCAGTGTGGACAGCAGCGTCACCACGTGTTCATGCCGTGAGGATTCGCCCATCAATCCGATGCGCCACACCCGGCCGGCGAGCGGGCCGAGTCCGCCGCCGATCTCAATGCCGAATTCGGCCAGTAGCGTCTTGCGCACAATCGCCTCGTCCACGCCGGCGGGCACGCGCACGCAGTTCAGCGTAGGCAGCCGGTGTCCGGCCTGTGCCTGCGGCTCGCACCCCAGCGTCGCCAGCCCGGCCATGAGCGCCGCGCTGTTGCGGTCGTGACGGTCAAACCGGGCCTCCAGCCCCTCCTCCACCACGATGCGCAGGGCTTCACGCAGTGCATAGATCATGCTGATGGGCGCTGTATGGTGGTAGGCGCGTTTTCCTTCTGCCCAGTAGTCCGCGATCATCGACAGGTCGAGGTACCAGCTCTGCACCTTCGTCTTGCGCCCCTTGACCACCGCCAGGGCGCGTGGACTCAAGGTCAGCGGGGCGAGCCCAGGCGGGCAGCTGAGGCATTTCTGCGTCCCGCTGTAGCAGGCGTCGATCCCCCACGCGTCCACCCGCACGGGCACGCCGGCGAGGGATGTGACGGCGTCCGCGACGAGGAGCGCCCCGTACCGCCGGCAGAGCGGGCCTATCTCCTCCATCGGCTGATGGGCGCCGGTGGAGGTCTCCGCATGGACCAGGGCGACCGCTTTGACGGAACCCGCCTGCTTGAGCGCGTCCTCCAGGCGGTGCGGGTCAATGATCTGCCCCCACGGGACCTCGATCTTGACTGCCTTGCCGCCCGCGCGTCCCACGATGTCGGCCATGCGCGCGCCGAACACGCCGTTCACACCCACGATCACGGTGTCGCCCGGCTCGATCAGGTTCACCAGCGCTGCCTCCATGCCGGCCGAGCCGGTGCCGGACACGGCGATGGTGAAGGGGTTGTCCGTCTGGAAGACCGTGCGGAGCAGCGCCTGTACCTCGTTCATGATCGTGAGGAATTCAGGGTCCAGATGACCGAGCAGCGGCGTGCTCATGGCGCGGAGCACGCGGGGATGGACGAGGCTGGGACCAGGACCGAGCAGGAGCCGAGGAGAAGGAACCAGTTCGGACACGGGTTTCGACATGGGCGCATTATACCGATTGCTCCAGCAATGTAAATCGCCCGCTGGGGGTGCGTCGTTCCGCGGTCGATTTGGTGCTATACTCCCGCCCCATGCCAGCCGCCGACCAGCTACCCGAAAGCCCCCACTCCCTCTTCTCTCCCTGGGTGACCGCCGCCTATGGACTCTTCGTCGGCGTGTATCTCGGGCTTGTCGTCATCCCGTCCTCCTCGTCGCGGCTGGACCAGTTGGATCACCCGGAAGAATCGCTGGAGCGGCTCGTGTCCCGCGACCTGGACCTGCGGGACGCACTCCACCGGGCTGCCGACTGGAAGCGGGCGCTCTATGTGGCCTTCGCCGGTCCCGAGGACACGCTGGGCGACGCGATTGCTTGGTACGACGAGCTCGTCAGCGCGGGGCCTGCTCCCCTCACCCAGCTCTATCGGGTCATCCTGCTGGGGGAGGACGGCCAGCTGAACCGCGTGGGCGCCGCGCTGATTCCCTGGGAGTTCCAGGGCGAATCGGCCGCTCGCATGGCGCGGTGGGTCCGGGCGGCTTACTTGACGCCGGCGCTCGACCGGGAGACGGGGCGGTTGCTGGTGGCGGAGATCCGCTCGGAGCTGACTTCGGGCTGGTTTGCCGATGTGCTGGTCGCACGCGTGGCCGCCGCGATGGGCGATCGGGCCGTCCAGGACAAGACAGAGGCGGCCATCGTCGCGCGCGGAGAAGCGTTGCTCGATCGCTGGATCAGCTTGATTCTGGGACAGCTAGTCCTGCTCGCGCTCGGCGCGGTGGTCCTGGGCAGGCTACTGACGAGGCGCCTGCCGTTAGTGGTCGGGGACGCGCCCTTGCCGCCCCTCTGGTCAAAACAGGACGGCCTCGGGCTTTTCGTGCGGGGGGTGTTCGGGTTTCTCCTCATCGGCCTGGCGGCCAACCTCCTGCTGCCGAAGGAGTCGCTGTTCACGGGCATCTCGACGCTGGTGGCGGGTGTGCCGATGGTCTGGTGGACCCTCCGGTACTTCTCGCGCCGTGGCTTGTCGGTGCCGCTGGCTTTCGGGTTGAAACTGCAGCCGGGGGGAGTGGCGCGGATCGTCGGGGCGACTCTGGTAATCAGCACCCTGTCGGTGCTTGGAGAGGTGTTGATCACCGTTGGCAGCGATGCGCTCCACATCAAGGCCCATTGGGCGGACGGGCTTTTGGAAAATCTGTTATGGGGACCGCCGTGGCTCGTCGCCTGCGAGCTCCTCGATAGCATTGTCTGGGCACCGCTGATTGAGGAACTGGCGTTCCGCGGCGTGCTTTACGCCACCCTGCGGATGGCGGTCGGGGTGTGGCCGGCAATAGGGGTGAGCGCGGCCTTCTTCGGGCTGGTCCACGGCTACGGGGTGATCGGGTTCGCGTCGGTCTTCTGGAGCGGGGTCCTCTGGGCGCTGGCCTACGAGCGGACCCGCAGCCTCCTGCCGGCGATCCTCGGCCACGCGATCAACAACCTGTTCGTGTCGGTGGAGTTTATCTGGCTGCTGCGGGTGTAGGCTCTGACGAAGTGCCGAGCGGTGGCGTGAAGAGACTCTCGGGAGGAAGGAGGCACTCATGAAGACTAGGCTGATCGTTCTCATCCTGTTGGTTGGGATTGCGCTCGGCGTAGTTGGGACGATCTTCGGGCCGGATGTGGCCGGTCCCTATCTGCCCGAAGCGTTTCGGGGCAAAAAAGCTGAAACCATCGACGGAGAGGTCGTGCGTAAACTGCGAGAGGGGGATCGCCTGCTCCTGACGGTGCATACTAGTCAGGGATCGGTCCTCGCAACGTTTAAGAAAAAGGTGGCAGAGATTGACCTTCTGGTTCAGCAGGGGGATACCGTAACCCTGGGCCTCAGCCGGTACGAGCCGTTTGTCGACGAGCCAGCGATCGAGCGGGTCAGAAAGCAGGAGCCAACATCTCGGCCTAGGGCCGGTACACCGCAATCTTCCCCAGGAGCAGAGGCCCCTCAAGAGGAGAGGGCAGGTCAGCGTGGGAAGGTGAATGAATAAGGAAGCAAGCAACTTTGCACAGTTCTATCTTTCCCTGAGAGATAGGTTCCGGTCTAAGCGGTCTTAGCTTGACAGGCCCCGGAGGGTGGCCTAGCCTTGCTGTTACGCCGGTCCTGTGTGCCTGATTCAGGCGTAAAGGTTTCATGCTAGAAGGAGGGAATCGCGATGTCGCTGATGTGCACTATGCAGGAGTGCAAGCAGATGCCCGGCATGTGCAAGCATGAAAAGATGATGCTCGGCGTTTTGCTGATATTGATTGTTGGTGTGGGGACCTACTTTCTGATGAGCTGATGAGGTGGGGTGGGCCCGTTCAGGTGATCGGCGACCCAGTTGCTCAGCAGGGTCGTCATGAGCTGAAAATCCTCCGGCTTGGAGAAATGGTGGTCGGCATCCGGCAGCCACGCCACAGAGTTCGGGCCTCCCAGCGACTCCGACAGCTTTAGGATCTGGCGCGGCGGCACGTATTCATCGTGAGCCCCCTGGACGATGAGGGTGGGCGCCGTGACGACCTTCGCTGCGTCGTAGCCGCTATAGCACAGGCTGTCCTCATAGAACGCGTACCCCAGCTTGATGCGCCCGCTTCCGCCGGGGACCACGTTTGGGATTGTTTCGGTAGCCTTCCATCGGGCCATTCCTGTCTCGTCGAACTCCAACTGGAGCATCTCCGGAAAGTCCGGTACGGGGCACTTGAGCGCCAGGCAGATTAGGTGAGGCCACTTCGCCGCCGCCAGGATTGAGACCAACCCCCCAAAGCTCGACCCGACCAGCGCCAGCTTCCGGTA
>VBOD01000009.1 GCA_005877615.1 Nitrospirota bacterium | reverse complement strand
TCACGCGCAAGGCCCTGGAGAACGCCATCGCCGCTGTCGTCACCACCGGCGGCTCCACGAATGCCGTGCTGCACCTGCTGGCCGTCGCGCGGGAAGCCGGCGTGCGATTGACTATTGACGACTTCGACAAGATCAACCGGAAGGTCCCCTTGCTGGCTGATTTGAAGCCGGGCGGCCGCTTCATGGCAGCCGATCTCTATGCGGCGGGCGGCACGACGCTGGTCGCTAAGCGGCTGCTGGACGCTGGCCTGTTACATGCCGGTCAGCTCGCGGTCACGGGTCGCACGATTGGCGAGGAAGCCCGACAGGCGAGCGAGGCGCCGGGCCAGCAAGTCGTCCGGCCGCTGTCCAATCCGATTAAGCCGACGGGGGGGCTGGTCATTCTTAAAGGAAACGTGGCGCCGGAGGGCTGCGTCGTAAAAGTGGCAGGACACTCAATGACGTTGTTCAGAGGCCCGGCCAAGGTCTTCGACCGTGAGGAGGACGCCTTCGCCGCCGTCAAGGCCGGGCAGATCAAGGCGGGCGATGTGGTTGTGATCCGCTATGAGGGGCCGGCGGGCGGCCCAGGCATGCGCGAGATGCTGGGCGTGACGGCCGCGATCGTCGGCGCGGGCTTGGGAGAGTCCGTCGCCCTGCTCACCGACGGTCGCTTCTCGGGCGCCACGCACGGGCTGATGGCCGGCCACGTTGCGCCGGAAGCGGCGAAGAAAGGCCCCATCGCGGCGCTCAAAACCGGCGACGTCATCGTCTTCGATGTGCCTGCCCGCGCGTTGAACGTCGAACTGACACAGAAAGAAATTAAGACTCGGCTCAGCAAGTGGAAACCGCCGGTGCCTCGCTACACCACTGGCGTCATGGGCAAATACGCCCGGCATGTCTCTTCGGCCTCAGAGGGAGCAGTGACGAGCTAGCGAATAGGGCAACAGTAGCCGGGCGTGGCCTATCTGAAGAGATAAGCGCACTATCCAAGCAGATAGAAGTTTCCCCCGAATCCTAGGTGGGCTTTCCTCCCTCTGGCGCTGGCCTAGATGTTAACTTTGTGTAAAGAATTAACGGGTTACGCACAGGGTGAGAATGAACTGGCCCGTAAATGTAGGAAGGCACTGAAATTGCTGTATATTCCGATCATGCGACAGAAAATTACTGCCTCGCTCATTGGCCTCGCTCTCGGCCTCGGTTTCGCTGCGCCTGCAGCGTTTGCCGATGTCTGGCTGTGCATGCTACCAAATGGAACGAACCTCTATAGCGACCGAGGTGGCGGCCCGGACTGTCGCCTCATCAAGATGAAGAAGGGCGTAGCCAACGAGAGCTTCACCCCGGCGATGAGAGGACTGCCCCAAGCACCTGTGGCGTCCGAGGATTCTGCTACATCGGCTTCTACAGGTTCGAGCGCGTCCGCCGCGCCGACGGCTCCGTCGGCAACGGGTGAGAGCCCTCGACCTGACGTGCAGATCCAACCACTCAAGGCGCCGCAGCCGTTCCCTGCCACCAACCTGCGGGTTCCGGTCCTCATGGTGAACCAATACTCCGCCAAGGCTGACCAGTCCGTGGCGTATGCGGCCAATCTCGGTGAAGTTGTGCTTGCGGATATGGCCGTGAGTTACGTGTCTACAGGGACCGGTCCGGAAGTGGTGACGGATTCGCATTTCGGCGGGCATCTCGACGTGTCACTGCGGACCGCTGTCGCGGCGGCCGCCAAGAGCGTGGGGTACGATCCCCGATTCCTGCGGGTTCGGCTCTCCGTCCGCACCGCCGTCCTCCAGAACGGGCTGTATATCGAAGGCCCGAGCGCGGGCGCCATCCTTGCGGTCGGTGTGACGTCGGCCTTGCTCGGCGATCCGATCCGCTCGGATGTCTGTATGTCAGGCACGATCAATGAGAACCAGGAGGTGGGGTCTGTCGGAGGGCTAGAGGAGAAAATCAAGGGATGCCGACAGCTCAACTATCGGGAGATGGTCGTGCCGTTCGGGCAGACCTCCATGGACCTCGCGTTGAAGGGCATGGGGGGCGATATCAAGATCACCGAGGTGAGCACCCTCGGTGCGGCTTACCAAGCGGCAACCGGTCAGTCGATCCGAACCATCCCTTCGCGCTAGCGACCGCTCTCTCCTTCGGTCAGAATCCGTTCTTCCGCTCCCTGTCACACTTCCATGTTCAGGTCAGTCCTACGATGCGGCCGGTCTCGGGGTCGACATCCACGCGCTCGCCTGCGGGACGGTTGGGCAGCCCGGGCATCAACTGCATGCCGCCACACACTGCTGTCAAAAACTCCGCGCCTGCGAGGATTCGTACCTCTCGGATTGGAAGGGTGAAGCCGCTCGGCCGACCGAGGAGTTGGGGGTCGTGTGATAGCGAGTACTGGGTCTTGGCCATACAGATCGGAAAGTGCCCGTACCCCAGCCTGGCGGCTGTTTCGATCTGAGCTGCGGCAGTGGGCGCGCAGGTCACGTTATCCGCACCGTAGATCCGGCGAGCGATCGTGTCGAGTTTCTGCTCGATCGAGGCGGCATCCTCGTACAGAGGCCGATAGCTCGACGGCTGCTCGCAGGCCCGCATGACGGCGTCGGCCAGCGCTTCAGCACCGGCGCCGCCATTTGACCAGGGCGTGGACACCGCGGCGGCCACGGCTCCTCCTTCGACCGCCTGGGCCTTCACATACTCCAGTTCTTCTTTCGGATCGTCAGCAAACGCGTTCACGGCTACGATGGCAGGGACGCCGAACGTGCGAACGTTGGCGATGTGCTGGCGGAGGTTGGCGCAGCCGCGGGCCAGGGCTTCCCGGTTGGGACCGGTCAGGGCCACCGGCAGCGGCAAGCCCGGCTTGGCTGAGCTGGCGCCTCCGTGCAGCTTCAACGCCCGCAATGTGGCCACGATCACGGCAGCCGCCGGACGCAGGCCGGACACCCGGCATTTGATGTTGAAGAACTTCTCCGCGCCCAGATCGCTGCCGAAGCCCGCTTCGGTGACGACGTAATCGGCAAGGCGGAGCGCGAGCGCGTCGGCGACAATTGAACTGCTGCCGTGCGCGATGTTGCCGAAGGGACCGGCGTGGATGAGCGCCGGCGTTCCCTCCGTGGTCTGCACCAGATTGGGGTTCATGGCGTCCCGAAGGAGGGCGGCCATGGCTCCGGCGCACCGCAGGTCCTCGGCGCACACCGGTCGGCCATCCTGCGTCATCCCCACGAGAATCCGCCCGAGCCGCCGCCGCAAGTCTTTCAGATCACCGGCCAACGCGAGAATCGCCATCACCTCCGAGGCTTCGGTGATCACAAAGTGGCTGAGCCGGCCGCCCTGCAAAGTCACTTGGCGCAGCGCCCGGTCGTTCAGCCCCATGACGCGCGGCCAACTGATCGCGTTGGGATCGAGTTGAAGCGAGTTGCCGTGCGACAGGTGGTTGTCAACGAACGCGGCCAATAGGTTGTGCGCCGCGGCCACCGCGTGTGCATCTCCGGTCAGATGGAGATTCACCTCTTCCTGCGGGACGACTTGCGCGCGCCCGCCGCCGGAACCGCCCCCCTTGACGCCGAACACGGGACCGAGACTAGGCTGGCGAAGCGTCACGACGGCGCGGGGCCCCAGCCGGCACAATCCCATGGCCAGCCCGATCGCGGTGACGGTCTTCCCTTCACCCAGCGGCGTGGGGTTGATGGCGGTGACCAGCACGTAGCGGCCGAGAGGCCGGTCGCGGAGCCGATCGAGCGCAGCCAGCACGATCTTGCCCTTGTGGCGGCCGTAGGGGATCAGCTCATCCTCGAGGAGGCTGAGTTCGTCGGCAAGCTCCTGTACTTGTTTGAGCGAAGGCGCGGCGGGCGGAGGCATGGAGATGCGCTCCAGCTAGACGGTCCGGTAGGAGGCCGGCGTGACGGTCCCGTTCACGATGCGAAAGGCATTGGCCTCCGGTGAGTCTTTCTTCTCCAGGGAGACGATAAGGTGCAACGGCTCGGGCAGATTTAGGATGCCCCTGGTGGACTCGAACTCCGTGGCGATCTTGATGTCGGTGACGGAGGGCCGCGCGGGGCTGTGGGGATGCGAATGGTAGATGACCTGCAACTCGAGGCCCTTGTGCCGCATGTCTTTCAACGCCAGGGACATGTCACGGGCGTCCATGACGAAGGCGATGTCGGCGCGCTCTTCGGGTGTGAGGGCCTGCAAGTGGGCGAACTTCGCAGCGTCGAAGTTGGCGAGGTGGGCTCCTTCCGTCGCGACGATGTTGGCGATCTTGTAGTGGTGGAGGACTCGGCCGTCTTTCCCGGCCAGCATGCCACAGCACTCGTGCGGGGCCAGTTCACGCGCGTGAGCGATCATTTCGTCGAGGATGTGTCGGGGGACGCTCAGAGGCCGCACGAGACTGCGTAGTCGCCGGACAGGTCCGTGATACGGGGGCGCGTGCTGCAGAGGGGACACTCAGGGTCTTTCGGGATGCGGGTCTTGCGGAAGTTCATCTCGAGCGCGTCGTAGATCAGCATCGAGCCGGCGAGCGACGTGCCGAATCCGACGATCTCCTTGATCGCCTCGGCGGCCTGGAGCACGCCGATCGTACCGGCCAGCACGCCCAACACCCCGGCTTCCTGGCAGTTCGGGACCAGGCCAGCGGGTGGCGGTTCTGCGTAGAGGCACCGGTAGCAGGGAAAACCGTCGTGCGGTTTGAGGGTGGTGAGCTGCCCTTCGAAACGGAAGATGCTGCCGGAGATCAGGGGCTTCTTGGCGAAGAAACAGGCGTCGTTGACCAGGTAACGTGTGGAGAAGGTGTCCGAGCCGTCCAGGACGAGATCATAGTCGGTGAGGATGCCCAGGATGTTCTCGGCGTTGATATTGGTCTGGTACGCCTTGATCGCGACATCCGGATTGATCGCGGCGAGCATCTCGCGCCCGGACTCGACCTTCGGCTTCCCGACGTTGGCGGTCGTGTGGAGAATCTGGCGCTGAAGATTCGACAGGTCCACCACATCGCCATCCACCAAGCCGATCGTGCCGACTCCCGCCGCGGCCAAATAGAGCGCGGCCGGGGAGCCGAGGCCGCCCGCGCCGATGACCAGCACACGGGCTGCGGCCAGCTTCTTCTGGCCCTTGCCGCCCACGTCCGGCAGGATGATGTGCCGGCTGTAGCGTTCGATCTGCTGCTCGGTAAAGTCCATGGCGCTCACGGCTACTCGACGACGTTTAACTCGATGGGGTCCACGATGACGCCCTTCTGTCGGATGCCTTCGATAGCCCGTTCGATCTCGGCGGTATCCCCGGAGAATTCCACGTCCATCCATCCGGTCTTCTCCCGCACGTCCGCCCGGCGGATGTTCGTATCTACCTTCGGGAAAGCGCGGTTGATCTGACAGAGGACCGGTTCCCTGATTTTGTCCTCCGGAAATCGGAGATGAAAACGGAGGTGCGCCATCAGGGCCGTCCTTTGAACCCGCCCGATCGACCCCTTGCATTCACGGAGCAAGGGATGCCCCGCGCGCCAAGACGCGGCCCTCGCCCGTGAAAAGCCCCGCCCGCGATGGCCGGTACGATGGAGACCTCGTCGCCATCCTTGACGGGCGTGTGCTTGCCTTTCAGGAAGCGGATGTCCTCTTCGTTGAGATAAATGTTTACGAAGCGCCGGATCTCGCCTTTGTCGTCACAGACCCGATCCTTGAGGCCGGGAAACTGGCCGTTCAACGACTCGATCAGAGACTGAATGTCCGAGGCGGAGGACTCGACCTCACTTTTGCCCCCCGTCAGTGTCCGCAGGGGCGTGGGAATACGCACCGTGACCATGGATCCTTACCTCTCATGGTTGCCCAGGCCGAACGTCTTCTGGAAGTGGACCAGGCTTGGGGAGATCCGCGTCGGCCGACCGACGGCGTTCATGACGGCCTCCTGGGTCTTCAACCCGTTGCCGGTGATCAACGCCACGGTCGTCTCGGTCCGCTTAATGATGCCCTGCTTGACTAGTTTCTTGAGGACGCCGATCGTCACACCGCCGGCGGTCTCGGCGAAGATCCCTTCGGTCTGTGCGAGCAGCGTCATGCCCTCGATGATCTCCTCGTCCGTCACCATGTCCATGGCTCCACCGCTCTCGGCCGTGGCCTTCAGCGCGTAGTAGCCGTCGGCGGGGTTGCCGATCGCCAGCGACTTGGCAACGGTAGCGGGCTTAACCGGCTTGAAGAAGTCCCGGCCCAGCTTGTGGGCTGTGGCGATGGGGGCACAGCCTTCCGCCTGCGCCCCGTCCACCTTGGTGGCCATGCGGTCGATCAGCCCCAGCTTGTGGAACTCGTTCAGCCCTTTCCAGATCTTCGTGAGCAGCGAGCCGGAGGCCATGGGCACGACGATGTGGTCCGGGGCTTCCCAGCCGAGTTGCTCCACGACTTCATAGGCCAAGGTCTTGGACCCTTCGGCGTAGTAGGGGCGGATGTTGACGTTGACGAAGGCCCACTTATGCTCGCCGGCGATCTCGCTGCACAGGCGGTTCACGTCGTCGTAATTGCCCTCGACCTCGACGACGTTGGGTCGGTAGACGAGATTCCCGAGCACCTTGGAGGCTTCCAGGTCGTGCGGGATGAACACGTAGCACTGCATCTTGGCCGCCGCGGCGTGGGCGGCGACCGAGTTGGCCAGGTTGCCGGTGGACGCGCAGGCGACCGTGTCATAGCCCAGCTCGCGGGCGCGGGTCAGTGCCACCGAGACGACCCGGTCCTTGAACGACAGGGTCGGGTGATTGACAGTGTCGTTTTTGATGTAGAGCTTGTCCAGTCCCAGTTCGTCGCCGAGGTTCTTGGCCCGCACAAGTGGAGTGAAGCCAGCGTCCAGGCCGACGGTGGGGTCCCCCGCGATGGGGAGGAGATCCACGTACCGCCAGAGGCTCTTGGGGCCCGCCTCGATCGCTTTGCGGGTGAGGCGAGGCTTGATCGCCTTGTAGTTGTACTGGACCTCCAAGGGGCCGAAGCACATGTCGCAGACATGGAGCGACACTGCCGGATACTCCTTGCCGCACTCGCGGCAGACCAGGCCTTTGATCTTGTCGGTGTCCATGGGGGCGGGTTTTGCCATGCTCACGCCGTCCTGACCGCGCAGACCTCCGGCTCGTGCTCGACAAGCCGGGTGATCTCCGGGCGCTCGCCGCAGAGCGGGCACCGCGGGTTCTTGGCCACCTTGATTTCGCGGAACCGGGTCTCGCGCGCGTCGTAATCCAGTAGCCGGTTGGTGAGGAGGCGGCCCTTGCCCAAGATCAGCTTGAGGACTTCGGTCGCCTGGATGGTCCCGATTACGCCGGCCAGTGCGCCGATCACGCCGGCTTCCTGGCAACTGGCCACCGCGCCGGGCGGCGGCGGTTGCTTGAAGATGCAGCGGAAGCAGGCGCTCTGCCCCGGCAGGATGGTGAACACCCGCCCGTCGAACCGGAGGATCCCTCCGTGCACCAGCGGCTTGTGCGCAAAGAAGCAGGCGTCGTTGATGAGGAACTTTGCGGGGAAGGTGTCCACGCCGTCCACGACGATGTCGTACCGGCCGATGAGGTCCAGGGCATTCTCCGCCGTCAGACGCGTATTGTAGGTCTCGACCCCGACGCTGGGGTTGAGGGCGAGGATCTTGGCCTTGGCGGAGGCCGCCTTGGGCCGGCCGATGTCGGGCGTCTGGTGGATGATCTGGCGCTGGAGGTTGGAGAGGTCCACGGCGTCGCTGTCGATCAGGCCGATCGTGCCGACGCCTGCCGCGGCTAAGTAGAATGCGGCGGGAGACCCCAAGCCGCCGGCGCCCACGATGAGGACCTTGGCCTGCCCGATCTTCTGCTGGCCTTTGCCGCCAACCTCCGGCAGGAGGATGTGTCGGCTGTAGCGGGTGACCTGCTCTTCGGAATCTGGAATGAATGGCATGGTTAAATGTTAAAGTATTTCTCAATACTAATGTAGCGCTCGCCCGTGTCGCAGAGCACCGTGACCACGTTCTTACCGGGCCCGAGCTCCGCCGCGACCTTCTGGGCGGCGGCGACGTTGGCGCCTGATGAGATGCCGACCAGGAGCCCTTCCTTCTTCGCCAACAGCTTGGACATCTGGTACGCTTCGTCGTCCGTCACGGTGAGCACGCCATCCAGGATCGAGCGATTCAGGACCTTGGGGATGAACCCCGCGCCGATCCCTTGGATCCGGTGCGGGCCCGGGTCGCCCCCCGACAAGACGGGCGAGCCGGCCGGCTCCACCGCGATGACCTTGACCTTCGGGTTCCGTTCCTTGAAGACCTCACCGCACCCCGTGATCGTACCGCCGGTGCCGACTGCCGCGACGAAGGCATCGATCCGGCCGTCCATCGCCTCCCAGATCTCCAGCGCTGTCGTCTTCCGGTGCATGGCTGGGTTCGCGGGATTCGAGAACTGGTCCGGCATGAAATAGTCCGGGTTCGCGGCGACGAGGCTCTCGGCTTCCTTGATGGAGCCTTTCATCCCTTCCCAGGCCGCCGTGAGCACGAGCTGCGCGCCGTAGGAGGACAGCAGGCTCGCGCGCTCCATGCTCATGCTCTCCGGCATGACGAGGATGAGCTTGTAGCCGCGCACGGCGGAGATCAATGCCAGGCCGATGCCCGTGTTGCCGCTGGTCGGCTCGACAATGGTGGCGCCGGGCTTCAGCCGGCCCTGCCGCTCCGCCTCGTTGATCATGTTGAGACAGATGCGGTCTTTGACCGAGCCACCCGGGTTGAAGTGTTCGGCCTTGGCGTAAATGGTGGCGGCCCCCTCCTGGGACAGGCGGTTGAGCTGGACCAGGGGGGTGCGCCCGATGAACTCGGTGATGGTGTGCGCGGCGCGGAGCATCTAGGCGCCCCCGCCCATGTAGAACAGGAGTTCGATCGCGTCGCCGTCCTTCACGACTGTGCTACCGAGTTCATCACGTTCCAACATCTTCGAGTTGAGCTCCACGGCCACCATCTGGGGGCTGACGTCCTTGGCTCTCAGAACCTCCAAGACGCTGCTACCCGACACCTCCTCGGTCTTGCCGTTGATTGTAACCCGCATCGGTGCCCGCCCCTCTACAGCGGAAAAACCATCTAGAACGGCCACTTTAACGAAGCCTTACGGTGCTTGTCAAGGAACGCGGGTGGGCATTCCCTGCGGTTGACTTCGCCCATAGCCTCTCCTAGAATTCACTCACTCCACGTGCGCGGCTCGCTTCCCAGAAACCCATGAATCTCCCTAATGCCCTGACGGTTCTCCGTATCCTTCTCATTCCGTTCTTTATAGGGTTCCTCACCTATGGGCACTACCTGTGGGCGCTGTGGACGATCTTGATCGCCGGCGTCACAGACATTCTGGACGGGGTCATTGCCCGGATGGCGAATCAGCGCACAAAGCTTGGCGCGTACCTGGACCCGCTGGCTGACAAGCTCCTCCTCACCGCGTCCTTCATCACCTTGTCAATTCTGCATCTGGTGCCGGGGTGGGTGGCGATCGTGGTGGTCAGTCGGGACCTCATCATTGTGGCCGGCACGCTGCTCCTGCATGTGACCCAGACGCCGATCGAGGTGGCCCCAACAGCGCTCGGCAAGGGAACGACGCTGGCCCAGCTCACCTATCTCGTGCTGGCGCTGGTGCTTATCGCGTTCCAGAAAGACGTGCACCAATTGATGCCGCTGCTCGCGCTCATGCTGACACTGACGGTCATTTCTGGTCTCCACTATGTCTATCGGGGCATCCGCGCCTATCATCCGGACTTGGTCTGACGCGTCCTGCGTGCGTGAGACATTTCATGTGATTTCAGGAGGTCGGGATGGATGTTCGTTGACAAGACCCCTATAACGCAGTACACTCTTTCCCCAATGTTTCTCGTGGTTTTATTGCCGGACAACTTTTGCCACCTGATGGAGCGAAACGATGCCTCCGGTTACTGACAAACTGGGCAAGTTGCTCATTTCCGCCAACCTCATCACTGAGAAACAACTCAATGAGGCGCTGGTGGCCATAAGACAGTCCAGAGGCGCCACCCGGCTCGGCAGTACCCTAGTCAAGATGGGCTACATCCAAGAGGAGAAACTCCTCCAGTTCCTCTCCCAACAGTATCGGGTGCCCGCCGTGGATCTGAAGATGTACCAGCACATCGACCCCGCCATCATCAAGCTTGTGCCGCTGGAACTGGTCAAGAAGCACATGGTGCTGCCGTTGAGGCGGGTTGGGGCTACCGTGACCGTGGCGATGCTGGACCCCACGAACATGCTGGCCTTGGACGACCTCAAGTTCCGCACGAACTACACGATCGAGCCTGTGATCGCTGCTGAGTCGGCGCTCATCGAGGCGGTCAAGAAGTACTACGGGGCTGGCGTCGCTGGTGGAGCGGCCCAGGCCGCGGCCGCCATTCTGCAGGCGAAGGACTACACGATCCCCGAAGGCAGTGCAGCGGATGAGCTGGCCGATCTTGGCCAAGCGGACGCAGGGCCCATGGTGGACGTCGAGGACTTCGACAAGACCGTGGGCGATGTGCTTGACTCAGTAGAAGTGGCGGAGTCCGACCAGGACCAAGGCATGATCGGCGAGGTCGAAGCCCCGATCATCAAGCTGGTCAACGGGATCCTGGTCAATGCCATGAAGGTGGGCGCCAGCGACGTCCACGTCGAGCCGTATGAGACCGTGTTCCGGATCCGGTACCGGATCGACGGCGATCTGCAGACGGTCATGAACCTGCCCTTGAAGGTCAAGAATTCCCTCATTTCTCGCATCAAGATCATGGCGAAGCTGGACATCGCCGAGCGGCGGCTCCCGCAGGACGGACGCATCAAGCTGAAACTCGGTCCCAAGCGCGACATCGACTTCCGCGTATCGGTCTTGCCCACCCTCTTCGGCGAGAAGGGCGTTCTCCGCCTCTTGGACAAGGCCAACATCCAGGTGGACAAGGACAAGCTCGGCTTTGATAAAAGACAGGAAGCCGACATCAATGCCGCCCTGGCAATGCCGTACGGGATGATCCTCGTCACCGGCCCGACCGGAAGCGGGAAGACCGTGACCCTCTATTCGTGTCTGCAGGCCCTCAACACTCCGGACGTGAACATTTCAACGGCCGAGGACCCGGTCGAATTCAACTTCGTGGGGATTAACCAGGTGCTGGTCCAGCCGGACATCGGGCTGACCTTTGCGACGTGCCTGAAGTCCTTCCTCCGGCAGGACCCTGACATCATCCTGATCGGTGAGATCCGGGACTTCGAGACGGCCGAAATCGCGATCAAGGCCGCCATGACCGGCCACTTGGTTTTAGCCTCAGTCCACACCAACGATGCGCCGTCCACGATCAACCGGCTCCTCAACATGGGCATCGAGCCGTTCCTCGTCGCCTCCTCCGTGATCCTGGTCATCGCCCAGCGTCTCTGCCGGCGCATCTGCAAGGACTGCAAGGTGCCAGACCCCACAGTGACTCGGGAAATCTTGAAAGTGGCAGGCGCCAGCAAAGCGAATGAAGAGGATTTCGCGAAGATGACCCCGATGAAGGGGAAGGGTTGCGCGACTTGCAGCAATAAGGGGTACAAGGGGCGCCTCGCCCTCTACCAGATCATGCCCATCACAGAGGATATACGGCTCGCCATCCTCAGAGGGGCGTCAACGGACGAACTCAGGAAGATGACGATCGACCAGGGAGTCAAAACGATCCGCACGAGCGGGATCACCAAGGTCTGCCAGGGGATCACGACACTGAAGGAAGTCGAGGGCGTTTCGATCGCCGAGTAGGTCCGAGGCCATAACTGACTACATGAGGTGACTGCATGCCAGTCTTCGCATACGCCGGGACAGCCCGAGGGGGGAAGTCCGTCACCGCGGAGATCAATGCTGATACCCGTGAATTGGCGATCGAGCAGTTACGTTCCCAGGGTATCACCGTCAAAAGCATCGAGGAGAAGAAGAAGGCCAAGGCCCTCTTCGGCGAGCGGAAGCAGAAGATCACCGACAAGGACATCGTCGTCTTCACCCGGCAGTTCGCGACCATGATCAACGCCGGGCTTCCGCTGGTGCAATGCCTCGAGATCCTCGCCACGCAGTGCGATAACAAGACCTTCGGCAAGCTGATCGGCGAGGTCAAGATGGACGTCGAATCCGGGACGACCTACGCCGACGCCTTGAAGAAGCATCCCAAGATCTTCAGCAGCCTCTACTGCAATATGGTGCAGGCAGGCGAGGTGGGCGGCGCGCTCGACGTCACCTTGCAGCGCTTGGCGGGCCAGTTGGAGAAGTCCGCAAAGCTGAAGGCCCAGATCAAGTCCGCCATGGTCTACCCGGCCGCCATCGTGGCCGTGGCCATCATCGTGGTGTCGGTCCTGATGGTCTGGGTCATCCCGATCTTCGCAAAGATGTTCACGGACTTCGGCGGGACGCTGCCGGCTCCGACCATGCTCGTGATTGGCATCAGCGATTTCATGCAGAAGTACATCATTTTCCTGATCATCGCTGCGGGGGTCGGCATTTATGGGCTGAAGAGATACTACGCCACCCCCGGAGGCAGGCTGAAGATCGACGCGTTCATGCTGAAGCTGCCGGTGGCGGGCGATCTGATCCGGAAGATCGCGGTGGCGCAGTTCACCCGCACCTTCGGGACGCTGCTGCAGAGCGGCGTGCCGATCATGGAGGGGCTCGAAATCGTCGCGCGGATCTCGGGGAACAAGATCGTGGAGAACGCGATTCTGGAAGCGCGGACGAGTGTGGGCGAGGGGAAAACGCTGTCCGAGCCGCTCGGCAAGACCGGGGTCTTTCCCCCAATGGTCGTCCAGATGATCAACGTCGGCGAGGCGACGGGGGCGCTGGACGCGATGCTCGGGAAGATCGCGGATTTCTACGACGAGGAAGTAGACTCGGCGGTCGCGGCCCTGACCTCACTCCTGGAGCCCGCGCTGATGGTGTTCCTGGGCACCGTCATCGGGTTCATCGTCATCGCCATGTATCTCCCCATCTTCAAGATGGCGGCGGTCGTCGGCTAGGGTGCGAGTGCGGCTTCACGAAATGTATGGAGGCCCTGCGGGACAAGCTCAAATGGCTCATGGGCATCAGGGTCGCCGTCGTCACTCTCACCCTGGGGGTGCTGATCTATCTGCAGATCGGTAAGAGCACACAGGCCATTCCCGCCTACTATGGCCTGATCGTCGCGACCTACCTCCTCACGATCCTTTACGGCCTCCTCGTCAATCGAATCGAGTGGCTCGTCACATTCGCGTACCTACAGATCGGCCTGGATATCGTGTTTGAAACCGTCCTGGTGGCCATCACCGGCGGCGTGGAAAGCCCCTTCTCGCTGCTCTTCATCCTGTCAATTACAGCCGCCAGTGCGCTGTTGTCCCGCAAAGGCGGACTGGCGGCGGCCTCGATCGCCGGCATCTTCTATGGGGCCATCGTGGACCTGCAGTACTATCGTTCCACCTATCAGGTCACGCTCTTTGCATGGCTACCGCGGACGGAGCTTCAGGTCCCCGAGATCTTCTACAACCTGTCGCTGAACCTTCTCGGGTTCATCATGGTCGGGTACCTGAGCGGCACCCTGGCGGAGAAGCTGAGAAGCACTGGCGAGCGCCTGGAGGAGAAGGATCGCGACCTCACCGGCTT
>VBOD01000008.1 GCA_005877615.1 Nitrospirota bacterium | reverse complement strand
TGGGTCGGACCGTCCCCTTTATCATCGAGAAGACCGGGGCGCAACTCCGGGTGACCCTGTCGGAACAGGCCCTGGCAGTGCAGGCCCCTCAAGGAACGCAAACGGTAACTCGTTCCGCTCCTGGCCCGGCCGATGTGGGTGCGGGAGGGGCGTCTGCGGGGCCCCCTCCCGCGACGAACGTCGCGAGCATGAGCCCACGGCGCAACGTGCCTGTGCCGGTTCCGGAACGGCTCAAGTTCCTCGATCCTCTGACGTCGCTGGCGCAACCGAAACCGGATCAACCGACCGATATTGGCGGGCTCGGCGGCCCCGAACGATTCACCGGGAAGCGTATTTCCCTGGACTTTCAGGACGCAGAGATCAGCAGCGTGCTCCGTCTGATCGCCGACGTCAGCGGTCTCAACATGGTCGTCGGGGAAGCAGTCAAGTCGAAGGTGACGCTGAAACTGTTGAACGTGCCGTGGGACCAGGCGCTCGATCTCATCCTCAAATTGAACAACCTGGGGCAGATCCGCGAAGGGAACATCCTGTGGATCGACACCCTGGCCAACATCACCCGGCTCCGGGATGACGCCGCCAAGGCGAAAGAATCGACGCTGAAAGCCGAAGAGCTCGTGACGCGCATCATCTACCTCAATTACAGCGATGCGGCGAAGTCCATCGACGTCGCGAAAAGCAGTCTCAGCCCGCGAGGCGAAATCAAGGTCGATTCCCGGACCAACGCGCTCGTCGTGCGGGACATCCAGGACAATGTGGCCCGGGTCGAGAGGATCATCCATGACCTGGACCAGCGGACGCCACAGGTGCAAATCGAGGCGCGGATCGTCCAGGCCAGTAAGAACTTCGCCCGCGGGCTCGGGATCCAGTGGGGGCTCAGCTCAATACGTACGACGTCAACGGGAAGTGGCAAGGATGCACCGATCACGCTCAACGTTGGTGCCTCCGGCGTCGCTGTGGGCACGCAAGCGAATGACTTTTTGGTCAACCTCCCTGCTGCCGCGTCAGGCGTGACTGTTCCGGGAAGCACGATAGGTCTCCTCGTCGGGAAATTTTTGGGGACTACCGGACAGCTCGATCTGCGGCTGTCGGCCGGGGAAGCCCTGGGCCAGACCAAGATCATCTCTGCGCCCAAGATCATTACGTTGGACAATAAACCGGCCAAGCTTGAACAGGGCGCCCAGGTTCCCTTCCAGACCACGTCGCTGCAGGGAACGCAAACCACGTTCGTTGATGCGACGCTGGCCTTGAACGTGACGCCGCATGTGATTCCCCATGCCAGCACGGTCCGTCTGGAGATCAAGGTGACCAAGAACTCCATCGGGGCCTCGGTTTCAAATGCCGGGCCCACCATTGACAAGAAAGAGGCCACGACGGAAATCCTTCTTAAGGACGGTGAGACGACGGTGATCGGCGGGATCTTCGAAGAAACCCGCAGCGACTCGACCCAGGGCATTCCGTGGTTCAACCGCATCCCCTTCCTCGGCTGGCTGTTCAAGAACGAGGGTGTGTCCGTCAACACGACAGAGCTACTGGTCTTCGTGACCCCGATCATCGTCAAGGAGTAGCCTAAGGACGTTTCCCTCATGCTCCGGTACCTGAACGGGGGAGAATCCCACGGGAAGGGTCTGATCGCCATCCTGGAAGGGATGCCCTCGGGCGTGCCTCTCACCGCCGACGATATCAATCGGGACCTCGCCAGACGTCAGAAAGGCTACGGCCGCGGCGGCCGCATGCGGATCGAGCAGGACCGCGTCGAGTTCCTCTCGGGCGTCCGCAAAGGGTTCACCCTCGGCACCCCCATCACCCTGCATGTCGCCAATCGGGACTGGGAAAACTGGAAAGAGATCATGGCCCCCGAACCGGGGCCGCCGGTCACGGAAAAAGTCGTCACCTGTCCGCGGCCCGGCCATGCCGATCTGGTCGGCGCCATCAAGTACGGCCATCGCGATATCCGGAACGTGCTGGAGAAGGCCAGCGCACGGGAAACGGCGATCAGGGTGGCGGTCGGTGGCGTCGCCAAACGGCTGTTGGCCGAATTCGGGATCCAGGTGTATAGTTACACGCTGGAAATCGGCGGTGTGCAGGCCTCGCTGGCCGGCTTGACGACGGAGCAGGCCTTTCGCCAGGCCGAGGAGTCGGAAGTCCGGTGCCCCGATCCGGAGAGCTCAACCAAGATGGTCGAGCGGATCCGGGAGGCGAAGCACAAAGGCGACACGCTCGGCGGTATTTTCGAAGTAGTCGTGACCAATCCCCCTATCGGGCTTGGGAGCTATGCCCAGTGGGATCGCCGCCTTACAGCCAGGCTCGCCATGGCGCTCATGAGCATCCAGGCCATGAAAGGGGTGGAAGTGGGGTTGGGCTTCGAGGCGGCGCGCCGGTTCGGGTCTGACGTGCATGACGAGATCTTCTACGACCCGAAGACCGGTTTCATTCGCGGCTCGAACAATGCGGGGGGGCTGGAAGGCGGGATCACCACCGGACAGCCCATCGTCCTGCGGACCGCGATGAAACCGATCTCGACGCTGTATGCGCCTAAGAAGAGCGTGGACATCCTGACGAAAGAGCCCGTTGAAGCCACCATCGAGCGTTCCGACATCTGCACCGTCCCTGCCGCTGGCGTGGTGGGGGAGGCGGTGGTGGCGTTCGAGGTGTCCGCCGCCATGGTTGAGAAGTTTGGCGGGGACACCCTCATGGAGATGCGGCGGAATTTCGACGCCTACCAAGCGTACGTCAGGGACTTCTAAGCGACCGTCAGTCCCTCCGAGAGTTATCGCGCAATGACCACCGACCGAGACGAGACGGACCGTACGCCCGCAGTCTGTGACCGAATCCGCGTGGACCTGGGGGAACGCAGCTACGAGGTCCTGGTTCACGAAGGGCTGCTCGATCAGGTCGGGGAGTTCCTCGCGCCGTTTAAGCTGGGGCCCGAAACGATCGTCGTGACGAACCCCGTGATCAAGCGGCATTACGGAGCCCGCGTCGTACGCAGCTTGAAAGCGGTAGGGTTGAAACCGACGGTGCTGGCGCTCCCTGACGGCGAGCGGACCAAGTCGCTGAGGTGGGTCGCATGGGTCCTCAACGAACTCCTTCGGCGCCGTTACGAGCGCAAGGCTTGGCTGGTTGCGCTGGGAGGGGGCGTCATTGGAGACCTGGCCGGGTTCGCCGCGTCGATTTACCTGAGGGGGATCCCCTTTGCGCAGGTGCCGACGACGCTGGTCGCGCAAGTGGACGCCAGCATTGGCGGCAAGACGGGCGTCAACCACCGACTGGGGAAAAATCTGATCGGGACCTTCTATCAGCCAAAATTAGTTCTCATCGACCCCGGCGTCCTCCGGACGTTACCTCAACGCGAATACCGGGCGGGGCTGGCGGAAGTCATCAAATACGGGGTGATCGCGGACGCCGAGTTGTTCGAGTTTCTGGAACGGGACATGGACCAGATCCTCAAGCTGGAGCCTGCCGCGCTTCACCGGGTCATCCGGACCTCCTGCGCCATCAAGGCCGCGGTGGTCTCCGAGGACGAACGGGAAGGCGATCGCCGGCGCATCCTCAACTTCGGGCACACCGTCGGCCACGCGCTGGAGACCCTCGGCGGCTACCGTCGGTATACACATGGGGAGGCCGTCGCCATCGGCATGGTCGTGGCCGCCCGGTTGGCCGAACGCCTGGGGCTGGCGGACGCCAGCGTGGGCACGAGAATCCGCGCCCTCGTCGCGCGGACCAGGCTCCCGGCCGATCTTCCTCCACGCTCCGCGTCCGCGCTGCTCCGGGCCATGCGGCAGGACAAGAAAGTCCAGGACAGACGGATCCACTTCGTGTTGCCGGACCGGATCGGGCACGTCGTCGTCCGTCCGGTCGAAGAGCCGGAGATCCGCCAAGTGCTGACCGCCCGCCAGCCTGGCACCTGATCCCTCCCTGTGCTATAGTCGCCTCCCCGAACGGAGCCGCGACAGATGAAGCAGCACGGTGGAGCCTCCATGGCCGCCCTTCAGCGGGCCCTCCGCGAGAAGACACGCGAAGCGGAAATCCTCCACACGATCAGCGATACGGTCAGCGGCAATTTGGATCTCGACGCTGTCCTGCATGACATCGTGGATATCGCCGTCGAGGTCACGAAGGCGGATTCCTGTCTCATCTACCTGCTGAACTCGCACCGGGACGAGCTTGTACTCAGAGCCTCCAAGAACCCCCACCCCAAGTTGATTGGGCGTATCCGCTTGAGTCTGGGAGAAGGGATCACCGGCTGGGTGGCCCAACAAGGCCGCGCCGTGGCCATCGCCAGCAACGCCAGCGATGATCCCCGGTTCAAGTTCTTCCATAACCTGCCCGAGGACCGTCACCAGGCTTTTCTTTCCGTGCCCATCATGGCCAAGCGGGAGGTGATCGGCGTCATCAACGTCCAGCACAAACACCCCCACCGGTATCGCGCCCATGAGGTCGCGCTTATGACCACAATGGGACGGCAGGTGGGCGGCGCCATCGAGACTGCCAGGCTTCACGCCGAAATCACCAAGAAGGCCCGCCAGGTCGAGACCCTGTCCCAGGTCAGCGCGACCATCACGTCCGGCCGCCTGCTGGAGGAGATCCTGCATCTGCTGGTCACCATGACGGCGGAGATGATGGGCTCGACCATCTGCTCGATCATGCTGCTGGATCCGGAACGGGAGGAACTGCGCATCGTGGCCACGCAGAGCCTGAGCGAGAGCTATCGGCGGAAGCCGAACCTCAAAGTCGGGCAAAGCATCAGCGGGCAGGCGCTCAAGGAGCGTCGGCCGATTGCGGTGCTGGACGTGACCAAGGACCCCGGCTACATGTATCCGGACCTGGCCCGGAAAGAAGGCCTGTGCTCGCTCCTGTCGGTCCCGATGCTGGTGAAGGACAAACCGATCGGGGTGATCAATAGCTACACGTCGCACGAGCACCTGTTTTTGGCCGAAGAGATCAAGGTGCTCCAGGCGGTGGCCAGCCAGGCGGCGATCGCGATCGAAAACACGACCCTGATGGAGAAATCCTTTGAGATGCAGGAGGCTCTGGAGGTGCGCAAGCTGGTGGAGCGGGCCAAGGGCCTCCTCATGCGGAGCAAGCAGATTTCCGAGGAGGAAGCCTTCCGGATCATGCAACGCCAGAGCATGGACACCCGGCGGTCCATGCGGGAGATCGCGGAGGCCATCCTCCTGGCGGGGGAGTTGGAAAAACGGCTCTCCGCAAAATAGCCTTGACAGCCCCGACCGGCTTCTGCTATAAAGCCCCTTCATAGCACGAAGATGTGCTAGGCGACGACGGCGTCTTTCCCCGTGAGGCAATAGGGGAAGGCGCCTTTTTTTTATTGTTGGACGATGACGTCCTCCGGCCGTACCAGTACCACGGGCTCCGGCTTGAGGACGCTTTCTTTTTGATTGTACGAGAGAGTGGGATGCGACTCCTACGGATTGCGCTTGCTCAGGTGAACACGACCGTCGGCGACCTCGACGGCAATGCCGCGCTGGTGCTCAAAGGAGTCGAAGCGGCTCGCGAGGCGCAGGCCGATCTCGTGGTGTTTCCGGAATTGACCATCACGGGCTACCCTCCGGAAGACCTGCTGCTGCATCCCCAGTTCATCACTGACAACCTCGCGGTGCTGCACCGGATCGTCCGAAAGGTGAAAGGGATCGCCGCAGTGATCGGCTTCGTGGACCGCCACGACGATATCTTCAACGCCGCGGCGTTCGTGTCGAATGGCCGGATCGTGGCCACCCAGCACAAGAGCCACCTGCCGAACTATGGAGTGTTCGATGAGAACCGCTATTTCCAGGCCGGCACGCGCTCCGTGGCGGTGGTGCTCAACGGGATTACCATTGGCTTCAACATCTGCGAAGACATCTGGTTTCCCGAGGGCCCCACGCGGGCCCAATCACTCGTCGGGGACGCGGAGGTCGTCGTCAACATCAGCGCCTCTCCCTACCACCGGGGCAAACTCCGGTTCCGGGAAGAAATGCTGGCCACGCGCGCCGTGGACAACCTCGTGGCGGTGGCCTACGTCAACCAGGTCGGCGGCCAGGACGAACTGGTCTTTGACGGCAACAGCCTCGTGGTGGACCAGAGCGGAACCATCGTGGCCCGGGGACGCGCGTTTGAGGAAGATCTCGTTGTGGCTGATGTCGATGCCGACGCCGTCGCGCGGGCCCGCTTGCACGACACGCGGCGCCGACGTGCGTGCCGTGTGCTCGAGCGCAGAGGCGTCTCGGTCGACCGAGTCGTCCTCTCCTCCCGTTACCGCCAGACGCACCATCGCCCGGCCCACGGGGGCCTGCCAGCCGTGCCCTCCCCGCTGGAAGAGGTCTACCGGGCCCTGGTGTTGGGCATCAGCGATTACACTCGCAAAAACCAGTTCGAGAAGGTGGTGCTGGGGCTGAGCGGGGGCATTGATTCGTCCTTGAGCGCAGTTCTGGCGGTGGATGCGCTGGGCGTGGCCAACATCGTCGGCGTCTTCATGCCGTCCCCGTACTCTTCGGACGAGAGCCGCGAAGATGCGCAGGCACTGGCTCAGAACCTGGGGATCCGCTTCCTGACCCTGCCGATCACGCCCATCTTCCAGACGTACACTGCCGTTTTGGCGCAGGTTTTCAAAGGGCGGCAGCCGGACGTGACCGAGGAGAATCTCCAGGCTCGGATCCGCGGGAACCTCCTGATGGCCCTCTCCAATAAGTATGGGTGGCTTGTCCTGACGACAGGGAACAAGAGCGAGATGAGCGTCGGCTATGCGACATTGTACGGCGATATGGCCGGCGGGTTCGCGGCCATCAAGGACGTGCCGAAGACGCTGGTGTATGAGCTGGCCCGGTGGCGAAACGCGCGAGATGCCGATCCCGTCATTCCCAAGCGTGTGTTCACTCGGCCGCCGACGGCTGAGCTGCGTCCCAACCAGACGGACCAGGACTCCCTTCCTCCCTATGAAGTCCTCGATCCCATCATTCGGGGATACGTGGAGGAGGACCAGAGCCTCGCCGACCTGACCGCCGCCGGCTTCGATCGCCGCACGGTGAAGCACGTCGTCGCGCTCGTGGACCGCAGCGAATACAAACGCCGTCAATCGCCGCCCGGGGTGAAGATCACGCACCGGGCGTTGGGGAAAGATCGGCGGATGCCGATCACGAATCGGTATCGCAGTCATTGAAGACATGTTCCTACACGACGGAGTGTAGGCAGGACAATGGTGTCGCCGTTACCAGACAGTCAGTCACGGTTGTTGAATCAACAAAGGAGGCGGCACAGCCATGAAACGACTCGGACGCAGCATCATTCCCATCGTGTTCCTGTCCCTCTTCGCACAAGGCACGGTCTTCGCGACGCCCTCCACGACCTACTGGACGCCGGCCACTTCTGACGTCCAACCCTTCAACGTCTGGCACATCGGGGTGGACAACTACTTCCGGCTGTACCAAAGCGCCGCTGAGCAGGGCTCGCCGGGAGCGCTTCCGACTGACGTCGGCCTGACGGTCGGCGTCCTGCCGTATGAGAAGCTGAACATGGAAACCGGCATCGATTATCTCGGGCCGGCGAGGCTCGCACATTCGGCCCTCCAATCCATGGGCCATAGCGTGCTCTTCAATGCAAAATTGGGAACCCCTGAAGGGGCGTTTTTCGGGAGTTGGTTTCCGGCCCTTAACGTGGGGATCTTTGACGTAGGCACAAAATCGCAAGTCACCAGTATGAATATCGTTGACTTCCTAGTAGGGAAGACCCTTGGGCCCTTCGGTAGAATCCACGGAGGTGGCTATTACGGCAACCCAGGATCGGTGCTGATGCGGGAAAACGGCTGTAAGCGATATGCAACTGTCGCCTCAGGTCTGCAGTGCTTGCCCGGTCAGAGTGGCGCGAGCGCCAACTCGGGCGGCATGGTCGGCTATGACTATGGCTTCTGGCCGGTCAAGGACAAGGCGGGCAACGAGTACAACAAGTGGGTGTTCGCGGCCGATTACGCCAGCGGGAAGAATTACATCGGAGGTGGAGGATTCGGGATGTATCACTACTTTACTAAGGACATCAGTCTCCTGACCGGGCCGGTGTGGTTCAACGACCACGTCATCAACGGCCAGTGGAAGTGGACCGTCCAGTTGGACATTAACTTTTGATCCTTGGATAAGGCTAGTTTGCAGGATTCGTAAGTCAACGAGAGTGGAGCGGCCGGTCGTCCGACGCTGTACGCCGGGCGTTTCCCGAACGAATCACACAAGGGGGTGTGAGACCATGGGGATACTGAAGAGGCCCGGAGGAATTCTAGCTGTTGGCTTAGTAGCCTTTATGCTGTGCATGCTTGCAGTCAGTATGACCGCTGCTCAGGTAGCGGCACCATCACCCGCACCGGCGGCGACCGCACCTAAGATTGACACCGGAGATACGGCTTGGGTGTTAACCTCGTCCGCGCTCGTGCTGGCGATGACGATGCCGGGCCTGGCCCTCTTCTATGGTGGACTGGTCCGGAACAAGAACGTGCTGGGCACGATCATGCATAGCTTCATCATTCTCTGCCTGGTCAGCGTGATGTGGGTGCTCTGGGGCTACAGCCTGGCGTTCGGACCCGACGTGGGTGGTGTCATCGGCAGCCTCGAATGGTTCGGCCTGAGCGGGGTGGGCGGAGACCCCAATCCCGCGTATGGATCGACCATTCCCCATCAGGTGTACATGTTGTTCCAACTGATGTTCGCGGCGATAACCCCCGCACTGGTCACGGGAGCGTTTGCCGAACGAATGCGCTTCAGCGCTCTGTTGGTGTTCGCCGCTCTGTGGTCGACGTTTATTTACTGCCCGCTGGCCCATTGGATCTGGGGCGGTGGATGGTTGGCCAAGATGGGCGCGTTAGATTTCGCAGGAGGCGCCGTCGTGCACATCAGCTCCGGATGGGCAGCGCTGGCCTGTGCCCTGGTGCTGGGCAAACGGAAAGGCTACGGGACCGCTTACCTCGCTCCCCACAACCTGCCGATGACCTTGCTCGGGGCTGGGCTCCTCTGGTTTGGCTGGTTCGGATTCAACGCCGGGAGCGCGCTGGGCGCGAATGCACTAGCGGCGTCGGCCTTCCTGGCCACCAACACGGCCGCGGCCATGGGCGCGCTGAGCTGGATGGTGGCGGAATGGTTACACCGTGACAAGCCGACCACGTTGGGGGCGGCCAGTGGGGCTATCGCCGGTTTGGCAACGATAACGCCGGCCGCAGGTTTCGTGGGGCTTTTCCCCGCTCTTTTGATCGGGCTGACAGCGGGAGTCGCCTGCTATGCGGCGGTTGTGTGGAAGGGACGATTCGGCTATGATGATTCGCTCGACGTGGTCGGCATTCACGGAGTGGGCGGCGCCATCGGAATTTTTGCGACGGGGTTATTCGCTTCGAAGCTGATCAATCCGGCAGGGGCGAACGGCCTGTTTTTCGGAAATCCCGGGCAGGTGTATATTCAACTCGCCACGATCGGGGCTGCCTTGGTCTTCGCGTTGGTGGGAACCTTCATCATCTTAAAACTGATCGACTGGACGATCGGGCTACGGGTCGACGCGGAGGAAGAGGAGCGAGGCCTTGACCTCAGCCAACACGAGGAGCGGGCCTATTCGTAATGGGAAGGCCGGACGATCAAACGGCCTTGCCTCATTGCAGCTGGCGGGCCTGAGAAAAGGGGGCAGGCGCTCATGAAGAAGATCGAGGCGATTATCAAGCCATTCAAATTGGAAGAGGTCAAAGACGCCTTGACCGAACTGGGCGTCTACGGCATGACCGTCTCGGAAGTCCGCGGATTCGGCCGTCAGAAAGGACACAAGGAAGCCTACCGGGGAACCGAATACACCATCGAGTTCGTGCCTAAAACAAAAATCGAGGTCGTCGTCGTGGACAATTTGGCGAACAAGGTGGTCGAGACGATCATCCGGACGGCCAAGACCGGGAGCATCGGAGACGGGAAGATCTTTGTCTCCAATCTGGACGAGGTCGTGCGCATCCGCACAGGCGAAACCGGAGACCGCGCTATTTAACTACCATGGTGGAATCTCTTCTCAATCGGGCACCGAGTGACTCGTGGACCAGGGACGCTTTAGAAACGCGTCGCCGGGCGATCGCGACCGCCCATGCCCGCGGCGCGAGCGGTGTGGAGACCGTCACGGCGCTGACCGACTTGGCGGATGACATTCTGCACGACCTTTACGCGCTCGAATACGCGGGTACGTTCAACCCGACAGGCGTCGCGCTAGTCGCCCTGGGCGGCTACGGCCGGCGCGAACTGGCGCCTTATTCGGACATCGATCTGATGTTCCTCTACGAGCCATTGCACGAACGGGAGGCCCGGGCCGTGTCGACGGCGATCCTCCATGTCCTGTGGGACCTCGGCTTCCTGGTCGGTCATAGCCTGCGGACCATCGCGGACTGCCGGTCCATGGGCCGGACCGACTTGACCGTGCGCACGTCTCTGATGGAAGCGCGCTGGCTGGCCGGAGATCAAACCCTCTTTGGCGAATTCACGCGCACGTACCGCGAACAGGTCTCGGGGAAACGGGTGCAGGAGTACGTGGCCCAAAAGCTCGCAGATCGGCAACAGGAATATGGGAAGTATGGGTCCACCAACTTCCTGCTGGAGCCGAACATCAAGAAGAGTCGGGGCGGGTTGCGGGATCTCCATCTGCTCAAATGGACAGCCCTCGCCCGCTACGAGACATCGTCCTTGGAGGACCTCTCCGCCGGCGGTCTGCTGTCAGCCGGGGATGTGGCGGCGCTCTGGGACGCCCAGGAGTTTTTGTGGCGTGTTCGGAACGAGCTCCATTTCTACGCCTTACGGGCCCAAGACATCCTGACGTTCGACGAGCAGATCCGCATCGCCGGCCTGTGGGGATTCAAAGACCTGCCCCATCTTCTGGCCGTCGAACAGTTCATGCAGCAGTATTACCGGCATTCCACCAGTGTCTGCGACATTACCAGCCGGTTCGTGTCCCAGGCCATGCAGCGGTCGGTCTGGCAGCGGCTGGCCGCGTGGCTCCCGGCTCGGCGTGTTGAACGCTACTTTGAGCTGACGAAAGATGAAATCACGGTGCCGCCAGACCTAAGGGATGAAGCGTTTTCGGACGGAAGCAGGATCCTCCGACTGTTCCAGTTGGCTCAGACCTACCGGCTCGCCATTGCCGACAGCCTCGTCCAGGAGTTGCCCGATCGAGTGTCAGCCGTTGGGGACGATGTTTTTCGAAGAGAGCCGTCACGACGATCCTTTCTGGCCATTCTCTCAGGACCGTGGCGTGTGGCCGAGACTCTTCACGCGATGCATCGGGTGCATCTGTTGGAGCGGTTCGTCCCGACGTTCGGGACCGTCCGCGGCCTCATGCAGTTCAATGCCTACCACAAATACACCGTGGACCAGCACAGCCTGCTCGCGGTGAGTCAGGCCGAAGAGATCGGCACTACGAACGGCCTCTTGGGCCGGGTCTATCGTGAGATCAAGCGGAAAGACCTTTTGCACCTCGCGCTGCTCATTCACGATATCGGCAAGGGGCAGGAAGAGGACCACAGCCTCATCGGCGAGCGGATCGCTGTGGATGTGTCCAAGCGGCTCGGCCTGGACGATCACGAGACACAGCTCTTGGTGTTTCTGGTTCGCTACCATCTCCTGATGTCCAGCACCGCATTCCGCCGAGATTCGTCCGACGAGAAGGTGGTGCTGCGGTTCGCCCGCCAGGTCGGCACGCCGGAGGCGCTCAAGATGCTGTTCGTGCTGACGGCTGCCGACATTGCGGCTGTGGGCCCCGGCGTTCTGACGCGCTGGAAGGAAACGCTGTTGGGCGATCTTTTTATCAAAACCCATAAGGAGCTGGCCGGCGGGGAAGAGGCGGAGACGACCTACGAGGGACTGCTCGATCTGGCGAAAGAGGTCCGGCAGGCAGTCCTCGCCCGGTTGGGCCAGCGGCTGCCTCAGGACTGGCTCCGCAAACAACTCGAAGCGTGGCCTGATCACTATCTCGCGGCGATGCCGGTCGAGCGCACCGTGACGCACCTTGAGTGGCTGGCAAAGCTGGCCGACGCGTCCGTCCTGGTGGATGCGCAGCACGATCCTGCGCTGGGCACCACTGACTACACGGTGTATACCCAGGAAAAGATCATGCCAGGCGTCTTCTCCAAGATCGCCGGGGTGCTTGCTGCGAAGGGATTGCAAATCCTGGACGCCCAGATCCTCACCCTGGCCGACGGCATGGTGGTAGACGTCTTTCGCGTCCAAGATCCGGACTCCCCGGACGGCCCGCCGCCGTCTCGGATCCGTGATGTCAGCGAGTCGATTGCCACGGTCTTGGAGGGCCGCCGCTCGGTGGAGGCCCTCTTGCAAGAGGCAACCCGATTTGGACAGAGCCTTCACGGCGTCCCTCTGCGCGAGCCGACGGTGGTTCAGGTGGACAACGACTCTTCGGAGCGGTTTACGATCATCGACGTGTTCGCCGACGACCGCCAGGGACTGCTTTATGTGATCACGCGGGCGATCTTCGACCTGGGCCTGTCCGTGCACGCGGCCCGGATTTCAACCCGCTTGGACCAGGTCGTGGATGTCTTCTATGTCACGGACCAGGCTGGCGGGAAGATCGACGACCCCGGACGGTGCAAACTGATCAGCGAAACCATCACCGCACGGATTGAAGAATATCTGGGACAGACGCAGACCACGCGACCGGTCGTTCATCGGGCCAATGTGCAACGGAAATCATAGGGGATTCAATCTTAAAGGAGGGGTTTATGACTTCAAAGGAAGTACTAGATTTTGCAAAGAAAAACAAAGTCGTCATGGTCGACCTGAAGTTCGTGGACTTCCCCGGCACCTGGCAGCACTTCACGATTCCGATTGAAGAACTGACGGATACGGTCTTCACCGAGGGTTCCGGCTTCGACGGATCGTCCATTCGGGGGTGGCAGGCGATTCAAAACAGCGACATGATGGTCGTCCCGGACCCCGACACTGCCGTCATGGACCCGTTCACAAGCATCCCGACGCTGAGCATGATCTGTAACGTCGTGGATCCAGTCACGCGCGAGAATTACAGCCGGGATCCTCGGAATGTGGCCCAGAAGGCCGAAAAGTACCTCAAACAAACCAAGATCGGGGACATCTCCTATTGGGGCCCCGAGGCCGAATTTTTTATTTTCGACAGCGCTCGCTACGATCAAGACAGTCACAGCGGGTACTACTTTATCGATTCAGACGAAGGCATCTGGAATTCAGGCAAGGAAGGGCTCAATCTCGGCAACAAGCCCCGTCACAAGGAAGGATATTTCCCGGTGCCCCCTATGGACACCCAACTGGACATCCGCAGTGAGATGGTCCATGAAATGCAGAAGATGGGCATCATGGTGGAGAAGCAGCATCACGAGGTCGCGACGGCGGGTCAAGCCGAGATCGACATGCGGTACGACTCGCTGACGAACATGGCCGACAAGATGATGATGTACAAATACATCATCAAAAATGTGGCCAGGCGCCACGGTAAGACCGTGACCCTCATGCCCAAGCCGCTGTTCCAGGACA
>VBOD01000062.1 GCA_005877615.1 Nitrospirota bacterium | reverse complement strand
TCCTCCGGCTCGATCCGAAGCTCGCCCGACTGCGCGAATTGCGCGAGCTGATCGAGGACGCGGAATCGTATTACGGCGAAGGACTCGCCGACGCGCCGTCGAAGGACCGGGAGGACTACGCGGAATCCCTCCAGGAACAAGCGGACCTCGAACGGTCGGTCCAGGCCGACGTCGATGACGTGCACGGCCTCGGTTGCGAGCTCAAGGACCTTCATCGCGGGCTCGTCGATTTTCCCGCGCGGGTCGGGAACGAGGTCGGGTACCTTTGCTGGCAGCGCGGCGAAGGCGCGATCGGATGGTGGCACACGCTCGACAGCGGTTTCGCCGGTCGGAAGGCTCTCGCACCGGAAGCGGAACGTTAATAACGGACGGCCCTCGTAGGAAGCCCGAGGCTTCGGCACATGGCGACGAAAGATGACGTGATCAGCGTCCTCCGGAAGTGCTACGATCCCGAGATCCCGATCAACATCTACGACCTCGGCCTCGTGTACAGCATCGAGCTGAAGCCGGAGGACGGCAAGGTCGACGTCCGCATGACGCTGACCGCTCCCGGATGCCCGGCGTCCGCGTACATCCACCAGGACGTGAAGCGCAAGATCGAGCAGCTTCAGGGCGTCAAAGAGGCGACGGTGAACATCGTCTGGGATCCGCCGTGGACCCCCGAGATGATGTCCGAGACCGCGAAGAAGCAGTTCGGCTGGGGCATCTGAATTCCTTCGCCGGTCGGCATTGTACCAGTACCAAATCTTGATATTCTCTCCCCCGTATCCAGCGGTCTGCAGGGTTTCCGGGGGTGGCCGGGTACTTGACCTCCAAAGGTGGGAAGGAATCGGACGCCCTCGCACGGGCTTTCGGGGTCCTCGTCGAGGGCCTGACGTTCTACGACCTGGCCAACGTGGCGGTGGCGGAGATGCGCGTCAAGGTGGCGTTCGAAGAACTCGGCCGCCACAAGAAAGATCAACTCGCACGCCTGGAAAGCGTCGCCGGGTCGGGCCCCAAGGAAGCCGCCGTCATGCCGGGAATCTATCCGATGAATGTCGTTGCGAAAGTCGAGTGCTACGTGTGCGGCTTCGTCGCGGAGACGAAGGCGATGCCGAACACCTGCCCGAACTGCGGTGCCGCGCGCTACGCGTTTGAGAAGGAGATTTCCCTGTCGAAGGCGTGGGAGATCGCGGCCGACGCGGGACGCAAATCCGCGACCCTGTTCGGTGAGTCCGCCGCCCACGCCGGGGGCCGTGCGAAAGTCGTCCTGGAGGAGCTGGCCCGGGACGAAGAAGGACAGGCGGTCCAGGCGGACCGGCAACTCGCGGAACTCCGGACCTGAACGGTGGATCGAATGCCGCGCCTCGCGAAGATGCCTCCCATTCAGGAAGATATCCACGCCTGCACGATGTGCGGCTATTGTGTCCCCGTCTGCCCGGCTTATCAGGAAGCGGGCTGGGAAGGTGCGTCGCCGCGTGGCCGGGTCTTCGCACTCCGACAATATGAGATGCGCGGACCGTTGGACCTCCTCTTGCGGCGCCAGGTGAAGCCGGGGGAAGACTTCGCACGCAACACGTGGGAGTGCACCGGGTGCGGCGCCTGCGAGGAAGTCTGCCCGGTGGACATTCCCTTCGACACCGTGTGGGACGACGTGAAGGCGTGGATGGTGAATTCGGGCTACGAGCGGAAGGAGCTCGAGCCGTACCTCGCGAACGTCCGGGAGACGCACAACCTGTTCGGCAAACCGGCGGAGGAACGTGGCGCCTGGATCCCGCCCGAGGCCGTGCAGTCGGCCAACCCCGAGGTGCTGTACTGGGTCGGTTGCGTCGCGAGCTACGAGCGGCAACAGATCGCCCGCGCGGTCGTGAAGATCCTGAACGCCGCGAAGGTGCCCTACCGGATCCTCGGAAAGGATGAGTGGTGCTCGGGCGCGCCCCTCGCGCGGATGGGCTACCAGGAGACGACGAAGAAAGAGCTCATGCCCCACAACGTGAACGCCGTCGAGGAGACGGGCGCGAAGGTCCTCGTCACCGCGTGCGCCGAATGCTACCGGGCGTTCGCGCGGGACTACAAGCAATGGGGCGGCAACCCGCCGTACAGCGTGTTCCACATCTCCCACTACGTCGAGAAGCTGATCCGGGAGAAGCGGATCACGTTCACGAAGCCTCTCCCGCAGAAGATCGCCTTCCACGACGCGTGCCACATGTCCCGGGTGGCCAAGGTGTACGAACCTCCGAGACAGGCGCTCAAGTTCATCCGGGACCTGAAGGTCCTCGAGATATTACCGCACCACGAGGACGCGTTGTGCTCCGGTGCCGGCGGCGGCTTCCCCGCGGTCTTTCCGGAGCAGGCCGCCGGCGTGGCTCAGCGTCGCCTCGATGCCGCGGAGGACACCGGCGCGACGACGCTGGTCACGACGTGCCCCCACGCGGAGATGCACTTCGACGGCGTGGCCCGCAGCCGCAACATGACGCTGAGCATCGTCGATCTCGCCGAGATGCTCGCGAACGCGCTGTGAGACCCGCTGCGCATCACGTGCCCACCCGCAAGGATTCGATCGGCGTCTCGGGTCCGAACAGATCAACGAGGAGCCGCTCGGCGTCCGAGAGACGCATCTTCCGATATCGAGACTCCAGGCGTTCGCGCGCCGCTGGGGCGCCCCGGCCCATCGCGGTTCCGAAGCTTTCAACGGCCGCACCGCTCGGGTCCATGTAGATGAGTTTCGGCCTTCGATCGAGGAGGCTCGCGATGAGGAAGGCGACTCCGAGAGGCCTCTGCGTTCGGCTCAGCGTGAACCGATGAAGGGTGCCCCGCACGGTCCTGACCGCTTCATCGGTCGTCTTTGGTCCCGCCGCGCGGAGTTCATCCACGACGAGCGCCGCGTCGCCGACAAGACCGGCGGACACGACTGCCAAATGCTCTCCAAGCGACTGGATTTTCTTTCCGCCGGGCGAGAGCTTCGACTTTCCGGGGATTTCCGCCGCGAGCAGAACTCCGTCCTCGCAGACGATGCCCGCCGCCGTGCCTCCCCGCGCGGCGGATTCGCGGGCGTACTCGACCTGATACAAACGACCGTCGGGCGCGAACACATTCTCCGCGTCGAACCCCTGGAAGAAAGTGCCCGTTGCGTTCACGTAGCTGACAAGTGCCGCCCGCACCAGTTCTGCTTTGTTTGAAAAAACGCCTTTCTGCACCAGCGCGTCGAGATACGCGTCGACCTCTTCCGGAATTGCGGTTCTGATTTCAGCCATCCGTCATTCCTCCGTCGTGGAGTCGTCTAGGTGTATCCATGGCGGAGTTCACTAGAAAAGGATGCCGCCGCAGAACTATCCGTTCCGGACGGAGCCGTCACGGATTTCTCGAGCGATTGATGCCCCAATCTAGATCGTGAAGCTCAGGCCGCACGAACAGGAGTGCTTCGCGTTGGGATTCGTGATCTTGAACTGGCCGCCGAACAGGTCTTCCTCCCATTCGAGTTTCGACCCCTGGAGGTACGTCAGGCTCTTCGGGTCGACGAACACGCTCACGTCCTCCTCGGCGACGACGATGTCCGTCGGCCGCGCGGCCTCCGCGAGATCCATCCGGTACTGCATCCCGCTGCACCCGCCCGCGATGATCCGGAGGCGGAGCGAGGCGGCCGGCTTCTTCTCCTTCTGCCGCAGCACGCGGATCCGTCGGACCGCGCTCTCGGTGACGGTGAGCGGCAGTTGCTGGGGGGCCATCAAACGAATCGCGTCTCGGATCGTTCGAACGCGGGCCCGCGACTTAAGTCTTCCGCCGCGAGTCGCACGAGCGACGTCGGTCGCACGTCATTCGCCGCATGCACGACCAAAGATATATATAACAACGTTATAGTCTACATTCCGCTTCTCGAAAACGGGAGGCCTGACCATGGTTTCCAAGAGCGTAATCCAGGAGCAAATGGCGAAGCAGGAGTACAAGTACGGCTTCGTTTCCGATCTCGACGAGGACACCGCCCCGAAGGGCCTCAACGAGGACATCGTCCGGCTCATTTCCCGCAAGAAGAAGGAGCCCGATTGGTTCCTCGAGTGGCG
>VBOD01000089.1 GCA_005877615.1 Nitrospirota bacterium | reverse complement strand
TGAAGACAATTTCCGAATCGGCGAGGCGGATGGGCACCTTAATTGACGACTTACTCGCCTTTTCGCGGGTGGGAAGAGTCGAACTGCGACTGACGACAGTTGATCTCAATCAGGTCGTCAAGAGTGTGCTGGACGATCTGGCACACGACATACAGGGGCGGCGCATCGCCTGGATAATCGGCATGCTGCCCACTGTGCGCGGCGATCCGTCCATGCTGCGGCAGGTGCTGGTGAATCTGATAGCCAACGCTGTGAAATACACCCGCGCGCGCGAAGAAGCCCGGATCGAAATCGGCAGCGCCACCGGCAACCCCAATGAAAAGGAGATCGTGATCTTCGTTCGCGATAACGGCGCCGGCTTCGACATGCAGTACGTGAATAAGCTTTTCGGAGTGTTCCAGCGGCTCCACAGCGCGAGCGAGTTTGAGGGCACCGGCATCGGGCTGGCAAATGTCCAGCGCATTATTCATCGCCATGGAGGCCGGGTGTGGGCCGAAGGAGCCGTGGATGTCGGCGCAACCTTGTATTTCTCACTCCCTGCTCGCAAGGAGGCGAGCCATGATGGCTGAACTCAAGCGGATTCTACTGGCTGAAGACAACCCCCAGGATGTCGAACTGACTCTGACCGCGCTCGATGAGCACAATCTGGCCAATGAAGTGGTGGTCGTCAACGACGGCGCGGAAGCGTTGGATTATCTGTATCGCCGCGGAAAGTTTGCGATGCGTGCCGACAACGATCCCGCCGTCGTGCTGCTGGACCTGAAGATGCCCAAGGTGGATGGACTCGAGGTGCTGCGAACTATAAAAAAGGACGACAATTTAAAGACGATCCCACTGGTCATCCTCACCTCCTCGCGCGAGGAAAAGGACCTGGTGGAGAGTTACAAACTGGGCGTGAACGCCTACGTGGTGAAGCCGGTCAATTTCCAGCAGTTTATCGAGGCCGTCAAAGAGCTCGGCGCATTCTGGGCGGTCGTCAACGAGCCCCCGCCCGGGAGCGTACGAAAAGCAAAGAAATGACTCTCCATTCGGGATAATGGCATTCATGGAAAAGCCGGTGCGGATTCTTTACCTCGAGGACAATCCAACGGATGCGGAACTCGTTCGGGCACGACTGGCCGCTGAAGGTATAGACTGCGAGATCGTCTGTGTCCAAACCAGCACCGACTATGTTTCCGCTATAGACCAAGGCGGATGGGCTCTGATCATCTCCGACTTCACCCTCCCTGCTTACGATGGAATGTCTGCACTGGCTCTTGCACATACAAAACGTCCCGACACACCATTCATCTTTTTCTCGGGGACAGTCGGCGAGGAAGCAGCGATTGATGCGCTCAAGAAGGGCGCCTCTGATTATGTGTTGAAACCGCGGCCCGCCCGTTTGGTGTCCGCAGTAAAGCGAGCCTTGCGCGAAGCCGAGGAACGGGCGGAGCGCAAGAAGCTTGAGGAGCAGTTGCGGCAGGCACAGAAGATGGAAGCGATCGGGCAGCTCACCGGGGGCATCGCCCACGACTTTAACAACATGCTCACGGTCATCATAGGCTACAGCGAACTCATGCTACAAAGGCTCAAGGCCGACGACCCACTGCGGAGCGAGGTCGAGCAGGTCAAGGAGGCCGGGGTGCGGGCCTCCTTGCTGACCCGGCAACTCCTGGCGTTCAGCCGCAAGCAGGTGCTGCAACCCCGGGTGCTAGACCTCAATGCTGTCCTGACCAACATGGATCGGATGCTCCAACGGCTGATCGGCGAGGACATTGACCTGGTTACCGTGCCGGCGCCTGGGCTGGGTCGCGTACTCGCCGACCCGGGGCAGATCGAGCAGGTCATTATGAATCTGGCCGTCAATGCCCGCGACGCCATGCCCCAGGGCGGCAAGCTCACCATCGAGACCGCAAACGTTGAGCTGGACGAGGCCTACGCCCGCCAGCACGGTCCCGTCCAGCCGGGCCCCTACGTGATGCTGGCGGTGAGCGATACCGGCTGCGGCATGGACGCGGAGACGCAGGCACGCATCTTCGAGCCTTTTTTCACTACCAAGGAGGTGGGCAAAGGGACGGGGCTGGGGCTCTCCACTGTCTATGGCATCGTCAAGCAGAGCAGCGGGGACATCTGGGTGTACAGCGAACCCGGCCGCGGCACGACGTTCAAGATCTACCTGCCTTGGGTCGAAGGAGCAGTGGATACGGTCGAACCTGGCGTAGCCCCCGCCAGGGACGTCCGCGGCTCCGAGACTATCCTGCTCGTGGAGGACGATGTGGGAATCCGGAGACTGGTCCGTCAAGTCCTGGCGGAGAGGGGGTACTGGGTGCTGGAGGCGATCCACGGCACGCACGCCATTCAGATAAGCGAGCAGCACACGGTGCCGATCCACCTACTGGTGACCGACGTGGTCATGCCAGGGATGAGCGGGCGCGAGTTGGCGGAACATCTGAAGCCCTCGCGTCCCAACATGAAAGTCCTCTTTATGTCGGGCTACACCGACAAGGCCATTGTCCATCACGGGGAGCTCGACCCAGGCACGGCGTATCTGCAGAAGCCCTTCACTCCGGATGCGTTGGCGCGCAAGGTGCGCGAGGTGCTAGACTCGCCGCCTGGGCGGCAAGGAGTCTGAGCGTGGCGACGATTCTGGTGATAGACGACGAGCGGATGGTCTGTGACCTGCTGCGGGCCGTGTTCAGCCGCTATGGGCATGAAGTGCTCACGGCCTTCGATGGACGAAACGGCCTTGACTTGTTCGAACAGCACCGACCTCGTTTCACGCTGCTAGACCTCCGCATGCCCGGGATGAACGGCATCGAAGTGCTCACGCGCATTCGCGCCCTCGATCCAAGGGCCGCCGTGATCGTCTTGACGGGAGCAGGCAGTGCTGACTTGGAAAACCAGGCTCGACAGATGGGAGTCACTGATTTCCTCAGCAAAGGACTCTCGCTGGAAGCCCTGGTAGGGACGGTGGAGCGGGTCATGCAGCAGCCGGTCAAGCCTCCGGCGTCTCCATCGCAATCAACAGATGCCAAGAAAGCTCCGTCTCATTCGCAGAAAGCAGGTTCGATCCTGGTAGTGGATGACGAGCCGCCGATCAGGGAGTTGCTCAGGAAATACTTCTCCTCACGCGACTATCAGGTGCGGGTGGCTCCTGATGGCCAACAGGCGCTGGCCTTGGTCGACCAGAAGAGCCCCGATATCATCGTGCTGGACGTGCATATGCCGGGCATGAATGGGATCGAGGTCCTGAAAAGATTGCGGGCGAAGAACTACGCGGGTGGAGTGATCTTCCTGACGTCCAGCCAGGATGAGAGGTTGTTGCAAGAAGGCCTTGAGCTGGGATCTGTGGATATCCTCGGCAAGCCTGTTGATCTGGAGCGGCTGGAGTTGACGATCCAATTGGGGTGCATCCTTTCCACGCCCTGAAGCACTCGTAGGAAAGTTGCATGGCGACGATCCTGGTCGTGGATGATGAGCGGATGCTGTGCGACCTCCTGCAGGAAATGCTGCGGCAGCACGGCCACGAGGTCTTCACGGCTTACAGCGGCCAGGAGGCCATCGAGCTGCACCGGCAGCGACGGCCGCACTTCACGCTCCTGGACCTCCACCTGCCGGACATGAACGGCATCGAGGTGCTCACGCGGATACGTGAGAGCGATCCCAAGGCGGCCGTCATGATCCTGACCGGGGCGGCGTCCGACAACCTGGAGCGGCAGGCTCAGCAACTGGGAGTGACGGATTTCCTCATCAAGGGACTTTCGCCGGAAGCCCTGATGGGGGCTGTGACACGGGCGGTCCAGCCTCAAAGCCCACCCGCGGCGTGCGCGGATATGACTCCGGAAATGCACCGCGGCGACTCCATCCTGGTGGTGGATGACGAGCGACAGGTCTGCGGGATGCTCACCAAGTTCTTGACCTCTCGAGGCTATCGAGTCCAATCAGCACAGGACGGCCCGGCGGCCCTCGCGCTGGCCGAAAGTGAGCGGCCGCAGTTCATCGTCCTGGACATCAATATGCCGGGCATGAACGGGATCGAGGTGCTGCGCAAGTTGCGGGCCAGGCAGTACGCGGGCGGGGTCATGATGCTGACCGGCAGCCAGGACCAATCACTGCTGAAGGAGGCGCTGGACCTAGAGTCCGTAGATATCCTGGGAAAGCCCTTCGATCTCGAGCGGGTTGCGCTGGCGATCCAGGTGGGTCTCATTCTGACCAGGCGCTCGCGCGAAAGCGGGAGCGCCCCCAGCCCGCCACGCGCGCCCGCCCCGTAGAGCTAACTGCTCTAACCCCCCGCCAAACATGCGTAAAGTTTGCTCCTACATCGGGATTTCTGTATTATCCTAGGCTTACGCTGGGGGATCGTCTAGTGGTAGGACTGCGGACTTTGGATCCGCATACCCAGGTTCGAATCCTGGTCCCCCAGCCAACCCTCCTCGTACGTTCCTCGGCGTCCATGGCGTGGACGCGGCAGGAAGAGGGAGAAAACCGTGCCTAGAGAAGAGAGCCGCCAGCTGTACGCGTGGTTGCCGGTCATCATACTCGTGCTCGTACTGGTGACCTTGGCGGTAGGGGGTGTCGCCCTCCATTACGTCGAGCACTACCTGATTGCCGCGACCGGGGACAGCCTGGCCTTGGCAGCCGCCGACATCGCCGACAAATTGGACACTATCTTGTTTGAGCGGTACGCCGATACCCAGGTCCTTGCTCACTCACCTGTCTTCCGTACGCGCGACGTTAAGGCCATGACCCGGTACCTCAACCTCCATAAAGGAGTCTACGGCTATTATCTCTGGCTGGGCGTGACGGATGCTGGCGGCCGGATTGTGGCGGCCACGGACCCGGCAAGCGTGGGCCGGAACCAGAGCAAGCGCGGATGGTTCCGGGCAGTGCGGGAGCGGGGCGGCATCTACGTGGAGGACGCCGAACCTTCCGAGTATGGGGGCGGCGCCTTTGCGGTGACCTTTACGGCGCCGATCAAGGGATCCCGGGGGGAGTTCCTCGGCACCGTCTCGACGCGAGTGAGGATGACGGAGCTGGAGCAGGTCTTCGAGCGGACAGTTCGCGCATTCCAGGCCCAGAGAGGACCGGCCGGAAGGATTGAATGGCAGTTCATGAACCGCGACGGTGACCTGATCGTGGATTCGTTCCTGCGGCAGGAGGGCATGGTCAACCTGAAAGTCATGGGGCTTCCATCGGCTCTGTTTGTCGGCACGACGCAGCCAGGCTACGTTGAAGAGATGCATTTGCGACGGCATGTGCCCGTCGTCACGGGCTATGCCCAGACCGAACAGCGCGGAAACTTTTTAGGCCTGCATTGGGGGATCCTGATCCGCATGGACCGGAGCGACATCCTGGCGCCAATTCAGGCGGTCCTGTGGAAACTGGGTCTGGCGGGAGCCGCGGTGTTCGTGCCAATGGTCGGCTTCCTCCTGTGGATCACCACACGGTTGCGGGAAGAATGGGCGACCGCGCAGGAGGAGTCCTCCCGCGCGTCGGCGGCTGAGGCAGCGATGCGCCAGAGCGAGCAACGGTACAGGCACATCGTGGACCATGCCCACGACATCATTTACAGCGCCGATGCCGAGGGCCGATTCACCTTTTGCAATCCCACCGCGGTCCGCCTGCTGAAGTATTCCCCGGAAGAATTCCTCGGCCGGCGGTACCTGGAATTGATCCGCCCGGACTACCGGCAGGCTGCCGAACGATTTTACGGGCGGCAGTTCGTCAGGCAAACCCCAAGCACGTACTTTGAAATGCCCGTCCTGACCAGGGATGGGAGCGAAATGTGGATCGGCCAGAACGTGCAGGTCATCATCGAGGACGGCCGCGTCGAGGGCTTCCGTGCGGTGGCCCGCGACATCACCGAGCGCAAACACGCGGAGGCGGAGCGGCAGAAAGCCAAGGAAATGGCCGAAGCCGCGAACCGGGCCAAGTCCGAGTTTCTGGCCAATATGAGCCATGAGATTCGCACGCCGATGAATGCCATCATTGGCATGGCCGATCTGCTGTTGGAGAGCCCTCTGACGAAGGAGCAACAGGAATACGTGCGGATTTTCAGGCGAGCCGGCGATAATCTCCTGACTCTAGTCAACGATATTCTGGATTTGTCCAAAGTGGAGGCGCGCAGCCTGACGCTAGAGCACGTCGAATTTGATCTGGTTGAGCTCATCGAAAAGACCTCCGAGATGGTGGCCATGACCGCCCATGACAAAGGGCTTGAGCTGGCCTGCCAGGTCATGGCGGATGTGCCGCGCGATCTGGTCGGCGACCCACACCGCCTGCGGCAGATCCTCCTGAATCTGATGGGCAACGCGCTTAAGTTCACGATGTCCGGTGAGGTCGTCCTGCGGGTTGAGAACGACCCGGCGGCCCAACAACCTGGCGCGCTGCTGTTCTCCGTCTCCGACACCGGCATCGGCATTCCGGCGGACAAGCTGGACGTCATCTTCGAGAGTTTCACGCAGGCGGACTCCTCGACCACCCGCCAGTACGGGGGGACCGGCCTGGGCCTGACCATCTCCAAGCGACTGGTGGAGCTCATGGGCGGCCACATCTGGGTGGCCAGTACTGTTGGTCAAGGCAGCACGTTTTCCTTCACCGCGATGTTTGGGGTGCAAGAGAGCCCCAAGCCTCGCGCGCTCGTCCCGCCGGCGGAATTACAAGGGATGAAGGCGCTGGTGGTGGATGACAGTGCCACCAACCGGCTGATCCTGAAGGAGCTCCTCACCGCATGGGACATGCAGGTGGCCGAGGCTCCCAACGGCAAGGAGGGGCTGGCGGAACTTATGCACGCCCAGGAGTCCGGCGATCCGTATCGCCTAGTGCTGCTCGACTGCCGCATGCCCGAGATGGATGGGTTCCAGGTCGCGGAGCGTCTTCGCGCCATCTCCAGCCTGGCCGGCGTCACCGTCATGATGCTCGCCTCCGACGCGCGTGTGGGCGACAAGGCACGGTCTCGAGAGCTGGGCGTGGCCGGGTACCTCGTGAAGCCGGTCAAGCGCGCTGAATTGTTCCAAGCCATCGCTGCCGCCGTGGGCAAGAGTCAAGTGTTTGCTCCTGGACCGGCGCAGGAAGCCGCGCCGGCACCGGGGAAGGATCAGCGTGCGTTGCGGATTCTCCTGGCGGAAGATTCTCCGGACAACCGGCTGCTCGTGCAGTCCTACCTCAAGCACACGCCCCATCACCTCGAACTGGCCGACAACGGCGCCATCGCGGTGGCGAAATTCAGGGCCCGCGGGTTCGACCTTGTCTTGATGGACATGCAGATGCCGGTTCTGGACGGATACGCCGCCACCAGAAAGATCAGGCAATGGGAGGAGGAGATCGGGCGTCCGCCGACGCCGATTATCGCGCTCACGGCGTTTGCCTTGCAGGAAGAAATCCGAAAGAGTCTCGACGCGGGATGCACGGCCCACCTGACCAAGCCGATTAAGAAGGCGACCCTGCTGAACGCGATCCAGGAATACACCATGAGCGTGACGAAATGACGACGAAAGGAGACATGCCCAGGGATGAAAGAATCCTCGTCCGTGTGGCCTCTGAGATCGCGGAGCTGATCCCCGGCTTCCTACAGAACCGGCGGAAGGACATTGCCGCGATGCTAGACGCCGTGCAGCGGGGCGATTTTGAGACGGTGCGGGTTCTGGGGCACAGCATGAAAGGGGCCGGCGGCGGTTATGGCTTCGACGCCATCACTGAGATCGGCGCCGCGCTCGAGCAGGCCGCGAAACAGGGCAATGCCGCCGAGGTTCGGGGTCGCGTGAATGAATTGTCTCGCTATCTGGATCGGGTGGAGGTGATCA
>VBOD01000007.1 GCA_005877615.1 Nitrospirota bacterium | reverse complement strand
TGACGTCTTGGAACGTGTAGGTCTGCCGACTCAGGACCGGATAGACGGAGAAGATGGGGGTGCTGGCGGGGACGAAGGCTGTGTCGGTGTTCGGCAGCAGCGCGAGGTGCATGTTGATATAGTTGAAGCTGAGCCCCTCCTGCCACGGTTTCTTGGTGGCCTCCGCGTAGGTTGCCACCTTTTCTGTCCCGTAAGTGCGCACTACCAAACCGGAGGCGCCCATCAGCCCGTACTCCGGTAGATCCGGCGCGCCCAGCAGCAGCAGTGACACGTTTGACGCGTCAAACCAGACCTTCACGTTGCACACGATCTGCACGTACGGTCCCAGGGTATTGGAGCCTTCCAGGAAGGCACGCGGCAGGCCGACCGCGGGGGGAACATCCGGCGGCAGCGCGCGCTCCACGGTTCCCAGCTCGGTCTCCTTGACCTCCGAGGCTGAGACGAACAGGAGATTGGGATCGTCCAGGGAGATGTCCAGGACCTCGTCGCCGAAGTAGCTGCAGAGCTTGCCCATCTCGTACCGCAAAGGGTACGAATACCCCATTTTTGCGTACCAGATCCGCACGCCGGCGGCCAGCGGGTCGTCCGGCTCGCGGCTGATCTTCAGGTCGAACGGCAGCATGAGGTGGAACGCGTTCATCCGCGCGTTCATGAAGGGCGCGCAGGCGCCAGGGAATTCCTTGTGCACGACCAGGTTGTCGGGCTGAAACTTACGCTCGGTGCCAAGATTCTTGAATTGTTGGGCCGTATGCGCCTCCGTCGTGAGCTTGAATTTCCGCTGGTAGTAGGCGGCGGCACGCTTCTGCGCGGTGGTGAGGAAGTAGTCCGGCAGGTCCGTCTCCACGATGATCTGGTGCTTCTCGACCGGCGCGGGCTTCTGTGAGCGGTAGGCCTCGTTGTAGATGGCGAGTTCGGCCTCGGTTTTCTGGATCGCCCGTCGCAGCTCGCGCAACAGGGCCTGGTCGGCATACTTGGACCGATGCAGCACCTCGACGGCCTTCTGCAGGGCTTCCAGCTTGAACTTGAACCGCTTGGGCTCCTCCGCGAAGGCGTCCGACAGCGCCATCCACAGGTTGAATTGCTCTTCCGGGAGCAGGCCAAGCCTGTCCAGGTCGTTATTCCGGGCGAACTCGAGGGCCAAGGGGCCGAAGGCCTCTTCTTTGCGGAGGCACAACGACAGCAGGTAGTGGAGATGCTCCCGTGCCTCCTGCGGATTCATCGTCTGAGCGCCCTGGGACGTCGGCTGGTCCATAGCGGATTTCCTTGAAAAATCCAAGAGGATAACGGATTGTGGCCGCGCCTGAATTGATTGTCAAGCCACCGGAAAACCCTTGACCGCCATCTCGGGACGGGCCTAAAATCTATGGTTACTCTATGAAAGTCGAATACGGGAAAGGCGAACTCATCCAGTTGAACCCCCGCCAGGCGGGGGCCCCCAACGGGCGGAAGACGAAGGTGATGCTGGTCTTCCCCCCGGACTGGTACCCCTCCGAGCCTTACCTCAGCCTCCCCAGCCTGACGTGCGTGCTCCGCGCCGCCGGCCACGACGTCGTTCAGAAGGACGTGAATCTCGAAATGTATGACTGGTACTTCAGCGAGGACTTCCTGTGCCGCCTTGTCCTCAAGCGGGTGCCCCAGCAACTCGACCGGCTGCGGAAACTGTCGCGGCTGCGGAGCCTGACCGAGGCCGAGCAGGGGTTGCAGCTCGCCCTGGCCGGGCTGACGCGTGGGCGCATGGCCGAGCTGACGGAGAAGGCGGAGCGGGCGAAGCGCATCGTTCGGACCCCGGAGTTCTACCAGGCGGACAAGCTGGAGTGGGCGATCAACACCTTCCGCCAGGTGACGGACACGATCTCGCTGGTCTATGCGCCGGCCCGCATCTGCATGCCGCCCATGGAGACCGACCTCTCCTACAAGGTCTTCGTTTCCTCCGAAGTGCTGGATGCGATCGAGGACACCCAGGTCAACGTGTACCGTGATGTCTTCGAGCACATCCTCAAGCCGGCGATCGTCACTGAGCGGCCGGACGTGATCGGGATTTCGATCGTGCTGCAGCAGCAGATCTTCTCCACGATGACCTTCTGCAAGCTGATCAAGGAGCAATTTCCGAACATCCACGTGACCATCGGCGGCAACACGGTGACGCGCCTGCGCGACGTGCTCCCGAAGACTCCCAATCTCTTCGCCCTGTTCGACAGCGCCGTGATCTACGAGGGCGAGACCGCCTTCCTGCAATTGATCGAAGCGGTCGGAGCCGGGCGCGACCTCGCCGGGATTCCGAATCTCATGTATCGCGACGCGTCGGGCATCCACACCTCCTCCCTGAGCTGTGCCGAGGACATGGCCGCGCTGCCTGCGCCCGACTTCGACGGACTGCCGCTGGAGAAGTACTTCGTCCCGGACCGTATCCTGCCCTACCTGGCCACCCGCGGCTGCTATTGGGGGCGCTGCGAGTTCTGTGACCACGGCGAGGGCTATACGGCCGGTTACCGGACCAAGAAGATCGACCAGATCATCGAGGAGATCCGGGGCCTCAAGGCGAAATACCGGACCCGGTATTTCCACTTCACCGACGAGTCCTACCCGCCGGCCCTGTTCCGCAAGCTGACGCGCCGGCTCGTCGAGACCAACATGGACATCGTGTGGACGACCCACATGCGGTTTGAGAAGAGCCTGTCGGACGAGGCGGTCTGGCAGGATGCGCGGACCTCCGGGTGCAAGTTCCTCCATTACGGCTACGAGTCCGGCAGCGAGCGTGTGCTCAAGCTCATGGACAAGGCGACCACCACGGAAGCGATCCAGCGGAGCCTAAAGCTGGCGGCGGACGTGGGCATCTGGAACCACGTCATGGGCTTTTTCGGGTTCCCCGGCGAGACCCGCGAAGACGCCTACGCCTCCATGCGGTTCCTCGAAGAGAACAAGGACCTCGTGCATTCGATAGGGTTCGGCACGTTCGATCTCAGCAAGCACACGCCCGTGGCGAAGAATCCCGAAAAGTTCGGGGTCACGCCTTACATCAACCCCGAGTGGGACCTGGCGCTGGACTACTACTTCACGGTGAAGGACGGGCTCAGCGTCGAAGAGGCGGAGCGGGTGTTTGAGGAGTTCGAGCGCAACCACTATCCGGGGTGGGACCTGAAGATCTTCATCCGCGAGTACGTCTTCCTCTATGTGGCCCGTTTCGGGACGAACAAGCTGCCGGCCCTCCAGTTCAGGCCGCCTGAGGTGGGTGCTGGCGACCTGAGCGGCGTGGGGGCCTAAGCGAAATCCGATGGCAAGCGGCATCATCCAGGTCGAGAAGCCGACTCTCTCGACGAGCACGCGCGGGCGGAAGCTGAAGGCGATGCTCCTGTTCCCGCCGGAGTGGGTGCCGACAGCGCCCTACCTCGCGCTGCCCAGCTTGACAGCGGTATTGCGTCAGCACGGCCACGAGGTCGTGCAGAAGGACGTCAACATCGAGATGTACGACTACTTCTTCTCGGACACCTTCCTGATCTGGGTCATGGCGCGCATGGCCACGCAGCGGCGTGCGCTGGAGGCCAAGGAGCTGACCGAGGGGCTGACGGAACGGGAGGCGGCGCAGAAGGCCTGCCTCGAGGCCGCGGCCGGCGTGGACGTGCTGGACCTGGCCGAGCAGGCGCAGGAAGCCAAGCGCATCACCCGCAGCGAGGACTTCTACGACGCGGACAAGCTGGAGTGGGCGCTCAACACCTTCCGCGAAGTCATGCAGTACATCTCCGCGGCCTATTACCCGGCGTCCCTCGTCTTCTACCCGATGGAGAGCAACCTTGGATACCGGCCGGGCGTGTCCAAGGAGGTCTTCACCTGTCTGGACGACGAGCAGGTCAATGTCTACCGGGACGTGTGTCGCCAGCTGGTGCTGCCGGCGGTGAGCCGTGAGGCGCCGGACGTGGTCGGCGTGTCGATCGGTACGCAGATGCAGCTCCTCGCCGGCCTCACCTTCTGCAAGATGATCAAGGAGGCGTTCCCGCACATTCACATCACGGTAGGCGGGAATATCATCACGCGGCTCCAGGAGGAGTTCCCCAAGCACGAGCGGTTCTTCACCGACGTGTTCGACTCCGCGATTCTTTACGAAGGGGAGCATGCGCTGTTGTGGCTCCTGGAGGCGCTGGCCGGGGAGCGGGAGCTGCCCAAGGTGCCCAACCTCATCTATCGTGATGAGACTGGGGTCCGCGTCAACACCGAGGTCTACACCGAGAAGACTACGGCGCTGCCTCTGCCGGATTTCGACGGCTTCCCGCTGGACAGCTATTTCGTGCCGGTCCGGATCCTGCCGTACCTCGCCACGCGCGGCTGCTACTGGGGCCGGTGCACCTTCTGCGATCACGGGCAAGGCTATTTCGACCAGTACCGAGGTATGCCGGCGCACGAGGTGGTCCGGCAGATCAAGGCGCTCAAGGAGAAATACCACGCCGAGCATTTCCTCTTCGCCGACGAATCCTACCCGCCCGCGCTGTTCAAGAAGGTGACCCAATTGCTGGTCGAGCAGAACGTCGGCATTAAATGGACGACCCTGATCCGGTTCGAGGAGACGCTTCAAGATTCGGAACTATGGAAGATCGCGGCCCAGTCCGGCTGCTGCACGCTGTACTACGGGATGGAGTCGGCCAACGAGCGCGTGCTCAACCTGATGGACAAGCACGTCAAGCAATCCGTGATCGTCAACAACCTGCGCGAGGCTGCCAAGGTCGGTATCTGGAACCACGTCATGGCTTTCTACGGCTTTCCGGGAGAGACCCGCGAAGAGGCGGAGGAGACCCGGCAGTTCCTCCTCGACAACAAGCAGCACATCCATTCCGTCGAGCTGTTTTATTTCGTGGCCTACCGCCACACGCCCATGGTGCGGAGCCCGGAGAAGTTCGGCATCACGATCCACAAGCAGGAGGAGTACGATCTCCCGCTCGACTACTACTACACGCTTAACGAGCCCGGTGGGGTCACTTGTCTGGAGGCGATGCAGCTCTGCGAGGAGTTCTACCAGAATGACTTCGCGCCGTGGGCCGTGCGGGTCAACGCCCGCGAGCACGTCTTTCTGTACATCTCCAAGTTCGGCACCAACCGATTGCCGCAGATCTACGCGAAGGCGGCGCCGGCCGGCGCCAGCGTCTCCGGGCTGGTCACGTGGCCCGTCGCCCGCGGCGATGCCGAAGCGGAAAGTGAGCAGTCAATGGCACGCATGCACTCCCACGCCGCCCCGTAATCAGCGTCCTTCTTTTTTCTCCAACTGAGCCAGCAGCAACTCGTACGCCGCGTTTATTTCTTTGGTCATAGCTTCGCCTTGTTTGTACATCTGCATGTACTTGCGCGGGTTGTTGGTGACCATGGCGTAGCGGTGGGGATGCCAGGTGAGGAGTAGTTCACGGTTCTTCTTGTCTAAGTCTTCCCGCGTGAAGTGCTCGGTGAGTTCGAAGAGCGCAAGGGCCTTGGCGAGAGAGTCATTCACCGTTTCTTCATGAATGGCGGATCGCCGTGGTCGAGCCGATAGAGCTGCAGCGGGAACAACGTCTCGCCGGCGGAGACCACCGTCGTGCCGACGTCTGGCGTGGCGCGAAAGATGTCGAGCGCGCGAGTGTAGTGATACCCGCAGCCAACCGGGGCCAGCTTGTCCTTCAGGGCTTCCGGCCGCTCCCAATTGGCGGTCAAGAGGGCGGTGCGGGCCGGATTCCGCCGGCTGAACATGAAGGAGAGATGGTCCGGGTACCAGTCGGCCCCGCCGGTCGCGTACGACACGAAGAGCCGGGCCTTCGCCGCAGTGGCCAACTGGGCCAAGTAGCTGTTGGTGAGGAATCCGTCTTCCCCGACCTCCAGCCACTGTCCCGGAGGAGACAGGCAGGCGTGGACGGCATACGTCCGCAACTCCTGAAGCTGTTGCTGTGAAGCGAAGATGGTCGAGATCGGCCCATACCGCTTGACGAGGTCGTCGATGACGCCCTCCGTGAGGGCGGACCGACCGGCGTTGGTCGGACCACTGTCGACATGCACCAGCGTGTTGCGGCCTCGGTCGGCGATCAGATAGCAATTTCGCGGCATCTCGATGTCGCACGGGTCTTCGCCGAAAAACGGAACCGAAGCGACGCAGCCGCCCTCGAAGGGGAAGGTTTCGCCGTGGGCCAGCTCGATCACGCGGGTGAAGCCCAGCTCCCTTAGCACAGCCGGGTAATCGTAATAGAACTTTCGGCGGTCCTTGCGGCTCGGCACGATGACCGGGATGTCCTTCGGCATGGTCAGCAGTGTCCGCGGGTCGACATGGTCGTCATGGTCGTGCGTCAGGAAGAGGGCGGCCGGGCGCGGGAGCAACGAGCCCCATAACGACGGGATGGCAACTTCGGCGAACCAAGGCAGCAGCCACGGGTCAAACAGGAAGAACTGATCCTGCTGCCGGTACAGTAACGCCGCGTGACCGAGGTGGATCATGTCCCGGTCTTGCGTTGAGGCAAGCCAGTGGGAGCGGATCGACGAGCGCTGGGCGATGCCCAGACAGTCATAGGCCTTGAGGTTCTCGAGCAGGTGCGTGAGGTCTCCAGCGTTGCCAGGACCTGCGTTCTCGACCGCGGTCCGGAGTTCCGCGACTGTGTGGGTTCCGTCCAGCAGCCCGAGGAATTTCCCTATAGCCGAAGCGGTGGCCCCGTTGAAGCGGAGGGGGAAGACCTGCTTGGTCGCGGCATTGAAGCCATGGATCCCCACGTAGGTCATCGTCGCCGACTTCCCCGGATCAAGGGGATACTCCCACTGGAACGTGCCGTCCGGTCGCCGCCCGCATCGGATGTGGGCACGCAAATGCGGTCGCGACTGGACCAGTTCAGCGTAGGCGTCTTCCAAACGCCTCCGGCGTTCGGGATCGTCAAGCGGCCCCCGGTGAGCGAATACATCGCTGATGGCCGTGTCGATGGCGCTCTGCATGAGGTGGTGGGCTTCCTGGAGGCTGGCTACGACTTCGGGATCCACGCCGCCAAAGAACGGAAAGGGTCCAGGAAGTTCCGCGCTTTCGAGCTGGGTCCACGTCCACGGGTACAGGCCCAGGTAATGATCGGGGCCCCAGCTATTCCAGATGTTGGCCATGAGGGGAGGGTAAAGGTGGCGTTCTTCGCAGTCAAGACCGAATTATTGACGTAGGGGCGCACCTATGTGTGCGCCCATCCCCGGGTGATCGCATCGTTTGATTCGGGCGGACACACAGGTCCGCCCCTACATTTTCTCCAGGAGGAACAGAGTCGCGTCCGGATTGACCCGGGCCTTGGGAAGGATGGCCCGGTGCATGCGGAACCCAGGCGTTTCTGCAACTGGATCGGCGACCCGCACACGAAGCGAGACACGGGGGCAGACCTCGCCCAACCATAGGGGGCCCACCATGATGGATGCGCCTTGCGGTGCCAGCGCCTTGGACACTGCGCTGAGCTGACGCTCGCAGTCAGTCCGTTGCCGGTACTGCTCGAAGGGGATACAGCCGTAGATCAGCCCATACGACTTGCCATAGGCTGCCCCTTGGTGCAGAGCAGCGTCCAGGAAGACGATCCGACGGAGATTGGCGAGAGTGCCCGTTGCTGCAGCCTGGTCCCAGACCCGTTGGGCCTGGCGCTGTGCGAATTCCGGGCGGGTGTAAAGCACCGTGTAATTTCGATCCTGCGCCAAGTCCAGGAATTCGGCCAAGACAGCATCCCAGTTGTGAATAAGGACAGATTTGAAGGCCGCTGCTCCCGTCGTTGCCGCAGCAAGTCGGTCGAGATTTTCCAGGGCGTGTTCCACCACCAGCGGGAGAGTCGCCACCTCATCCACCATCGTTTCGTCATCGGGATAGAGGGGAACGGCGCAATAGGCGCGCTTCGTGTCGAGCAGGGGAATTCCCTCCGGAAAGAGCACCCGCCAAGTCGGAACCGAGGCGGGTGGTCGTTCCGGAAGCGGGTCCGTCCGCGTGACGCCCCATTCCGGACGAAGAGGAATCTCCTCCAAGCGCTCTCCATCCTGAAGCTGCAGGGTCGTTGGGGTCGTACCGACCATCCGGCCGCCTGGAGCCCCACCGTCTTTACGCCGACGTGTATAGGGAATGGCCACGGGATCGTTCAGTTTCGTGACCTTCTGAACCGCGCCGCCAACGACAGTCACGCACACCCCTTGCGCGAAATCCAGGTATCGCCGGGGCGTGTCAGGCCGTGGCTTCCAGATAACCTCGCCGGAGCGGCTCGGATCCATAAAGAGCGGAAATGGGTTCGCGCCGCCCGGTGCCTCCGGAACAAAATAGGCGGAGAAAAGCTGAAAGGCCTGGGGGGATGGGTAGGTTGGAATCCCACGATAGCGGAGCGGCCGTGTTGCCTCGCCCACTGTCTGATCATCGTAGAGCCCGCGAATCAGCTCGAAGACGGCGCTGCCTGTCCCTGGCAGCAGCGATTGGAATAGTTCCACGACGGGAAGGAAGTCGATGTGTCCCCAGTGCATGGCACCCATGCAGGCCATGAAGCGAGGCTTGGCAAAGCTCCCGTCGTCTAGGATGTACAGGGCGTCTTTGCGATGGCGAATCGTCACGCGGCCCTGCGCATCCAGGGTCATGCTCTGGTCATCATAGAAAAACGCGATCTCCTCCGGTGTTACTCGCAGCGCCTGGGCGGCCATCATCTGCAGATCCTTGGTCGTGAGCCGCTGCCAACCCGGCTTTTTGGAGAGATCCAAGTTTCCGACGTTGACCAGTTCTTCTGGCTTGATGCCGACCCATTGCCCCCAATCCAGATACAGGCGCGCGTAGAGCAGCTTGGGGCCCATGCCGGTGTCATCCCAGGCGCATTCGTGCAAGGGAGTGCCGCCCGGATCAACACAGAGGATTCGGTGGCCATGAGAGCCATAGAGGATCGCATGGCCAGTCTGCGTCAGCAGGACGCGAAGACCCGCTCCGGGTGAAGCCGTCGGCGGATGCCAGAGCGTGCCTATCGGATGTGGGGACGCCACACACTGTTCGATGTGGCTGGCCAAGGCATCAGCGCTTGGTCGGTTCTCTGAGAAAGCAAACAGATCAGGACGTTTCAGGATTGAGGCGATCGGCTGTGGAAGAGGCATATCCTGGACAGTAGGGGGCGGATGGTCTGAGTGTCAAGGGAAGGGAATATGTCTCTCAATAGTCACCCTTAAATAATGTGCCGGTGAAAAGACCATGATGCGGACGTGAACCCTGTGAGTAGCGGAGTACACGCGGATCTGTAGCGACTTTGCGACTGAGCCTTCCTTCTCCTTCGCATGTTTCTAAATGTCATTGATTTGAAATTGAAAAATTCATTTTCTCCCCTTCAAATTTTCCGCTCCAGTCTGTTACGCCGCAGTAACAATCTGGACTTCTGCTCTCCGCGGCTTCGATAACAACTATTTATAAATATTTTCAACATATTAGCATGCTTTCGACACACTGGAGTTAGCTCGATTGGGTAACAATTACCCAAAGTGCTTATTAGCAGTTGCTTTGATGGACAAGATAAGCTCAAACAAATGAATGAGTTATGAGCGCCTTGAATGAAACGATCTAGATGGTCTTCTGGTTGCATTGCTTTCTGTTCTGTCATGTCGTGTGTTCAGCCAACCAAGTCATCCAACCAACTGAAAAAGAGCGAGAAATTTGAAAGGAGGTGGGACGGTTTTGAGGTAGGGGATGGTCTGTGTTCACTGCGGTGGACACGGACAGCGTGTGGTGCAGCTGTGTGTTATCCAACGAAGGAGGACAGGTGATGTTTTTAACTAGACGGCAATTTTTAAAGGCGAGCGCGGGGACGATCACGGCCCTGGCCATTGCGGATAAGGCCCTGGCCTTGACCGCGCTGCAGCCGGTCATCGAGGTGGGCAACCCCCTCGGGGAGTATCCGGACCGGTCCTGGGAGCGCGTCTATCACGACCAGTACCGGTACGACTCGTCGTTCACCTATGTCTGCACGCCGAACGACACGCATGCCTGCCGCGTGCGCGCGTTTGTGCGTAACGGCGTGGTGATGCGGGTGGAGCAGAACTACGACCACCAGACGTACGAGGACCTGTACGGCAACCGCGGCACGTTCGCGCATAACCCGCGCATGTGTCTGAAGGGGTACACGTTCCACCGGCGGGTGTACGGGCCGTACCGGCTGAAGGGCCCGATGCTGCGCAAGGGATGGAAGGCCTGGGTGGATGATGGCTGCCCGGAGCTGACTCCTGATGTCAAGAGCAAGTACCGGTTCAACAGCCGCGGCGAAGACGACATGCTGAGAGTGTCCTGGGACACGATCGCCACGTATATGGCGAAAGCGCAGATCAAGATCGCCGAGCGGTACTCGGGCGAGGCGGGCGCACGGCGCCTGCGCGAGCAGGGCTATCCGTCGGAGATGATCGAGATGTGCAAGGGGGCAGGCACGAAGACCTTCAAGTATCGGCCAGGCATGGCACTCCTGGGCCTGATCGGCAAGATCGGCACCGGGCGCATGTCCACGATGCTGGGCTTGCTGGATGCCTATGTGCGCAAGGTGGGGCCGGATAAGGCGCAGGGCGGCCGGACCTGGTCGAGCTACACGTGGCACGGGGATCAGAACCCCGCGCACCCGTACTGGTGCGGCGTGCAGACGTCGGATATTGACCTGAGCGACCAGCGCTTCAGCAAGATCCACACGAGCTGGGGCAAGAACTTCGTCGAGCACAAGATGCCGGAAGCGCACTGGTTCATTGAGTGCATGGAGCGGGGGGGCCGCATTGTGACCATCGCGCCGGAGTACAACCCGCCGGCCACGAAGTCGGACTACTGGCTGCCGGTCCGGCCGGGCGGGGATGGGGCGCTCTTCCTGGGGACCCTCAAGATCCTCTTCGACGAGAACCTGTACGACGCGGACTTCTGCAAGCAGTACACGGACATGCCGATCCTGGTCCGCACGGACACGCTCCTGTATCTGGATCCGCGGGATGTGATCAAGGACTACAAGCTGGCGGACCTGTCGAAGGGTTACACGGCGAAGGTCCAGGCGATCAAGGATGCGGACCGGGAGCGGATGGGCGACTTCATGGTGTGGGACCCGGCGAAGAAAGCGCCGATCCCGATGAATCGGGAGCAGGTCGGCGTCCATCAAGTGAAGGCCGGCATTGATCCGGCGCTGGAAGGCACCTACCGGGTGACCTTGCTGGACGGCAAGAGCGTGGATGTGATGCCAGTGTTCCAGATGTACAAGATCCACGTGCAGGACTTCGACCTCGACGCGACGCACCAGATCTCCAATACGCCGAAGGACCTGATCGTGCGCTGGGCGCGGGACTCGGGGACCATCAAGCCCGCGGCGATTCATAACGGCGAGGGCGTGGCCCACTGGTTCCACTGCACCGCGAACGGTCGCGGCGCGGCGATGATCCTGATCGTCACCGGCAACATGGGCAAGTTCGGGACAGGGCAGCACACCTGGGCCGGCAACTACAAGACGGGGATCCCGCAGGGGACGCCGTGGTCCGGGGCTGGCATCGGGGCCTGGGGCGCGGAGGACGCGTTTGCCCAGACCCTGGATCCGAATGCGCACGGCAAGGAGGTCAAGGTCAAGTACTACGCCTATGGCGAGGAGCCGGCGTACTGGAACCATGGGGACCGGGCGCTGATCGTGAACACGCCGAAGTACGGGCGCAAGGTGTTCACGGGCAAGACCCACATGCCCACGCCGACCAAGGTCGAGTACACGGTCAACGTCAACTTGCTCAACAACTCCAAGTACCACTACGACATGGTCAAGAACGTGGACCCGAACGTGGAGATGATCACGGTCCAGGACCTGGAGATGACGTCCGGCGTGAACTACGCCGACACGGCCTTCGCCATCAACTCCTGGATGGAGTTCACCTATCCAGAGGTCACGGCGACCGTGTCGAATCCGTGGTGGCAGGTGTGGAAGGGCGGGATCAAGCCCTTGTACGACACCCGCAACGACCTGGACTGTTACGCCATCGTCTCCGCGAAGTGGACGGAGATGACGGGTGATAAGCGGTTCAACGACCACTGGAAGTTCGTGAACGAGAATCGGGTAGACATCTACCTGCAGCGCATTCAGGACGCGTCGGCGACGTTGTATGGTTACAACGCGAAGACGCTGATCCAAGCGGAGAAGGGCTGGTTCGTGATGACACGGACTTACCCGCGGATGCCGTTCTGGGATTCGGTCAACGAATCGAAGCCGATGTGGACGCGCACCGGGCGGTTCGAGAACTACCGGATCGAGCCGGAGGCGATCGAGTACGGGGAGAACTTCATCGTGCACCGGGAGGACCCCGAGGGCACGCCGTACCTGCCCAACGTCATCGTTAGCAGCAATCCGTTCGTGCGGCCCGATGACTACGGGATTCCGATCACGGCCATGCACCATGATGATCGGCACGTGCGCAACACCAAGCTGCCGTGGACTGAGGCGCGCAAGCACATCAACCCGTTGTGGGAGAAGGGGTATCAGTTCTACTGCGTGACCCCGAAGACCCGGCACCGGGTGCACAGCCAGTGGTCGGTCAACGACTGGATCCAGATGTATGAGTCGAACTTCGGCGACGCGTACCGGATGGACAAGCGAACGCCGGGGATCGGCGAGCACCAGATGCACGTGAACCCGCAGGCGGCGAAGGACCGGGGGATCAACGACGGCGACTACATCTACGTCGATGCGAACCCGGCGGACCGGCCGTACCGGGGGTGGAAGCCGAGCGATCCGTTCTACAAGGTGAGCCGGCTGATGATCCGCTGCAAGTACAACCCGGCCTTCCCGTACACAGTCACGATGATGAAGCACGCGCCGTTTGTGGCCACGCCGAAGTCGGTAAAGGGCCACGAGACGCGGCCGGACGGGCGGGCGATCGCGGCGGACACGGGCTATCAGAGCAACTTCCGGTACGGGGCGCAGCAGAGCATCACGCGGAGCTGGCTGATGCCGATGCACCAGTTGGATAGCCTGCCGTGCAAGAAGAAACACGTGCATGCAATCAAGTGGGGGTTCGAGCCGGACAACCACGCGGTGAACACGACGCCGAAGTCGACGTTGGTCCGTGTGTCGAAGGCGGAGGACGGGGGGATTGGCGCGCGCGGGCCGTGGGAGCCGGTGCGCACGGGCTTTACGCCGTCCCAGGAGAACGAGTGGATGCTCAAGTGGCTCAAGGGGGAGAGCATCAAGATCAAGGTCTAACCAGGTTGCGATAGGAGGAAGGAACATGCCGGAAGTCTATAACTGGCAGTTAGGCCGCAAGATGCTGTATCCCTACGAGGAGCGGCATCCCAAGTGGCAGTTTACGTTTGTGTTCAACATCAACCGGTGTATTGCCTGCCAGACCTGTTCGATGGCGGACAAGTCGACGTGGCTGTTCAGCAAGGGGCAGGAGTACATGTGGTGGAACGACGTGGAGACCAAGCCCTACGGCGGGTACCCGCAGTTCTACGACGTGAAGGTGGCGCAGTTGGTGGAGCAGGTGAATCCGGGGGGCCAGGTGTGGAACACCCGGGTGGGCCGCAAGCACCATGCGCCGTACGGGGTGTTCGAGGGGTTCACGATCTTCGACGCCGGGGCCAAGATTGGGCAGGCGGCGATCGGGTACATTCCGACGGACCAGGAGTGGCGGTTTGTGAACATCTACGAGGACACGGCGACGTCGATGCGGGCGCTGGTGGACGGCAACGACAAGTCGGGCTTCTCGGCGACGGAGCCGTGGAAGAGCCAAGGGTCGTCGTTGCCGGAGCACGAGACGTTCTTCTTCTACTTGCAGCGGATCTGCAACCACTGCACGTATCCGGGGTGCCTGGCGGCGTGTCCCCGGAAGGCCATCTACAAGCGGCCGGAGG
>VBOD01000006.1 GCA_005877615.1 Nitrospirota bacterium | reverse complement strand
TCGGCACCAAGAATAAGAAGGGGCAGACGTATACTGATCCCTATCACCTGTTTTTTGAGGCACCGCGCATCCCGTCGTTTTTTACCGGGAGCGAGGTCATCAAGGAAGCGATCAGGCGGGCCAGCGTGGATCTGATGGTGGCCTACCCGATCACGCCCCAGAGCGAAGCCGCGGCGCTGATCGGTGAGCTGTACGCCGAGGGCTATGTCACCGATTACATGCGCGGTGAAAACGAGTTCGGTGTGATGTCCGAGTGCGCCGGCGGCTCGTTCGGCGGGGCCCGCGTGTTTACGACGACGGCCGGGCCCGGCACCATGCGGGCCATGGAAAATTTCCCGATGTGGTCGGGAGCGCGCTTGCCGATCGAAATGATCGTGACCTGCCGCGGCATCAATTCGCCGTTGAGCATCCAGCCGGACACGCTGGAGATTTACTTCCTTCTGGAGACCGGCATGCTGGTTTGGCATGCGGAAACGGCGCAGGACTTCTACGACTGGATTCTCATGGGCTTCATGGTGGCGGAGCAGCCCGACGTCCACCTGCCGATTGCGATCTGTTGCGACGGGTTCTTCGTCACGCACACGAAGGACGTCGTGAACCTGACGCCCGCAGACATGTGCCTGCCGCCGTATGATCCGTACCGGTCGCCTGTGCCCTGCATGGACATGGAATGCCCGCCGGTCCGCATGATGCGGGACCCGTTCGTCATGAAGAGCAACTACATCAGCTACGCGACCCACGCCTCCTGGCAGCAGGAGATCCGGGCGGCCGTCGAGCGGTCCCGCAAGCACACGATTCCGTTGCTGGGCGGCCTGATCGAGACCGAAAACACTGACGCGGAGATTCTGATTGTGTCCTCGGGGACGGCCGTGTCACAGGGGCGTGAGGCGATTCGCTTGCTGGCCGAGGAAGGGCTGCGGGTCGGGCTGGTCAAGATCAAATCCTTGAGGCCGTGGCCCTATAATGAGATCCGTGAAGCGACGAAGAGCGCCAAGTACATCTTCGTGCCGGAGTTCAACGTGGCGGGCTGGATGGCTCGGGAAATCAAGGCCACTGTTCCCGACAGCGATCGCGTGATCGCCGGTCCGCATGTGGCCGGTGGGATGACGATGCCGCCGGAGGTCATCGTCGAGCACATCCAGCGGACACTGGGGAAATCCGTGGCAACCTTGGCCGGGCGCGGGAGCTGATTGATTATCGACAGCGAAAGGACGCAGCCGGGACCTAAACGTTAGGGCCTGCAGGAAGAGGAGAAGCCCATGAGCAAAGAAAAAATCCAGATCTGTGAAGAGTTCTTCGACATCATGCCGCCGGAATACCGCGACCTGGTGACCAACGCCACCTGGGGGAAAGAGGGCCGGGGCTGGAAGGATGTCGGGATCAACAAGGAGTTGATCGAGCAACACTCTCTGTGCGCCGGCTGCCCCGAGTCCATGGCGTTTCGCTACATCCTGGCGTCCCTACCGAATCCCGAAGACACGGTCATGGTCGGCTCGACGGGGTGCACCAGCCTTGTCTTCCCGCATGTCGCGGTCCATAACATCCATTCGCTGTTTGGGAATCAGAACGCGATCGCGTCCGGGCTGAAGCGCGCGCTGTCCGTGCGTTTCCCGGACCGCGTCAAGGATGTCGTGGTGCTGGCCGGCGACGGGGCGACGGTGGACATCGGACTGGACTACACTCTGCAGTCCTGGTTCCGCCAGGAGAAGTTCACGACGATCTGCTTCGACAATGAGCTGTACGCCAATACCGGCGGGCAGGAGAGCGGATTGATGCAGAAGGGTTTCGTGGCGAAGATGGCGCCGGTCGGGAAGAAGTTCGACAAAGTACGCCTGCCCGAAATCGCCAAGGAGTCCGGCTGTGTCTATGTAGTCAACTGCACGGTGAGCAAGCCGTCATTGGTCGAGAAGGTCGTGAAGAATGCGGTCCTGATCGCTCGCGAGATCGGCCCGACCTACCTGCAGCTCTACACGCCGTGCATTCTCGAGATCGGGAAGAACAGCATGGAAGGTCTCCAGGAGATGCGCGATGCCGAGAAACCCGGCGAGCGCTTTGCCTATAAGGAGTACGTCTCAGACGAGGCGAAGGCGTTCCTCGCCGATCTGGCTGAGAAAGAGAAAGCCAAGAAGGCGTCTGCTAAGGAAGCGCTGACACAGGCGTGACGACGAGTTGAGGCGGAGGAGGGCCCCCCATGATTAAACGGCGTATCAACATCCGGATGTCCGGCCTGGGAGGCCAGGGCGTAGTGACCTCGGCTCACGTCATGGCCATGGCCGCCGCGAAGGACGGCAGGCAGGCCATTTCCAACCCCTTCTTTGGGGCCGAAAAACGGATGGCGCCGGCTGAGGCATATGTGCGGATCGGCGTCGAGCGGATCTATGACCGGGGCGAGTTGGTATACCCGGAAGTGATCGAGGTGTTCCATCCGCAGGTGATCAACCAGGGCAAGAGCTACACCATGCCGTTCTATTCGGGCATCAAGCGGGGCGGGCTGGTGATTATCAACTCCAACATGGAATTGTTGACCGACGAAGACAAACAGCGTCTGGCCGATCTGGACGTGGCCGTGTATTACGTGAATGCCACCGAGATCGCGCTCGAGATTGCGAATACCGAGTTGTCCACGAACATGGGCATGATAGGGTCGGTCGCCGGAATTACCAAGTGCGTGTCAATGCAAGCGTTGGACTTGGCCCTTCAGGACCGGTTCGGCAAGAAATATGTCGCATCGGGCGGTACCGCGACCCTCGATCAGGCGATTACGAAGAAATTCGCGAAGAAGGAATTGCTGCTCGCCAAGAACCTGGCGGTGGTGAAAAAGGCCTACGAACTCGGGGCCGAATGGGCGGAAAAGAATCACGTCGAGTTGATGGTCGCGGCTGCGTGAGTGGAGGAAAGGACGACGCATGTACAACGTAGCGGTGGTGACAGACGAGAAGTGCGTGGCGAAGAAGGGATGTCGCCTCTGCATCATGTATTGTCCCGAAGCAGACTGCATCCTTCTGGATACGAAGAATATGGTGGCCAAGGTCGTGACGGACATTTGTAAAGGCTGCGAGCTTTGCAAGGTCGTGTGCGATGCGGCCAAGCATCAGGCCATCGAGATGCTGGCCATGGGCGCTGACGGCAAGTTGCTTCACAAAAAGGGAGAAGCGGCAGGGCTCGGGCAAGCCTACGCGGGTTGATCGCATTCTCCAGAGAGTTCTTCGAGAAGCCCCATGGCGTGCGCGTCATGGGGCTTTTTGATTGGAACGGTAAGGGGTCTTCAACATGAACAACGCAATCAGACAGTCCATCCAGGAAGTCGGGGAGGCCATGTCCCGAGTCAACCAGGCCTTCCAGGTGTACGTGGAAGAGTTGAAGGCCTTGGGCAAGGATCCCACCGAGATCAAGCAGGTCGCCCAAAACGCCGACACGCTGAGGGACAGCGGGCACATCTACATGTCCTGGGCGCGTCACTATGCCGGGATCGGTGGCGATGAAGCGCCGACGGAAGACATCGACGAGGACGAAGGCCGGATCGGAGGGTTCTAAGGACGAAAGGAATTGATCGCGGAGGTGTGGATTGTTTACTATTAGTCCTGAGTCCATAATCGAACGTGTTCCCCGGTAGCTCAGTTGGTAGAGCGATCGGCTGTTAACCGATTGGTCGCAGGTTCGAGTCCTGCCCGGGGAGCCAGCCTTCTTAACCCAACACGGCCAGCACGCAGATTCCCAGCACGATCCGGTAGTAGGCGAAGGGTTTGAAGGTGTGCTGTTGAATGTAGCGTAAAAACCCCGCGACGACCAGGAGTCCGGTGAGGAAGGCCACCGCCAGACCGACTGGGAATAGCAGCGGATCCTCCTGAAAGAGCAGCGCGCGGGACTTGACGATTTTATACCCGGTCGCGGCGATCATCGTCGGGATCGCCAGCAGGAAGGAAAACTCTGTAGCGGTTCTCCGGTCCATCCCGACCAGCAGACCGCCCATGATGGTTGCCGCGGAGCGCGACACCCCCGGGAATAATGAAAAGCATTGGGCCACACCGACCCACCAGGCTGCTCGAAGGCCGATCCCTTCCATCGCGGTGATCTGGTACGCTTTGACCGTATGCTCGATGACCAGCATCACGACGCCGCCGACCACGAGCGCGCCCGCCACGGTGACCGGTCCGAACAGATGTGCCTCGATCCAGCTGTGGGTCACCAATCCCACGATAGCTGCGGGCAAGAAGGCGGCTCCGAGCCCCAACCAGATCTGCCGGCTGGTGGGGTCTGAGGGAAACTGCTGGAGCAGAACCCAGAGGCGCCGGCGGAAATAGACGACGACGGACAGAATGGAGCCCAGTTGAATTGCGATCTCGAAGCTGATGGCGTGGGTGCCTGTGAACCCTAGGGCGTGTCCGACCAGGATGAGGTGACCGGTGGAGGAAATGGGCAAGAATTCGGTCAGGCCTTCGACAGCACCTAAGATGATGGCCGTCCACAGGGTCATACAGGCGGCGGTATCATCAGGGAGGGGCGGGAAAATGTCAATGACTGCCGTTGATAACTTGTTCAGGCAGTTGACAAAATAGGATGTTTCGACTACATGTTGATCGACGGCAGCTCACGCTCTGCCGAAACGATCGTCTTTGACGTGGGGGAGTGCATGAGGGAACAGATTGTGAGGGGCCTCATGGCGCTTGTGCTGGTGGGATTGCCGGGGTGCGTGAGTCAGGGCACGTACGATCAGACCCTGAACGACCTTCAGTCTACGAAGAGTCATCTCGATCGTCTCCGCGTCCAAAATGAGGCTCTCAACAAGCAGGTCATCGGTCTGAAAGAGTCCAATGCCAAGCACAAAGAAGAATTGGACAAAACCAACGCGCAGATTGCGTTGTTGAAAGAGGAGGTCGGCAAGGAACGGCAGACTGCCGGCAACTTGGTGAAGGACCTGGACCGGCAGGTCAAGGAATTGGCGAAGGCCAAGAAGGACTTGACGCAGGAGCTCGAGGTCCAGAAGCAGCGGTATGAAGACTCCTTGAAGACGATCAAGCGGCAGGCGAAAGAACTGAAGGAACGTGAAAAGTCGGCGTTGCTTGAGCCTCCCGCGCCGCAAGCAAAGCCCCCTGCCCCTCCCGCCGATGCGACAAAGCCTCCTGAGGCTCCATCACCGGCTCCGAATGAGGCAGCGCCGCCTGTCCCGGCGGCGCCCGCTTCACCCTCCAATCAGGATGCAAAGGCACCGGCGAACCTCGTGGACATCAACAAGGCCACTCCGGCTGACCTGACCTTGACCCTGGGACTGGACAAGGAGGATTCCGACAAGCTGGTCAAGAACCGCCCCTACAAAACGATCGAGGAGCTCGTCACAAAAGCCGGGATCGCCAAGACGACGGTGGATAAAATTCGGGAAAAGGTCACCGTCGGTCCGTAACAGTCTCAACCCATATCTACCCCCTCGCAGGTGGTCATCGCTTTCATGGCTTTTTCCTCCCTGAATTCCTGTATTCACAGTATTGTGATACCGGCCTCTGTCCCGTAGGTTCATCGGTATCTTCGGCTACTCCATCACCCACCTCGGCACGGAATACGACGACTGAGGGTCGCGCCGTGCTTCGTCACCCGCAGTTCGGCTGCGGAGGTGTCCCAGCACCTGCTTCTGCGCCGGTTTGACACCACGACAGGGGGCCCCCTAGAATGATCCCCCAGGCGTGTGAACGGATGCCGATTCAACCAACTTGGTCACCGTGGTGTCTAAGAAGATACAGGCTGCTACGCTCTAATTCGGGCAGGATAGACACGTGTGATGGAAGGAGGCGAGAATGGGACGGACGATGGTGGTGCTGGTGGCAATAACCGTTGGCTTCTTGGTGGGAGAGCGAGGAGGAGTTGCGGTGTTTGCCGACGAGCCCAAGGCACCGCAGGCTCTACCAGAGGTCTTGACCTTAGATAAGGCCGTGGAACTGGCACTGTCCAATCACCCCAGCCTCCGGGTGGCCTCCGGAACCCAAGCGATCAATGAAGCACTGGTAGGACAGGCCCAGGCCGGATTCTATCCGCAGGTGCAAGGAACGATCTCCAAAACGCTGAGGACGACGAATTCCACCAGTCAATTCAGTGGAAGTGCAACCAGCACTGGGCGACAAACCAACGGCATCACCACTGGATTCAATTCGGGCAGCGTGACGCTCAACCAGTTGCTCTATGATTTTGGGACGATCAAATCCCAAGTTGAGACGGCGCAGTTCAACCTCCAAGCCGCCAATTCGGACGCGGAGACCATCGTGCAATTGGTCGTCGTCAACGTCCAGCAGGCCTATTTCGGTCTTCAGCAGACCCAGCGCCTGGTCACCGTAAACGAAGAAGCCATCACGCAGTTCCAGAAGCACTTGGACCTCGCCAAGGGGCGGTTCAAGGCTGGAATCGCGCCCAAAATCGACGTGACCACAGCTGAAGTTGACCTCTCCAATGCCCAACTGAATCTGATCACGGCCAAGAACAATGCCCTGGTCGCTCGGGTGACCTTGAACAACGCGATGGGCATCCAAACGACGAGCCCATACCGTGTTCAGGACCCTGGCCAGGCGGAACCTTATCAAGTTTCTCTGGACGAAGCGGTGGCCCGGGCGATGCAGCTTCGGCCGGAGATGATCTCCCAGCGGGCCCAGGAACGTGCGGCCGAGGCGGCCATCAAGGCTGCCCAAGGCAATTTCTTCCCGACGGTCACCAGTTCGGCCACCTACACTTACAGTGGCATAGAATTTCCGCTGGTCTATAACTGGAATGTCAATGGCACCGTGAACGTTCCGATTTTCAGCGGATTCCTCACCAAGCAGCAGGTGGCCCAAGCCCGCGCGAACCTCCTGAAGACCAAGGCGACCGGGGACGTCCTCCGACAGACCATCCTGCTGGAGGTGAGCCAAGCCCTGTTGAATCTGGAGGCTGCCAGGGAGCGCTTGAAGCTGACGGCGGTGACTGTGGATCAGGCCAAGGAACGCCTTGCCTTGGTGGAAGGACGGTACAAGGCCGGACTCAGTAATGCGGTGGAAGTGACGGACGCCGAGGTGGTGCTGGTGAACGCGCTGGCCAACGACGTTGTCGCAATGTCGACTTACCAGGCGGCGAAGGCCCAGCTCGACCGGGCCATGGGCATCAACACGCCGGTGCGGGGAGGCTCATGAGGCGGACTACGTGGATCGTCGGCGCGTTGCTCCTGGCCGGGCTGGGGACCGGCGGCTACGTGTACTTGAACGGCGACCAGAAGGCGCCTGTCCGGTACAAGACTGCAAAAATCGAGCGGGGCATGGTGACTCAGACCGTCACGGCCACCGGCACGATCAATCCGGTCATCACGGTCCAGGTGGGCAGCCAGGTCTCCGGCCTGATCAAGGCTCTCTACGCCGATTTCAACTCAGTCGTGAAGGCCGGGCAGGTGGTGGCTCAGGTTGATCCGGCTCCGTTCCAGACTGCTGTCACGCAGATGGAGGCCAATCTCCAGAACGCGTTGGGAAACCTGGCTCGTTCGCGTGCTGATCTGTCCCTGCAGAAGCTCAACTTTGAACGCGCGAATGTTTTGTTTGCGCAGCACTTGAACGCACAGCAGGATGTGGATAATGCCCGCACCGCCTATGAAACCTCTCAAGCCAATATACTAATTGCGGAGGCAGGGGTAAAACAAGCTCGGGCTCAGTTGGACACGGCTAAGGTCAACCTGGAGTACACGACAATCCATTCGCCGGTGCACGGCATCGTCATCTCCCGGAACGTGGACGTCGGCCAGACGGTGGCCGCGAGTTTCCAAGCCCCCGTTCTCTTTACGATCGCCAAGGACTTGACCAAGATGCAGGTGGACACGAACGTCAGCGAGTCGGATATCGGGGGTATCACGGAGGGCAAGCCCGCCACGTTCGTTGTGGATGCCTACCCCAATCAGGTCTTCAGGGGCAAGATCACGCAGGTTCGTAATGCGCCGATTACCGTGCAGAATGTCGTGACCTATAACGTAGTGATCGGGGTGGACAACTCCGATCTTCGGCTCAGGCCGGGGATGACCGCCAATGTGTCGATCATCGTCGCGAGCCGCGAAAATGTCTTGCGGGTCCCCAATCCGGCTTTACGGTTCAAGCCGACCCTGCTGGTGAAGGGTGACGACAAGGCTGGCAGCAGTCAGGTTTTGGCGGCTGACAAGCGGGACGGCGGCCGCAAGGGCAGCCTCCCTGGGACAGGAGGGCGGGACGCGAAGGCCAAGCCGACGGTCTGGCAGCCCAACCCGTCTGGGGAGCCGACTGCGGTCGAGGTGAAGACCGGCATCACGGACGGGACGTTCACGGAGCTTGTCGAGGGGCCTTTGAAGGAGGGCGACGAGGTCATCATAGGGCTGAAAATGCCGCGAGGGCCTCACGGTGGCTCCTCTAGTTCCTTACCGCCCGGATTCGGCCCCCAGCCGTCTCAGCCCTCCGGCACCGGCACGCCGCGAGGGCGCTGATGAGCCTGATCGTCTGCCGGGACCTCGTGAAAACCTATCGCTTGGGCGAGATGGACGTCCACGCCTTGCTGGGGGTGTCGCTGACGATCGACACCGGCGAGTTTGTGGCCGTCATGGGGGCCTCGGGTTCCGGCAAATCCACCTTGATGAACATCCTCGGGTGCCTCGACGTCCCGACGGCCGGCACCTATATCTTGGAGGGGACCGACGTCTCTACGTTGGGGGAAAATCGCCTTGCAGAGATCCGCAACAGCAAGATCGGCTTCGTATTTCAGAACTTCAACCTCATTCCGCGGACGACTGCCCTGGAGAACGTGCAGCTTCCGCTGTTCTACAGAGGGATACCGGCGCATGAACAGAAGGCCTTAGCCCTGCGCGCGCTAGAGCGGGTGGGGCTTGCCGATCGGCAACGACATCATCCGGCCCAGTTGTCCGGCGGGCAGCAACAGCGGGTGGCCATTGCCCGCGCGCTGGTCACGGACCCGTCGATTATTCTGGCCGACGAGCCGACCGGCAATCTGGACAGCCAGGCCTCCAGGGAAATCATGGAGACGCTGACACAACTGAACCGGGAAGGAATTACCATCATCCTGGTCACCCATGAAGCAGAGATCGCCGGCTATGCCCGGCGGGCCATCACGATGAAAGACGGAGTGATCCTTTCCGACCGCAACGCCGGCGGAGTGGCCGTCGCGCGCGTCGTCCCGCAGGAGGTGCGGGCATGAACTTTCTGCTGATGACGGTGGTCGTGGCGTTCCGTGTCCTCGCGCGCAATCGCATGCGCTCGGCGCTGACGATGCTGGGGATCATCATCGGGGTGGGGGCCGTGATCGCGATGGTCAGTATCGGAGAGGGCGCGAAAGCCGCTGTCCAGGCCCAGATCGCTTCCTTCGGCACCAATGTCATCACCATCCTGCCGGGTTCGATGACTCTCAGCGGGGTACGGACCGGACATGGCGGGGCAGTGACGCTGACCATCGCGGACATGGAAGAGTTGAAGAAGATCCCCGGTGTGACCTACGCCGGTTGGGGTCGCCGAGATGCGATGCAGGTCGTCCACGAGAACAAAAACTGGTTCACGACGATCAACGCCGTGTCGCCAGACTACTTGGTCATCCGTGCTTGGACTGCCCTGAATGGAGAGTTCTTTACCCAAACCGAGATGGACACGGCCGCCAAAGTGGTGCTTCTGGGGAATACCATCCTCAAGAACCTGTTCGAGCCAGGAGAAGATCCCATGGGCGCCATGATTCGGATCAAGAACATGCCGTTTAAGGTTGTGGGCACCCTCGAAGCTAAAGGGTATGACACAAGGGGGAACGATCAGGATGATGTGGTGTTCATACCCTTCACCACCGCCGAGCGGAAGATCATGGGCACCAAGTTCATGGGGTCCATCGGGGCCGGTTATCTCTCGGCCGAATCCCCGGAGCAGATGGCTCAGGTCGTGGACGAGGTCCAGCGAGTCCTGCGTCAGCGGCACAAGTTGCGTCCTGATCAGGATGATGATTTCACGGTTCGCAATCAGATCGATATAGCCAAGGTTCAAGAAGGGACCAGCGAATCCATGAAACTGATGTTGTTGGCGGTGGCGTCCATCTCGCTGCTGGTCGGAGGGATCGGGATCATGAATATCTTGTTGGTCTCGGTCACGGAGCGTACCCGGGAGATCGGTATCCGCATGGCAGTGGGGGCCAAGCGCCGGCACATCCTCCTGCAGTTCCTGGTGGAAGCCGTGGTCCTGAGCGCCATGGGCGGGTTGATCGGAGTCGGGTTGGGAGTTGCGGGCGCCCAGGCCGCTTCCAACATCGCCGGCTGGCCGACCATCATCTCGGCCGACATCTTGTTGATCGCCTTTGGATTCTCAGCCCTGGTGGGCATCTTTTTCGGTCTCTACCCGGCCAACAAGGCCTCCCAGCTGAACCCCATCGAAGCCTTGCGTTACGAGTAGTTGCGCGGGAGCGAACGATGTGGAACCAGAACTTCATGTTCACCCAGACAGGGGCCATGCCCATCGACAAGAACGAGAACGAACTATTCCACGATATCCCGCAGGTCATGGACAGTGCGACGTTGAATGGGGAACGGTATATCTCGGTCTGGGTACAAGGTGAGGAAAAGAACGGCAAGCCGGTCATGTACACGAACATCTACGCGCGGACGGCCATTCTGGACATCGGTCGGCAGGCCGGGCTCTTACAGCCATTGCAGGGCCGGTCCCATCAAATCAAGAAGCTCCTCTCCGAGGCTCAGAAGACTTGGATCAGGGAGTGGTTGCTCAAGACGTCGGCCGAGGCCTGGGAGAACAGCGACGAATCGTTCAAGGTGATTTTCGAGAAAGACTGACGACGGAAAAAATCAGGCCGTGGGGCAGAGCCATGACATTCCAGAGGAGATGGTCGGCGGCGATCGGCGCAGGTGGGTGCGCGTTGCTTGTGATGCTCTGGAGTTCAGCCGTCGGGTTGAAGGACGGCGGCGCAGTCGTCACGGCTGCTCCCGAGGTGCTCTATGCTCCCGAAGACAAGCCGGCCGACCGCCTGGTCGCGCTCTATGAAGGGGCCCGGCACTCGATCTATATCGCCACCTACGGGTTGACGTATCCTCCTGTGGTGAGGGCGCTCGTCGCGGCGAAAAAGCGCGGCGTAGATGTGCGTGTCATTACCGACCGGGGGAAAATCGACGACCGCAAGCAACGCGCCGCCCTGGATACCTTGCTGTTGGCGGGCGTCCCGATCAAGATCAATCGTCACGACGGTCTCATGCACATGAAGCAGGTTGTCGTCGATGACCAGGTAAACACGTCAGGCTCGATGAACCAGACGTCGAGCGCCGCCCTCTACAACGATGAACGGTTGGATATCCTCCATGATGTGGCCAGCACTCAGCGGGCGAAGGAAAAATTTCTGAAGATGTGGGCCGATCACGCCCGCTACGAAGATTGGCGATGAACGTTGACGTTGCTGTAGCGGGGGCCGGTGGCGGAGGCGCGGTCCTGGGGCTGGCGCTTGCTCAGATGGGTGTTTCGGTCCTTGTCGTGGAGCGTCAACCCGGCCCGCTGACCGTTCTTCGGGGAGAGACCATCCAGCCGAACGGCCAGCAGATCCTCGAGCGGCTGAGCCTCCTCTCGGCGCTCACGCCGGAGGTCGTGGAGCCCGTGCAGCGCTTCCACTTCATTCGGATCGGTGGGGAGCGCCTCTGCACAATGGACTACGGCATGCTGCCCGAGCCGTACAATCGGGCGCTGGTGGCCCTCAATGCGGTCCACCACGTCCTCCTGAGCCGGCTACCTGCCCAGCCGAGCGCCCAGCTCTGGTACGGGGCCGAGTTCCAGGGAATTCTGCGGAAGAATGGCCGCGTGGATGGCATTGTGATCCGAAGAGCGGGAGAGCAGTCAAGCACTGAAGTTCAGGCCAGCCTGGTGGTGGGAGCCGACGGGACAGGATCGCTGGTGCGGCGCGCGTTGGGGATTCCGGCTGAGGTCTATCGCTATCGGCACGGCTATCTGATCGCGCTCCTGCCGCGCCCGGAAGGCATGTGCGGCGAGGCGCGCTACTACGTCGGACGCGGGGAGTTGCTGGGATTGTTCCCGGCTCCGGGAGACCGTGTGGTGGCGCTCTTTATGGTCGAGGCCGACGCAGTCGACGCGCTCAGAGCGCAGGGTTTGTCCGCGTTTAAGTCGCGTGTGTCGGCGATCGACGCGGCGATGACCAAGCCGCTGGAAAGCTTGACGTCGTGGGAGCAGGTCGTTCTGCTCCCCTGCGCGCGTGTCCGAACAGATCGGTGGGTCGTGGACGGCGGGGCCTTGATCGGCGACGCGGCGCACGCGATGAATCCGCACGCGTCGCAGGGCCGGATGCAGGCGATGGCCGATGCCATGGCGCTGGCCGAAGTCATCGGCCGGTGCCGTGAGACCGGTGATTGGTCGGCTGAAGCGCTGGCGTCCTACGAGCGGGCGCGCCGCCCGCAGGTGGAGATGCTCCAGCGGCTGGCGGATGAGCAGACGTTTTTCTGGAATGCAGCGGACCCGGTGCGGTGTTTCTTGAGAGATCGCGTGTTCCGCGGGCTGGATCGAAACGCGAGGCTGCGCTATCAGGCCCTGACCGCCACCGCCGGGTTGCGGGCCACACCTCCGTTGACTTGGATGGACAAGCTCATGGCCGCCGGGTTTCTCCCCGACCCACGCGCTGACCAAGCTCCAGTGTAAGGTTCGTTAAGCAGGGTGGGCGTACAGGGTGGTGACGGTGGCGTCAGTGATGCGGACGGGAACGAGGCTGCCGGGCTTGATGCTGTGGCCAGTCTTGGGGAACACCGTGACGATGTTGCCGTCTGTGCGGGCTTTCCACTGATCGGCGTATTTACCATCACCCTCCACTAGAACCTCGACGGTCTTCCCAATCAGAGCCCGATTCTTATTCAGTGACATCCCCCGCTGAAGCTCAACCAGCCGTGAGACGCGCTCGGCCTTGACGGCGTCGGGGACGTCGTCGGGGAATTTTCGCGCCGCGATGGTGTTCTTCCGCTCGGAGTATTTGAAGATGTACGCGGAGTGGTATCCGACCTGCTCCACGAGGTCATAGGTCTCCGCGAACTCCGCCTCGGTTTCGGAGCAGAACCCGGCGATGATGTCGGTGGTGAGGACGATGTCCGGGCAACGTCGCCGGATGCGGGCCACGAGCGCCAGGTATTCCGCCCGCGTGTAGGTCCGATTCATAAGCTGGAGAATGCGGTCGTTGCCGGCTTGGAGCGGCAGGTGGATGTGCTCGCAGATCTTGGGATGGCCAGCGGCCGCCTCCAACAACTTATCCGGGAAGTCTTTCGGGTGTGGCGATGTGAATCGCACGCGCTCGATGCCCCGGATGTCCGCGACCGCGCCCAGCAGGTCGGCGAAATCATGGACGCCGTCTCGGTAGGAGTTGACGTTCTGGCCGAGGAGGGTCACCTGCTTGCACCCGCTGGCCGCGAGGGCCTCGGCTTCCCGCACGACGCTGATGAGGTCGCGGCTGCGCTCGCGGCCGCGGGTGTACGGGACCACGCAGAAGGTGCAGAAGTTGTCGCAGCCACGCATGACGGCGATCCAGGCCGTGACGCCCTCGATGCGGTCAGGGACGATGTCGGCGTAGGTCTCGTATTCGGAGAGGTCCACCGCCAGGCCTTTCCGGCCCGCTGCGGCCTTCTCCAGCAGGTCGGGTAGAGCCCGGTAGCTGTCCGGGCCGACCAGTACGTCGATAAGCGCGTCACTCGCCAGGAGGTCCTTCTTGAGGTTTTGCGCCATGCAGCCCAGCACACCGATCACAAGGCCGCGTTCCTCCTTGAGCGGCTTGAGCAGGCCCAGATGCCCGTAGACCTTGTTGTGGGCTTTCTCGCGGATCGCGCAGGTGTTCAATAGCACTACGTCGGCCGAGTCGGCCGAGTCGGTGAAGCCGTAGCCGCGGGCTTTGAGGATCGAGCGCACGACTTCGGTATCATACTCGTTCATCTGGCAGCCAAATGTTTCAATGAAGACTTGCGGGGCGCGCATGGTGTCAGCGCTCTTTCCGAATCGCTCCAACGGCCACCGGAACGCCGGCGTGGACCGTAGGGTACTTGAGCGTCCACCCGAGCATGGACTTCGCCCGTTCGTTCTTGACCCGCAGCGAGCAGGTCACGGATTCTGTCCAGAGTTCGCCGGCTTGCTGGACGCTCTCCGCCACGGAGATGGACGGAGGAGTCGGCTTGGCGAGGGCCCGGGCGACCACCGAGAGCCATTCCTTCTGGGTGGTCGGCTGATCATCGACCAGGTTGAACATCTGCGGCACGGGCCGTTCTTCCGGCGGGGGGGAGTACCCGATTTCTTCGACGGCGAGGACGTAGGCTTCGGCCAGGTCTTCGACGTGCACGAAGCTCATGTAATTCTCACCAGAGCCAACCACGCGCGCCTGGCCTTGCTCGAAGGCCGGCAGGAGCATGTCCTTGAACCAGCTCCCGTTGCCGTAGGCCCATCCAGGAAACATGAATGTTGCTTTCACGCGCTTGGACTCTGCCAGATGCGCAAGCGTGTGAACGGCCGGACCGCTGAACCGTCCGTAGCCGATCGGCTCGCGCGGCGTGTCCTCGTCCACCCACTCCTCCCCGTGATCGCCATAGGAGAGGACGCCCAAGGTGAGAATCAACCCTTTCAGCATCCCCTCATGCACCGCGAGAATGAGATTGCTGCAGGCGTCCGTGTGGGACTTGAGGAGGTCGGGAACTTGCTTCATGGTCGGCGGCTGGCCTCGTCGCCCCGGCATGGTACATCCGATCGCCACATCGAATTTCTCGATCGCGCGCTCCCACGGGCCGTTAGTCAGGAGGTTGCCGATGATGGACCTGCACCCCAGCTCTTCCAGGACCTTGCCTCGCATCCGGTCCTTGGCCAACCCATACACCTCGTGCCCGCGGGCTAATAGAGCCTTGACAAGGTGGCGGCCGATAAAGCCGGCCCCGCCGGCAATAAAGATATTAAGCGGAACGGCCATTGTGTCAGACTCCGATTGCTAACCCATCCATCGCGCCGGTCAGGCGCACCGAACGGATCTGATTGCTGCGGTCGTCGTTGGCAGGGACCCCGACCCGGATGTAATTGTCCGTTAGCCCCGTGAAGAGGCCAGACCGGTGGCGGGTCTCGAACAGCACGGACACTGTCTGGCCCACGTGCCGGTGGTAGAACTTCAAGCGCTTGGCCCGGGAGAGCGCGCAGACGTCTTCGCTGCGGGCCTTGACAGTCGCCGCGGGGACCGCACCGGGCAACTTCGCGGCGGCTGTGCCGCGACGTGGCGAATAGCTGAACACGTGGAAGTAGGAGAAGGGCAGATCGGCGGCCAGAGCGCGGGTGTTGGCGAAGGCGGCGTCGGTTTCTCCAGGAAAGCCCACCATGAGATCCGTGCCGAGCCCGAGGTCAGGCACCGTCCGGACCGCCTTCTCGATGAAGCGGACATACTCCTGGGCAGTGTATCGCCGGTTCATCGCGTGCAAGATGCCGTCGTCGCCGCTCTGCAGGGGGACATGGAGGTAACGGCACAGCTTCGAAGGCCCGGCCATACGTTCCAGGAGCTCGTCGGAGATGGTGGTGGGTTCGATCGAAGAGATGCGGATGCGGTCGAGGCCGGGCATGGCTTCCAGCAGGCGGATCACGTCCGCCAGTGTGAGTCCGTCGCACCGGTACCGTCCGACGTTGACGCCGGTTACGACCACTTCGCGGTGACCGCGCGCCACGAGGCCCTCGGCTTCCCGGAGAATGTCCTCAGGGCGGCGGCTGCGTTCGTGCCCGCGGGAGAAGGGGATGATGCAGAAGGAGCACATGAAGTTACAGCCATCCTGCACCTTTAAATTCGCACGGGTCTCCTGGTATTCTCCAATGCCTTCAATCGCAAAATCGTCGCGGCTAACCGTCCGGGTGTGGAGGATCTCCGGTGCGGGCCGGCGCGCCAGCGAGGTCAAGTAACGAGGCAACTCCATCTTGTATTGCGTGCCGACGATCAGATCGATGCCTTCCATCTGTTGCAGGACGTCCGCGCTGGTCTGGGCGTAGCAGCCGGTGACGGCCACGAAGGCGTCCGGGGCAGTACGGCGGATCTTGCGAATCAAGCTGCGGCAGTCGGCTTCCGCGTTGTCCGTGACGGAGCAGGTGTTGACGACCACGAGATCGGTGCGTTGGCCGAACTCGACCAACTCGTAACCGCGACGTCTGAGTTGATCGCCGAGCAGCGCCGTTTCAGCGTGATTCAGGCGACACCCGATGGTATGAAGCGATGCGCGTGGCATGTGCGGAGAGGCATTATAACGGGCGGCTCAGCCTCGGCGCAAGGAAGATGGGCTGAATGATTCATGGCGAATGAGGTGCGTGAGAAGCACTTGCTGGCCGGGCTGGACGAGCGCGCGCGCGGCTTCACGCGCATGGTCTCCGTTGAGCAGCAGGCCGAGACTTTCCGCGCGTCGCTCCAGTACGAAACGCTTCTGGCGGTGAGCGCGGACGCAGACAGTCCGGCCGCCGCGCTCGCCGACTTGGCTCGCCGGCTTCACGAACAGGGATACACGCAGCTCAGAAGTCGGTTGACCTTTGCCGGGGGCACCTATCTAGGGAGTCAGCAGCAGTGGGTGGAGTACGCCGACCCTGAAAGGCCGCCAGAAGCAGAAGGAGAGTTCTTCCGCCTCATGCGCCGGATCTGGTGGATGTTCACGCGCCGGTCAGTTGATTAGGCGCCGCTGGTCAGCGGCTTTTTGATTTTCTGCAGGAGGCTTTCGACCGGAATCGTCTCGGACGCCGCGGCGGTCAGCACGCTGATCCGGGCCGCAATCCTGGAGGCGATGTCCATGAAGGCCTTGGCCTGCGGCGAGTCGGGGTTCGCCACGACGAGGGGCAGGCCCATATCCCCGCCAACCCTGATGGCGGGATCAATCGGGACGCGTCCTAGGAACGGAATGCCGAGTTTGTCGGCGGCCCGCTCCCCACCCCCGTACGAGAAGATCTCGGTGCGCTCGCCGCATTTGCCACAGATGTAGTAGCTCATGTTCTCAATGATTCCCAAGATCGGCACGTTCACCTTCTGGAACATCGCCAGCCCTTTTCGGGAGTCGTGCAACGCGACCTCCTGAGGCGTGGTCACGATGACGGCGCCGGTCAGGGGGACCAATTGGGCGATGCTGAGCTGGGCGTCTCCCGTGCCCGGGGGGAGGTCCACCACCAGATAGTCCAGATCGCCCCAGATCACGTCCCGCAGGAATTGCTGGATGGCGGTGTGGATCATCGGACCACGCCACGTCAGCGGCTGGTCATCTGGAACGAAGAACCCCATCGAGATCAGCTTGACGCCGTGACTCTCCGCCGGCAGCAGCTTGCCGTCCTGTTGCTCAGGCGGCCGCTCCACGCCCATCATCATCGGGACGTTGGGGCCGTACACGTCGGCATCCATGAGTCCGACCTTCGCGCCTTGCAGGGCCAGACCGGCGGCCAGATTGACCGCGACCGTCGTTTTGCCGACGCCCCCCTTGCCGCTGCTGACGGCGATGGTGTTCTTGACGGTTGGGATGAGGTTGTCTTTGATCTGAGAGCGACCCTGTTGAACGTTGGCGGTGAAATCCACTTCGACTTTTGTCACTCCGGGGATCGCGCCCACCGCTTTATCGCAACTGGCTTTGATCTCGGTCTTAAGAGGGCAGGCTGGGGTAGTCAGCACCACGGTGAACTTGACGGTTCCCTCCTCGATCTTCAGGTCCTTGACCATGTTGAGGGTGATGAGGTCTTTGTGCAACTCCGGCTCCATCACCATGCGGAGTGCGTCGATGACTGCCTGTTCCGTTACCTTAGACATATCGTATAATTTCCTAGGAAATTCTTATTGGGCGGCCTCCGCACACACCTACGCGGAGTTTCCTGGCACGCGTGCTGTCCTCTTCCTTCACGCCAGGAGCGTGGTCAGTTTACTTGAGCGGCGAATTTTTTCCGGGCCCGGCCCAACAGAGGCATTGGATGTGACCCGCGATTGTTGGCAATCACGGGATCAAGGATCTCTCCGCATAGCAGGCAGCGCCAGCCTTTAAAGCAAAGATTTCCCGTGTCGTCCAATAAGTCCTCAAATACCTCCTGGGTCATGACGCCCTTGCACCGAGGGCAGTCCATGGGGTGCTCCTCCTGTTACCAGACGAACTCTGGTCCCAGAGTGTCCCTGTTATTTCCGAACGCTGACCTTTTCCTCTGCTGATAGTTATTGTATCCGATCAATCCTATCCCCGACTAAAGCAATCGGAGACCAAGTTGGTCGGTAATGTGTTTATACTCCATGACTAAGAACTTGTCAACGCAATTATTGTTCTAATTTATCAAATAGTTACTTCTTGAGAAAGGGTTTGAGGATCGGCCAAGCATTCTGAACGATGACCGCATAGCCAGCTCCAGTCGGATGGATACCGTCAGCTTGGTTGAGGTGAGCCTTTGCAGCGACTCCTTCGAGAAAAAATGGAATGAACGGAATGCCATAGTGCTTCGCCAAGTCCACATACATGGACTGGAACGCGTGCGTGTACTGGGCACCGTAATTGGGCGGTAATTTCATGCCGGCGAGGATCACTGTGGACCCGCCGGCCATGAGGCGCTGAATGATCTGCTCGAGGTTCGCGCGCGTTTGGGAGAGGTTCAGTCCGCGCAAGCCGTCATTGGCGCCGAGCTCCAGGATCACAATGTCGGGTTTGCTTTTCAGGATCCAATCCACCCGGCGCAATCCGCCGGCCGTCGTCTCGCCGCTGACGCCGGCGTTGACCACGCGATACCGATAACCGGAGAGCTGGAGTTTCTCCTGGAGTCGAGCCGGGTATGCCTCCTCCGGCGAGACGCCGAGCCCTGCCGTCAAGCTGTCACCGAAGG
>VBOD01000088.1 GCA_005877615.1 Nitrospirota bacterium | reverse complement strand
GCAGTTACGTGGCCGGGGAGGAGACCGCCATGCTGGAGTCCATGCAGGGCCGTCCCGCTATGCCGCGCCAGAAGCCCCCCTTCTACCCGACCGATTTCGGGCTGTACGGGAAGCCGACGCTGGTGAACAACGTCGAGACCCTGTGCAACGTGCCGCCGCTGCTGCTGAACGGCGCGGCGTGGTTCACAAAAGTCGGCACCGAGAAGAGCCCGGGGACCATGCTGTTTTCTTTGAGCGGCGCCGTCAACCGGCCCGGGGTCTACGAGTTGCCGATGGGGACGCCGATCCGCACGCTGATCGACGAGTGCGGGGGCGGCGTGTTGAACGGCCGGAAGGTCAAGGCCGTCTTCCCGGGCGGGCCGTCCTTCGCCATGTTGACGCCCGATCAATTGGACACGCCGATGGATTTCGAATCGCTGAAGCACGCGGGCACGGGCCTGGGGTCGGCCGGCGTCATCGTTGTGGACGATCAGACCTGCATGGTCGCGACGGCCCTGAAGTACGGGAACTTCTTCAAGGTGGAGAGCTGCGGGCAGTGTCCGCCCTGCCGGATGGGGACGATCAACCTGGCTGAACTGCTGCAGAAGATCGAAGACGGGGATGGCACCGAAAAGGACCTCGCGTCGCTGTTGCAGTTGTGCGGGTTCGTCAAGGGACGCGGCTACTGCACTGTGGTGACGGGGGCGTCGGTGGTCGTGGAGAGCAGCCTGCGGACGTTCCGTCACGAGTTCGAGGCGCACGTTGCGCAGAAGCGGTGCCCGTTTCAGCCAGCGGCGGTGGCGGGAGGGGTTGCGTAGTGCCCCGGATCACGTTCATCCATCCCCAGGGCTTGAGCGGGGAGGTCGCGCCGAACACCTCGATCCTGAAGGCGGCCGAGACGCTCGGCTTTCCGCTGCCGCATGACTGCGGCGGCAATGCGTCCTGCACCACCTGCCGGGTGGAGGTCCAGAGCGGGGGGGAGAACCTGTCCGAGGTCGATTTTGACGAGCAGGACCTCCTGGACCGGGAAAACTTGACCGAGGCTTTCAATCGGCTGGGTTGTCAGGCTAAAATAGTAGGAGATGTCGTCGTCAGAGTTCCGCTGCAGAAGTTCGGGAGTGCGGAGGCGGAAGGAACAGTCCAAGAGAATTCCTGTAGCATTCAATAAAAGGGGAGGAGTAGAGGATGATTACAGTTAGTGAGATGGCTCAGAAGAAGATCGGCGAACTCTTACAAGAGGAGAAGGACGCCATCGGCCTGCGCGTCTATGTGAAAGGCGGCGGGTGCCACGGCTATCAATACGGCATGTCCTTCGAGACGAAGACGGCGGACGATGACACCATCGTCGAAGCTGGCGGCGTGAAGGTCATCATGGATTCCCAGAGCGCCCCATTGCTGTCCGGTTCGGAAGTGGATTACGTGGACAGCGTGCAGGGATCCGGCTTCGCGATCAAGAACCCGCAAGCCAAGACCACGTGCGGCTGCGGCAGCTCGTTCAGCGCGTAATCGTCGCTCTGCAAAGTTCGGCACAGCCGCGGGGGCGTACGATCCGTACGCCCCCACGCCATCCCTTCAATCATGCCGGTTCCCATGCACACCGTCCGACTCACTAAACGACTCGAATTCAGCGCCGCTCATCGCTATTGCAATCCCGCGTGGTCTGAGGAGCGCAATCGAGCCGTCTTCGGCCGGCACAACAACCCGCACGGGCATAATTACTTGTTAGAGGTGACCGTCTCCGGCGCCATCGATCCGGTGACTGGCATGGTGATCAACCTGTACGACCTGAAGCAGGTGCTGGAGCAGATGCTGGTCGAGTTCGACCACAAGAGCCTGAACGAGGACACGCCGTATTTCAAGGATCGCATCCCGACCACTGAGAATTTCGCCGTAGTGCTGTGGGACAAGATCGAGGAGCAATTACGGGGGGCGCGGTTAGTGGCCCTCCGGCTGTTCGAAGAGGAGGACCTTTCCGTGGACTACGAAGGACGGCGCATAGGCAAGAGTTCGGAGGTCTATCTGACCCGCCGGTATCGGTTCGCGGCGGCCCATCGGCTGCATACCGACGCGCTCTCGGAAGAGGAGAACTACAGGGTCTTCGGCAAGTGCAACAACCCCAACGGGCACGGCCATAATTAAACGTTGGAAGTCACGCTCCGCGGAGAGGTCATGCCCGAGACGGGCACGGTCACCGACCTGGAGCGCCTGGACCGGACGGTGGATGAGCGGGTGCTGAAGCGGTTCGACCACCAGCATCTCAACTACGACGAGGCCTTTACCGACAAGGTGACGACCGGGGAGAACCTGGTGGTGCTGCTCTGGAATCTCCTGGAGAAGGCCGTCCCGGCCGGCACCCTGCACAAGGTCGGGCTGGTCGAGACCCGTGACAACTACTTTGAGTATGCCGGACCCGGTGTGGGGCGAGCGTCGTGAGCCGACACAAAGACCTGGCTGGAGCAGAAACGGCGGAACTGCAAGCCCTGGTCGAGCAGCTACTCGGCCTTCTCGGTGAGGACCCGACCCGCGAAGGGCTCTTGAAGACTCCCGAGCGGGTTGCCAAGGCGCTCCGGTTCTTCACACAGGGCTATCAGCAGGATGTTGAAGAGGTCTTTAACGGTGCTCTCTACTCGGTCAAGTACGACGAGATGGTGGTGGTCCGCGACATCGACTTCTTCAGTCTCTGCGAACACCACCTCTTGCCCTTCTACGGGAAGTGCCACGTCGCCTATATCCCCAACGACCGTGTGGTGGGACTCAGCAAGATCCCACGGCTTGTGGAGGTGTTCAGCCGGCGCTTGCAGGTACAGGAACGCTTGACGGTGCAGATCGCCGAGACCCTGCAAGAGAAACTGAACCCACAGGGCGTCGCCGTCGTCATCGAGGCCCGCCATCTCTGCATGATGATGCGCGGCGTGGAGACGCCCAACGCCGTGGCCGTGACCAGTTCCATGCACGGCGTGTTCTTAAACCAGCAGAAAACCCGCGAAGAGTTTCTGACTTTGATCAGGCGGGGCAGTTCCGGAGAAGTCGTCTAAGCCTTCAGCAGCAAGGTCTGGATCGCTCGGTCCAGGTCAGCCGGCGCCACCTTCCCTTCTCGCTTTTCGACCAGCTTGCTGTGCGCGTACAAGTGAGTGGTCGGATAGGTCTCGAACGTATAGCGCTTCTTGATCTCCCGGCAGGCCCCCGGGACGTGCATTTTGGCCTTGCCGAATTTGACGCGGCCGTTAAAGCGCGGCGCGAGGTCGGCCAGCACGCCGTCCATGAAGGCGCAGCCCTCACAGTTGGCGATGCCGAAGACCACCACCGCGGCGGGACTGCCCACATATTCCTCGATGGTGGCGTCTGTGACGTTGCCGATGAGATCGTCCATGGTTCAATTGTTGTTGTACTGGGCTGGCGGCAAACAGGGACGGGGCGGTCACAGACCGGCCCCGTCCGACCTGCCCGCTCAGTGTAGTTTCTTGAGGGCCTCGAGGATGTCCTTGTCATCCCGGGCCACTTTGATTTCCTGCACCTTGACGTAGGCCACCTTGCCGTTCTTGTCCACGATGACAGTGGCCCGCTGGCCGCAGTTGAGTGGCTCGAAGTAGAGGCCGTACTTCTTCACCACTACCCGGTTGAAGTCAGCGAGGAGCGTGTGCTTGAGGTCGAGGGCGTCGGCCCACGCCTTGTGGGAGAAGAAGCTGTCCGTGCTGATGCCCAGCACCACGGTGTTCAGTCCCTCGAACTTCGGGAAGTCGTCGGTCAGGCATTTATTCTCACCCGTGCAGACCGGGCTCCAGTCCAGGGGATAAAAGGCCAAGACAACATTCTTCCTCCCCCGGAAACTGCTCAGCGTCACATCCTTCTGGTCCTGGTCCTTGAGCGTAAAATCGGGGGCCATGTCGCCTACCTTGATGAGAGGGGCTACATCAGTTGCTGTTGCCATTCGGAACCTCCTTCACTCTTGGTTGGGTTGAGGATCGATCACTGAGCCGCTTTTGCTATCACCCCATTGAAAATTTGTCAATGGACCAAACGGCCTATGAGCGAATCGTCTCCAGAAACGACTTGACGGCGCTGGTGAACGTCTCCGGTTGCTCTAGGTTGGAGAGATGGGCTGCGGCAGGAATTGTCTGGATGCGAGCGCCCTTGATGGTGTCGGCCATCAGTTTCGCGTCCGCAGGCGGGGTCAACCCGTCCAGCTCCCCCACGATGACCAGGGTGGGACAGGTGATCTCTTTCAAAAGGGGAACCGAGTCCGGCCGCTCCGCCATCGCCATGAGATCCCCGGCGATGCCGGTGACGGGAGCGCCGGACATCATGGCCCGCACCTTTTGCACCAGATCCGGCTTGCCTTGCACGGAGGCAGGGCTCAGCAACTTGGGCAACATGATGTCCGCAATCGCGCCAGCTCCATCCCTATGCGCGGTCTGCGCCGTTTTGAACCGCCCGGCCCGCCCTTCGGCGCTGTCGGGTTGCGGCCTGGTGTCGGCCAGCACCAGTCCGTTCACCCGCGCGGCGTACTTCCGATAGAACGCAAACACCACGTAGCCACCCATGGAGAAACCGGCCAGGACCGCCTGCTGGATGGAGAGATGGTCCAGGAGGCCTTTCACGTCGTCGGCGAATTGGTCCATAGAGTACAGCCACAGCGGCGCGTCCGACTCGCCGTGCCCACGAAGGTCCACGGTGACGACCCTGAACTGACCCGATAAGGATCGGACCTGAGGTTCCCACATGGAGCGGTTGAGAGGAAACCCATGGACAAAGACGATGGGCGTACCCTTGCCTTGATCGGTGTATGCCAGCTCTACCCCGTTGATGTTCGCTTTGATTGGGCTCCTCCTTCCGAGAAAGCAAGAATGTCCTCATCTGGGTTCGGGTCGCCGTCAGCCCGTTCTTCCTAGCACGGTCTTCGAAAGTTCGTCAATAGACTTCTGGGGCGTGTCGGCGCTGAACGAATGGTTTGCGGCCTTCCCACCATTCTGTATAGAATGGGCAGTAGCATGCGCGAAGATCGTGACAGCGTACCGGATCTGTTCGGTCCGGAACAGCGCTCATCCTCAACTGACGCTCCCCTGGCGGATCGGATGCGCCCCCGGTCGCTCGACGAGTTGGTCGGGCAGGACGACGTCCTCGGCCCCGGGCGGCCGCTTCGGCTTGCCATCGAGCAGGATACCCTCTCGTCCTTGATCCTCTGGGGGCCTCCTGGATCGGGGAAGACCTCCCTCGCCCGGTTGATCGCCGTGCATACCAAAGCCCACTTCGAGCCCTTCTCGGCCGTCACCAGCGGACTTCCGGAACTGCGCCGGGTGGTCAAGGTCGCTGAGCAGCGACGAATCGTCAAGGGCCAGCGCACGATCCTGTTCGTGGATGAGATCCATCGTTTCAACAAGGCCCAGCAGGATGCCTTTCTGCCTCACGTCGAGTCGGGCACGGTGATACTCATCGGTGCCACCACGGAGAATCCCTCCTTCGAAGTGATCAGCCCGTTGCTCTCCCGATCTCTGGTCGTCGTCCTCCAGGCGCTCTCGGAGAATGCCCTGTCGCAGATCATTGAGCGGGCGCTGCGGGATCCCGAGCGGGGGCTCGGCCGGTACCATGTTGAGATGGACGTCGAGGCGATGATGAGCCTGGTGGCCTTTGCAAACGGGGACGCCCGCGTGGCCCTCAACGCCCTGGAGTTTGCTGTCCTGCACACAGCCCCCGGACCGGACGGCTCTGTACTTTTGAGCAAGGAGGCCCTCGCCACGGCCTTACAGAAAAAGAGCCTGCGCTACGACAAGGGGGGAGAGGAGCACTACAACATCATCTCCGCCTTCATCAAGAGCCTGCGGGACTCAGATCCTGATGGAGCCCTGTACTGGCTCGCGCGCATGCTGGAAGCGGGCGAGTCCCCGCGTTTCATCGCCCGCCGCATGGTGATCCTGGCGTCGGAGGACATCGGCAACGCCGACCCGATGGCGCTGGTCGTCGCGACGGCCGTGGCCCAGGCGGTCGAGTTGATCGGCCTGCCAGAGTGCAGGCTGAACCTGGCCCAAGGCGCTACCTATTTGGCGACTTGCCCGAAGGACAACGCATCCTATGCCGGGCTTCAGGAGGCGACTGCGGATGTCGAAGAGCACGGGAACCTGCCGGTCCCCTTGCACTTGCGCAACGCGCCGACCAGCCTGATGCGGGAGCTGGGCTATGGGAAAGGCTACCGCTACGTCCATGAAGACCCGGCGGCGCGCACCGAGCAGACGCACCTACCGGAAAAGCTAGGAAAGAAGAAGTACTACCGGCCAAAGAAGCGGGAAGATCGTTAAACGTTAATCGTTAAACGTGGGGACTTCCCGAATAACGAATAACTGTCTCTTTACGCCTGTCCTCGCCGTTCAAGATTTTCTACGCGCTGGCGGAGTTGATCGGTGGATTCGAGCGAGAGGCGAACGAGGGTGTTCGTCTCCTGAAATCGCTGATCCACGTAAGCCCGGTCTTCGGCGTGGCGGACGTTGATGTGGGTGATAAGGCCCTCGGCTACGAGTTGTAGCTCATGGCGCAATCCTTCAACCAGTACGCCGCTATGGCGCTTGACCTCCTCGATCCGCTCATTGACTTCGTCGAATCGTTGATCTACCCGTTCGAATCGTTGGTCAATTCCCTGAAATCGCTCGTCAAGGTATTGAACAAGTTCTTGGTCCATGCTACCTCCGCCGTGAAGTTCAACAGTAGGCCGTCCACTTTGTCTTGTCAATAAGACACGGCAGATGGGTAAAAGGTAAAACCAGCAGGAAAAATTAGAGGGTGGATGGGGTGGATTCCGAGTTCTTGAGCTTTGCCCGAAGCTGCTCCGCTTGCTCGCAGAGCTCAGCCCACTGGGACGTCAGGACGGACTGATCCTTCACCCAGTTTTCCCGCTCTTTCATCAAGACCGTCCACCGTTCGTGGTCCTGGTAGAGTTCCTGGCTCGCCAACTCCCTGTCACGGGCCTTGATCCTGTCATCGCCGGCGGCGATCGCTGCCTCTAGTTTGGCGATCTGCCGTTCGATGCGGGCCAAGGTTTTTGTGAGTTCTCG
>VBOD01000087.1 GCA_005877615.1 Nitrospirota bacterium | reverse complement strand
TGGAAGGGATGAAGCCCGACGAAGCGGAACGGGTCTACCAGTATGTGTACGAGAAGATCAGCGAGGTGGTGTGTGAACTCCCCTTCAATTACGCTATGGCGGACGGATTGCTGTACATCGCCCGCGCGAAGACGCATCCGGTCGCGACTGGATAGCAGGGGCGTGATCGCTCCCGTAAAGGAGCCCTGATGGCCGAGTCCGTGATGACCCAGAAAGTTCGCGTCGGCGCCGAGACTGGCAGCGTGCTCTTGGAATATTTCCTGAAGGCCTTGCTGGTCGCGGGGCTCTGCGAGCTCATCCTCTACCGTCTGGTGTCCCGATTGGGGATGCACCTGTCGAAGGTCGCGAAGGAGTACGTGGTCGTCGAGTATTTCCTGCGGGGGGCGTCGGCGATCGGCTTCGCCTTGATGAACTTTTCGGCGATCCTCGTGTTTCTCGCCTTGCTGGTGCTGCTCTTCTACAAGATGAACGGGCTGCTGGCCCGGGCCCTGGACCGGATCGTCGTGCCGATGGTGTCGCTGCTCCTTGCGCTGACGGCAACATTCCTGCTGTTTCCGCCACGCATGCTGGGCGCGGTCGTCTACAACGGGCTGACGCTCGTGCTTTTGTGGACCCTCGTGATCCAGTATTGCCGGGCCAATCCTGCCCCGACGGCTCGGGCCCTGGCGCTCTGTTACGGGGCCGGCGTGTCGGGCTGGCTCTACTACCAGATTTCGACCACCACGTACGGGTGGCTGGGGATCGTTTCGACCCCGCCGCTGGTTCATGAAATCAGCCGCCTCGGCGAAGCCCTGATGGTGGTGGCGACCGTGCTCGTCTTCGCCGTGTACTCCGGGTTCACCTTCCGCACGAAGAACCGGCAACAGCGGCGGCGGTCCCTGCAGTTCGCGGGCGCGTGGGCTGCGCTGTTCCTTGCCTTGCTGGTGATGGATGGCGTGCTCGAACTCTTCGATCCGGCCCTGGCGAGGAACATCCGCCAGGCGAGCCAGGGCATCGGCTGGATTTTCCAGATGGGGATGGGCTACACGTTCTACCTGCCGTTCGCGCTCTATGTGGCTGGCCTGCTGTTCTGGTCCTATACGGTCATCAAGCAGATCAACATGGGGCGGCGCGCCGGCTACGGGCTGGTGCTGATGTTCATTGCGGGGTACGCCTTGCAGTTGTCCCATCTGACCCTGTTCGTGATCGTGGGTTTGTTGCTGCTGGTGAATGACGGGAGGATCGACGCCCGCGAAACGGTCGGCCAGATGTTCCCGGCGGGGATGCCCGATCGTCCCGCCGCCGCAGCGCCGGGCGTGTCCTGAGCGGAACGGGAATGACCGAGGGGGATGTGACCAAGATGGATGCCGGCACCGACCGAGACACGCAGCCAGATGCCAAGCCGGCCGACGCGGCCGTTGAGGCGCCGCTGAGCCTCGACGAAGAAATGGCGGAGATCAAGAAGCTGCTCGAGGAAGATCCTGAGGACTTCCAGGCCCAGTGCCGCTTGGGCGAGATCTACTTCGCCAAGGGCTTGCTCGATGAAGCGCTGGCGAACGTGTCGAAGGCCATTGAGATGGCCGAAGCCATCCGCAAGCAGATGGACCAGTCGCTCGCCATGTACTATGCGAACCGTGGCACCATCCATGCGACGAAGGGGAACATCGACGATGCCATGGCTCAGTACCGGAAAGCCCTGGAGATCAATCCGCGAGACGTCCTGGCGCTCTTCAATCTCGGACGGGCGCTGTACGACCGGGATGTGTACATGGAGGCCATGCCGTTGCTGGAAAAGCTCGTGGAGGTCACCCCTGACGACCCGATCGCCTGGTTCCAGTTGGCGAAGGTCTATGAAAAGCTCGATCTGCGGCATATTTCTGACCTCCATACGATCGACAGCGGCATCATGGCCTTTCGCCGAGTGCTTGAGCTCGACCCGCACAATCTAGAAGCGGCCTTCGCGCTGATGGAGATCTACCTGAACCTGCGCAAGCCGGAGGAGGCGATCGGGGTGCTGGAGGCGGCGGTTGAGAGCAATCCGGAGGAGCCACTGGCGTACTACAACCTGATCAGCACCTATGAGAAGGCCAAGCGGTTTGCCGAAGCTGACCAGACGCGCGAGCGGCTCAAGCAGCGGTTTGCCTCGCGGCGGGCCGCGCCGGAGTCGAAGGACAAGTAACCGGAGCCACTGACAAGGGAGCGCGCTATGTTTGGAAGCATGGGCATCACCGAGCTGGTACTGATTCTCTTCATCGTGCTGATCATCTTCGGGGCCGGGAAGCTCCCGCAGCTTGGTGAAGGTCTGGGCAAAGCCATCAAGGGCTTTAAGAAGTCGGTGCATGAAGCGGACGCCATCGAAGCGGAGGCCAGTGCGCAACAAGGGCAGATCCAGCAGCCAGGCGCGGCGCCCGCTCCTGACGCGGCGCCTGCGCCAGGGACCCAGCCCGCCGGCGCGCCGCCGTCATCTCCGTCTCCCGCCGCGCCACCGCCTGTGAGATCGGAGCCACCGAAGGCATGAGGGCCGCAGTTTGAGGTGAGGGGTCGTCTATGGACAGTAGCGTCATAGCCGTTGGCATCATCGAGACCTTTGCAGGCAACGGGAAATCCCGCAGCACAGGGGACGGCAAGCCGGCTGCGAAGGCAGGCATGCCGTTGCCGGTTAGTGTCGCGATCGACCCGCAGACCCAGTCCCTCTACTATGCGGAGTCCGGGTCCGATCGCGTGCGCAGGATCGAGCTGGCAACGGGCATCATCAGCCACGTGGCTGGCATCGGGGAGACCTGTTACAGCGGCGATGGCGGGCCCGCTGCCGAGGCGGGGCTGTACCTGCCGCTGGATGTGGCATTCGATTCGAAGGGCGATCTGTACATCTGCGATTCCGGGAGCAACCGCATCCGCCGCGTCGATATGAAGTCCGGGATCATTGACACCATCGCCGGGACCGGCGAGTTCGGCTTCAACGGCGACGGTGCTGCCCTCGAGGTGAATCTCACGTATCCCAGCGCCCTCGCGTTCGATTCGCGGGACCGACTGTTCATTGTGGATGGGCAGGCCCATCGCATCCGCATGTACGACCCGGAGACCAAGCTGATCACCACCATTGCCGGCACGTGGTCGAAAGACGACGACGACCGGGACAGTCCCTTGATCGCCAAGAACCTGGTGGTTCTCTCCGGGGACGCCATCGGGATCGACTTCAGCGACGACCACGGCTGGTTGCGTCCGGAGTGTTCGCCGGACGGCATGGACATGAGCGTGTATCGGGACGACGGAAAGCCGGGGGCCGAGGTTCGGTTCCATGACCCGGTCGCCCTCACCGTGGATGCGCATGACGACGTCTACGTGGCGGACAAAGGCAGCAACCGCATCCGGAAGATCGAGATGAAGACGGGGATCGTCACCACGGTCGCGGGCGTCTGTTTCTACGGCTACGACGGAGACGGCAAGCCGGCCACCCAAGCCATGCTCAACGCTCCGGAGGCGGTGCACTTCGATTCGTTCGGGCACATGTACATCTCCGACGCAATGAACCACCGGGTGCGGCGCGTGGAAGCGGGGACCGGCATCATCACTACGGTGGCCGGGAACGGTGAGAGCGGCTACAAGGACTCGGGCGCGATGGGGGGGTGCGGCATGGCCAAGTTTGTCAAGGCTGTGGACAAGGA
>VBOD01000086.1 GCA_005877615.1 Nitrospirota bacterium | reverse complement strand
CAAAGAGATGGGCCGCCTCATCCGCCAGGCGCTCGGCAAAGCCTAACCCTCATGATCAGCTTCGCCCTCGGCACCATCACCACCATCGCCGGTACCGGCGAGCCGGGCTGCTCGGGCGACGGCGGCCCGGCGCTGAAAGCCTGCCTCAACGAGCCGAAGAGCGTGACCATCGCCGGCCGCGCACTCTACATCGCCGACTCCGAGAACCACCGCATCCGCAAAGTGGACCTCGCGACCAGCGTCATCACGACCGTCGCCGGCGAGGGAGGTTCCGCGGAGCAGGCAGGCGTAGAAGAATTCTCCGCACACACCACCGACGAACTCGACCCTTTAGCCGATCCCGTCAAGGTCAAGGACGACAAGGTCGTGCAACTGGCCGACCAGAGCGGCACCGTCCGGTTCCTCGTCGGATCGGCCGAGAAGGGCCGCTTCAAGGGCGACGGCGGCCCTGCCGTGGCAGCGACGCTCAACTTCCCCTCCGCCGCGGTCGCGGATAGCAAAGGCAATCTCTACATTGCCGACACGTTCAATCACCGCGTGCGGCGCGTGGACGCCGCCACGGGCATGATCTGGACGCTGGCGGGCACCGGCACGGCGCGTTTCGCCGGCGACGGCGGGCCCAGCACCAAGGCGATGCTCAACGAGCCGGTGGCGCTGGCGCTCGATGAACAGCGGGATCTGCTCTATATCGCCGACCTGGCGAACTATCGCGTCCGGGTGGTGGACCTCGACACGGGACGGATCACCACCTATGCGGGCAACGGCGAGCGGGAGTACGACGGCGACGGACACAAGGCCGTGCACGCCGCTCTGTCCGGTCCGAGCGGGCTGGCCCTGGACGCCGAGGGCGCTCTCTACATCGCGGATACTTTCTCGGGGCGCATCAGGAAGATAGACCTGGCCACACGCACCATCAGCACGGTCGCCGGCGACGGGACGGCGTATCGCTATCAGGGAATGCCCAACGAGTTCTCGACGAGCCTGTCCCGGCCGGCCGGCATCGCGCTCGCCGCCGACGGGACCCTCTACATCACGGATTCCGACCATCACCTGATCCGCAAGTGGAATCCGAAGACGAAGATCATCACCGCGATCGCCGGCAACGGGACTGCCCAGTTCGCCGGGGACGGCGGGCCCGCCCAGGCGTGCAGCCTGAACTACCCGTTCGGCGTGGCCGTGGACCAGGCCGGCCACCTCTACATCGCCGACACCTTCAACCACCGCATCCGCCTCGTCGCTGTATAAGGGCTTGCCTAACCGAAGGTAGACGAGGCACAATCGCGGGGTTGCACGGTCGACATTCAGCGGGAGGGGGCCCCGCGGACTCCCCTCCCGCACCCACGGAGGGGCCTCCGTATGACGCCACGCACACCGCTTGCCCGATCCCTCATCGAAGCCCGAGCGCGCACTGACACCCTCTTTGGATTGGTCAAGCCCGACGCGTTCTACGAGCGGCCGATCCCGGAACGCCACCGCATCATCTTCTACCTCGGCCACCTGGACGCGTTCGATTGGAATCAGATCGGTCAGTGGGCACTCGGCATGAAGCCCTTGCACGCCTCTTTTGAGCAGATGTTCGCGTTCGGGATCGATCCGCCAGTGGGGCAGCTCCCGGATGATAAGGCCACGGACTGGCCGACGCTGGACGAGGTCCGCGGGTACACCCAGCAGGTCCGTCAAACCTTGGATGACGTGCTGGATCGGGCGCCGGAGCAGATTCTCTACGTGGCCGTCGAGCATCGGCTGATGCACGCCGAGACCTTCGCTTACATCCTGCACCGGGCGACGCCCGACCGCAAACTGGCCCTGCACACCCGCCTTCACCTGGTCGGCCCCGTGCCGAACCATGCCATGATCGATATCCCGGAGGGGTCTGTGACTCTGGGCCGCCCGCGCCACGACGGATTCGGCTGGGACAATGAGTACGACGCACACGCGTTCTCCGTCCCCGCCTTTGCGATCAGCAAGTACAAGGTCACCAACGGGGAATATCTGAAGTTCGTGTGCGGCGGCGCCGAACCGCCCCCCTTCTGGACGCGGCGCGGCGATCAATGGTACTGGCACGCGATGGCGGGCACCATCCCGCTGCCCCTCGACTGGCCGGTGTACGTGACGTACGAGCAGGCGAAGGCCTATGCGCAGTGGGTGGGCAAGACCTTGCCGACGGAGGCCCAGTTCCATCGCGCGGCCTACGGCACGCCGACCGGCGAAGAGCGGTTGTACCCGTGGGGCAACGAGCCGCCCGATGAGCGGCGCGGCAACTTCGATTTCCGGCACTGGGACCCCATCCCCGTCACCGCCACGCCGCTGGGAGACAGCGCCTTCGGCGTGTCGCAACTGGTCGGCAACGGATGGGAATGGACGACGACGCCCTTTCAGCCCTTCCCCGGCTTCCAGCCCTTTCCGTTCTATCCCGGCTACTCGGCGCCTTTCTTCGGCGGCGACCACTTCGTGCTGAAAGGGGCCTCGCCGCGGACGGCGGCGCGCCTGCTGCGGCGCTCGTTCCGCAACTGGTTCCGGCCGAACTATCCCTACGTCTACGCCGGCTTCCGGTGCATTGAGAATTAATGCAGGCGCTCCTCGATTTCGCCCGCGAAGTGCGCGACGGGCTCAGCAAACCTGGCCAGCGGGAGCTGCCGTCCATCTATCTCTACGACGAGATCGGCACGGCACTGTTCGAGGCCATCACCTTGCTGCCGGAATATGGGCTGACCCGCGCGGACGAACGGCTGTTGCGCCGGCACGCGCCAGCCATCATCGAGCGCCTGCCTCCACCGGTGCTCGTGACCGAACTCGGCAGCGGGTGCGGCCTGAAGACACGCTGGCTGCTGGAAACCCTCGCACGGCGGGAACCCGTCGGCTACTATCCCATCGACATCTCGCCGTCGGCGTTGGCCAAATGCGAGCGGGAACTCGCCAGCCTGGGCTCCGTCAGCATCGTCGGCCTGGAGAAGTCCTATCTGGACGGCGTGCGTGAGGTGGCGTCGCGCCGCCGGCCGGGCCAGACGCTGCTGGTCCTGTTCCTGGGGAGCACCATCGGGAATTTTGATCGGCCGGCGGCCGACGTCTTCCTGCGGGAGATCCGCCGATGCCTGCAACCAGGCGACGCGTTGCTGCTGGGCACCGACCTGGAAAAGCCGGTGGCCGAGCTGCTGCTGGCCTACGACGACCCCGCCGGCGTCACCGCGGCGTTCAACCTCAACCTGCTCGCGCGCATCAACCGCGAGCTCGGCGGCGACTTCGTGCTGCGGAACTTCGCGCACGAGGCCCGGTATCGCAAGAGGGAGCGCCGCGTCGAGATGCACCTCCGCTCGAAGCGACGGCAGTCCGTGTCGATTCGCGAGGCCGGGTTCACCTGCACACTGAAAGCAGACGAGACCATCTGGACGGAGGCCTGCCACAAGTTCCGCGTCGAAGAGATCCCCGGCATGGCCGCGCGCACGGGCTTCGTGTGCGAGGCGCAATGGGTGGACAGCGAGTGGCCCTTCGCCGAGAATCTCTGGATCGCGGCGCCGCCAGCCGCGACCTCATGACGCCCCTCGTGTCGTTCCGGAACGTCTCCTGCCGGCTCGGCGGGAAAGACGTCCTGCGCGGGCTGAGCTTGGACGTCGAGGCCGGCGAGACGCTCGTGCTCCTGGGACGCAGCGGCTCCGGCAAGACCACCGCGCTGAAGATGGTCAACGCGCTGCTCCTGCCGAGCGCGGGCGAAGTGCGGGTGGAAGGCACGCCCACCGTGGCGTGGGACGCGATCCGTCTCAGGCGGCGGATCGGCTACGTGATTCAGGAAGCGGGCCTGTTCCCGCACTTCACCGTCGAGCAGAACGTCGGCCTCGTGCCCCGCCTGGAAGGCTGGCCCGCCGAGAAGATCCGCGCCCGCGCGCTGGCCCTGCTCGAGCAGGTCGGGCTGCCGCCCGCGCAGTTCGCCGCCCGCTACCCCCGCGAGCTCTCCGGGGGCCAGCGCCAGCGTGTCGGCGTCGCCCGCGCGCTCGCGGCCGACCCGCCGATCCTGCTGTTCGACGAGCCGTTCGGCGCGCTGGACCCGGTCACTCGCGTCGAGCTGCAGCGCCAGTTCCTCGCGCTGCGACGGGAGATCGGCAAGACGGCAATCTTCGTGACGCACGACGTCCGCGAGGCGCTGCTGGTGGCCACGCGCATCGCGCTGCTGCACGACGGCCGGCTGGCGGTCCTGGCCGCGCCGGCCGAGTTTCTGCGGGCGCAGGGCGAGGAGGTCCATGCGTTTCTCGCCTGCCTCGACACCCAGGTAACGCCCGCATGACAGCCGAGCTCGCACGGGAAATGGCCGAGCTGACGGTCGAGCACCTGGTCCTGGTCGCGGTGTCCATAGCGGTCGCGATCGCCGTGGCCCTTCCAGCCGGCATCCTGCTCACGCGGCGCGCGCCACTACAGCGGTGGGTGCTCGGGTTCGCCAACGTGATGCAGACCGTCCCAAGCCTCGCGCTCTTCGGGTTTCTGATCCCCATCCCGCTGCTGGGCGGGATCGGGAAGCACACGGCGATCGTCGCGCTGGTGCTCTACGCGCTGCTGCCCGTGTTGCGGAACACGCTGACCGGCATCCTCGGCGTGGACCGGGCGGTCCGAGAATCGGCGATCGCCATGGGGATGACCGGCCGGCAACTGCTCTGGGAGGTGGAGCTGCCGCTGGCGGCGCGCACGATCCTCGCCGGCGTGCGGGTCGCGACCGTGACGACGATCGGGACGGCGACGATCGCGGCGGCCATCGGCGGGGGCGGGCTGGGCGTGTTCATCTTCCGCGGGTTGGCCTCCGTGGACACGACCCTGATCCTGGCCGGAGCCGTGCCGGCCGCGCTCATTGCCCTGCTGGCCGACGGAGGACTTGGATGGGCGGAGAAAAAATTGTCGCCGGTCTGATCGCCGCCGCGGGAGCTCACTGGGTCCTCGGTTGCAGCAGGGAACGCCTGATCACCGTGGGCTCCAAGAACTTCACGGAGCAGGTGATCCTGGGTGAGATCGTGGCCCAGCACGTGAGCCTCCGGCTGTCAGAACGGGTGGACCGCAAGCTGAACCTGGGCGGCACGCTGCTGGCGCATCAAGCGCTGGTGAAGGGCGATCTCGATCTCTATCCCGAGTACACCGGCACCGCACTCACCGCCGTCCTTAAACGCCGGCTTTCCTCCGACCCGGCCGCCGTGCTCGCCAAAGTAAAGGCCGAGTATCTTTCCCGCTTCAAAATTCTTTGGCTCGATCCGCTGGGATTCAACAATACCTTCGCGATGGTGATCCGCGGAGAGGACGCGCGCAAATTCCAGATCGAAACCCTGAGCGATGCGGCCACACACGCCAACGGATGGACGCTCGGCGTGGGCTACGAGTTCCAGCAGCGGCCGGACGGTCTGGCCGGCCTGCTCAGGACCTACAAGCTGCCCCTCAAGAGATCGCCACGAACCATGGACCTGGGCCTGCTGTACCGGGCTCTCGAACAGAAACAAGTGGACATGGTGGCCGCCAGCGCGACGGACGGGCTGCTGTCGGTGCTGGACGTGAAGGTCCTCAAGGACGATAAGCGGTACTTCCCGCCGTATCAGGCGTCGCTGGCCGTCCGGGCCGACGCGCTGGCGAAGCATCCGCCGTTGAAGCGCGCGCTGGAGCAACTGTCGGGGCTGTTCTCGAATGAGATCATGCGGACGCTGAACTATCAGGTGGACGGCAAGCACCGGCCGGTGAGCGAAGTCGCGATGACGTTTCTGCGCGCCGCCGGATTACTGGCGTAGGGGCAACCCTGTGTGGTTGCCCTCTCCTGGGCGGACACGCAGGTCCGCCCCTACCGATCCGTCCCGCTCGGCGCCACCCGCTTGCGCCACGCCCTAACCGTCTTGCTGGGCCTTCTCGATCTTGGCCCAGGAGTCCCGCAACGCCACCGTCCGGTTAAAGACGAGCTTGCCCAGGGCCGAATCGGAGTCCAAGCAGAAATAGCCCTGCCGCTCGAACTGATACCGGCTACCAGGCTGCGCGCCCGCGAGGCTGGGCTCCATTTTACATCCCGTCAGACGCTCCAGTGAATTGGGATTCAGGTTCACTGTGTAGTCCTGCCCTTCGGGGATGTCGCCCGCGTCGGCCTTGACGAAGAGGTGATCGTACAACCGGACCTCCGCGTCCAGCGCGTGGGAGGCCGACACCCAATGGATCGTGCCCTTCACCTTGCGGCCTGCCTGCGGCCCGCCCGTCCGCGTCTCCGGATCGTAGGTGCAGCGCAGCTCGACCACCTCGCCGGTGCGATCGTCTTTCACGACTCCCACGCACTTGATGATGTAGGCATAGCGGAGGCGGACTTCCTGGCCGGGCGCGAGGCGGAAGAACTTTTTCGGCGGCGCTTCGCGAAAGTCGTCCCGCTCGATGTACAGCACGCGGGAGAAGGGCACCTTCCGCTTCCCCATGCCGGGATCCTCCGGGTTGTTGACGGCGTCCACCTCCTCCACGCGGCCTTCCGGGTAGTTCTCGAGGACCACTCGCAGGGGCCGCAGCACCGCCATCACGCGTGGCGAGAGCTTGTTGAGGTCCTCCCGGATGAAGTGCTCGAGCAGGGCCATCTCGACCATCCCGTCGCGCTTCTGCACGCCGATGTGCTCGCAGAAGGCGCGGATCGCCTCCGGCGTGTAGCCCCGCCGCCGCAAGCCCTTGAGGGTCGGCAGGCGTGGATCGTCCCAGCCGTTCACGTTCCCCTTGCCGACCAGTTCCAGGAGCCGCCGCTTGCTCATGACGGTGTGGCTGAGGTTGAGCCGTGCGAACTCGATCTGCTGGGGATGGCTCGGCACGCTGACGTTGTCCAGGAACCAGTCGTACAACGGGCGATGGTCCTCGAACTCCAGCGTGCAGAGGGAATGGGTGATCCCCTCGATGGCGTCCGAGATTGGATGGGCGTAGTCGTAGGTCGGATAGATGCACCACTGGTCGCCCGTCCGATAATGGGCGACGTGCCGGATGCGGTACATGGTCGGGTCCCGCATGTTCACGTTGGGCGAGGCCATGTCGATCTTGGCGCGCAGCACGTGGGCCCCGTCCTTGAACTCGCCCGCCCGCATGCGCGCGAACAGGTCCCGGCTCTCCTCGACCGACCGATTCCGGTAGGGGCTGTTCTTTCCCGGCTCGGTCAGCGTGCCCCGGTACTGCCGGATCTCCTCGGCACTCAGGCTGTCCACGTAAGCCTTCCCCTTCGTGATCAACTCCACGGCGTACTCGTAGAGCTGCTCGAAATAGCCCGAGGCGTAAAACATCCGATCGCCCCAATCGAAGCCCAGCCAGCGCACGTCGGCCTGGATCGCCTCCGCGTACTCCACGCTCTCCGTGCTCGGGTTCGTGTCGTCGAAGCGCAGGTGGCAGACGCCGCCGTGCTCCAGCGCGAGCCCGAAATTGAGGCAGATGGACTTGGCGTGCCCGATGTGCAGGTAGCCGTTCGGCTCCGGAGGAAAGCGGGTCACAATGCGACGGTGCTTGCCGCTCCTCAGATCGCTTTCGACGATCTCACGGATGAAGTTCCCGGCCGTCATACCCTTCATATCTATCACAGACCACTATGGTTCTTGTAGGTGTAAAGTAGAAGTGACTTTTCCCGCGCGCCGGTGTCTAATAACCAGCAGGGGCCTGTATAAGGCCTCGCGCTTGAATCCGATCGACGCCCTGCGGTACGAATAGCGGAGTGAGATGAGTCCGGTGCAGCGTTGTTTTAGAATCCTCAATCTCGTCAGTCTGTTCGTGCTGGCGTACGGGCTCCCAGGCTGGGCCGAGGACCTAGCAATCGGGGTGGTCGAACCTCAAAAAGTCTTAGATGGCACCACGGCCGGGAAGCAGGTGAAGGACGCGCTGGCTGACTATGTGAACACCCGACAACGGCTGATTGAATCGGAAGAGCAAGATATCAAGGCCATGGAGGAAGACCTCGTGAAACAAGGCGCTGCCTTGGGCCCAGAAGCCAAACAGGAGAAGGAAGAGGTGATTCGCCGAAAGCTTGTCACTTATCAGCGTCATGTCCAAGAGCTCGAGGGGGAGGTCCAGACCAAGAAGCGTGAGCTGCTCAGCGACTTCACCAAAAAGGTCGAACAAGTGGTGCGGGAGATCGCCGAGCAGGAAAAGATCACGCTGGTCATGGAGAAAGGGGATGCCGGACTCGGCGCGCTGATCATGTACAGCGAACCCTCGATCAATCTCACGGATCGGGTGATCAAGGCCTTCGAGGGCAAAGGCGCGCGCCGGGCGCCCGATCCTCCACCGCGCAGCCAGCCGCAGAGCTACACGCCTCCGCCCCCGCCGGCCAACACGCCGGCGCCACGAGGAGCCTGGCGGCCCTGGGTGCATTGAGGAGATACGCATGAAAGCTACAGCCTGGTTCATGACGAGCGTGTTCTTGCTCACCGGCTGCGCGTCCGGGTCGCTGTACTACCACGAACGGTCCGACGGCACCCGCTACTACCAGACCCGGACCGGCCAACTGGTGGCCGTGGCTAAGAACGGCGAGGTGCTCGAGGCGCCCGTCATGTATGGAGCAGGGTACAAGAAGCAGCTGCAGAAGAAGGGCGATGACTGGGATTTAACCGGCTACGACATCGTCGAGCCGCCCGGGTACTGCCAGGAATTGCTGAGCAGGAGGGCGGAATCCTGCCTGAATCGGATCTGGGAACCGGTCGCGCTGGTCCTGATGACCCCGATCCTGACGCTGCCGCCCTGGCCCTGGCTTGGGGAGAGCCCGCCGTTGCCGACCTTCCAGTCCCGCACGTCGCAGACAAATCCTCGGTAGCCTGCATCTCCCTCCTGCGGGGTAGGACGCCATGGCGGAACTCTTCAAGGGCCTGGAGCGGATCGAGGAAGCCCGCGAGCGCCTGACGGGCTCCAGTTTCATGGCGGGCGTCTTCGTCGGCCGACCCGATTTCGCCCTGCTCCTCCCGCCGCCGGAGCCGCCGGAAGAGAAAGCCGCCGGCGAAGCCTTTTGCCGGAAGATCGAAGCCTTCCTCAAAAGCCACGTGGACCCCGAGGAGATCGAGCGCTCCGCAAAGATCCCCGACTCTGTGCTCAAAGGCCTCTTCGAGCTCGGCGCGTTCGGCATGAAGATCCCCAAGGAGTACGGCGGCCTCGGGTTCTCCTACACCAATTACGGGCGCGTGCTCACACTCATCGCCAGTTGGAGCAACATCCTGTCGCTGACCGTCGCGGTGCCCCAGTCCATCGGCATCGCCATGCCGATCCTCCTCTTCGGCAATGAGGCGCAAAAACGGACCTACCTCCCGCGCGTGGCCCGGGAAGCGATCTCCGCCTTCGCGCTGACGGAGTCGATCACGGGCTCCGACGCCGCCAACATCCAGACCGAAGCGGTGCTGGACCGGGCCGGTTCGCACTTCCTCGCCAACGGGGAGAAGCTCTGGTGCACGAACGGGCCCATCGCGCGCTACGTCACCTTGATCGCCCGGGTTCCGGCCAAAAAAGTTGTGCGGGACGGCAAGCCGGCCTGGGTGCCCGTTCGTGAAGGGGAGAGTTGCGACGACAAAGTGCATACCGCCTTCATCCTCCCCATGGAGACCCCCGGGGTGACGGTCCTGCAGCGGTGCCAATTCGAGGGGTGCCGGGGGATAGAGAACGCCTACATGCGGCTCAAGGACGTGCGCATCTCCGCCGAGAACGTCATCGGCGAGATCGGCAAGGGGCTCAAGTACGCGCTCACCATCCTCAACGTCGGCCGCGCGATCAGCATCCCGGCCATCTGTCTCGGCATGGCGAAGCAGGCGTGGCAGCCGACGCTGGACAGGGCCAACTCCCGCATCACCTTCGGCAAGCCCCTGGGCGAGCGGCAGACGCAAATGATGCGCATCGGCCGCATGGCGACCGACCTCTTCGCGATGGAGGCGCTGGCGTCGCTCGTGTGGCGCATGGCGGACCAGAAGCACTACGACATCCGGATTGAGGCCGCCATCGCCAAGATCTTCTGCTCGGAGAAGGCGATCCGCTTCCTAAAGGACGCCCAGATCATCTTCGGCGG
>VBOD01000005.1 GCA_005877615.1 Nitrospirota bacterium | reverse complement strand
AGATGACGAGTGTACCATGGAAATTCGCGACCATCCTGGGCGTGATGTCCAGATCTAGTAGGTCAATTTGTCAACGATAACGCAATATTATAACTGCAATGAATTTGCATAAATGAAAGCGCCCACTTGCTGGCAAAGGTTTTGCAAACCCTTCTCTTGCTTCAGACGGCGCTTTCGGCTAGAGTAGCGGGCTCTCGGAGAGACTCATGCACATCCGTTTCTTTTTATTGGTGCTGTTGAGCGGAATCCTGACAGCCGGGGTTGTGCCGACCGAGGCGCAGGCCTGGCTGACCGATCGGTACCGCTTGGACGAGGGATTGCGCCTGAGCGCTCCCCTGTTGTTTACGCTGTCGGGGTCCGAACCGGAGGAGCCTACAACCGGTGACCCACCGCTTGGAGCCACCCTGGACCCCACCCTCCGCATCGACGGGTCCACCCTCTCTTCCACGCCCGTGGTGGAAAGCGCGCCGGGCACTTCGTTGCTCGAAGTCACGACGACCGACCCGCTCGAGGCCGTGGAGGAGACGCTCGATTTCGACGTTCCGATCGTGCGGACGCCCAAGATCGGCAAGCACATCCAGTTTTTCACCTTCCATATCCGCGATCGCTTCGAGCTCTGGCTGCTCCGGCTGGAACGCCACCGGCCGATGGTCGAGCAGGTCTTCGCGGAGTTCAACCTGCCGGCGGATTTAATCTTCCTCTCGCTGGTGGAGAGCGGCTTCAATACGAACGCCGTGTCCAGGTCCAAGGCGGTCGGACCGTGGCAATTCATCAAGTCCACCGCCAAGACATACGGCCTGCGGGTCGACAAATGGATCGACGAGCGGCGAGATCCCGTGAAATCCACCCTGGCCGCCGCCCAATACCTGCGCGACCTCTACCACCTCTTCGGCTCATGGCCGCTGGCGATGGCCGCGTACAATGCCGGCGAGCGGAGGGTGGGCCGCGCGCTCGCCCGCGCTCACGCCGACGATTTCTGGGATCTCACCGATACCAAGCTGATCAGGCGCGAAACCAAGGAGTACGTGCCCCGGTTTCTGGCCGCGACCCTCATCGCCAAGGACCCGAGCAGGTACGGGTTTCTGATCAACCCGCAACCTCCGGTCGAGTACGAGGAAGCGGTCATCACGCGGCCGATCCACTTGCGGGTGGCGGCCAAGGCCGCCGGCGTGACTTACCAGGAGTTAAAGGCCCTGAACCCGGAGCTTCGCAAAGAGATAACCCCGCCGGATCTCGCCTACCGTTTGAAGGTTCCGGCAGGAAGCAAGGACCTCCTGCTGAGCAACCTAGCGACATACCCGGACTGGAAGCATGTCCAGGCGACGCGCTATCGGGTCCGCCACGGGGAGACCCTGCTCCACTTCGCGACGCGTCACCACACCCCTCTCTCGGCGATCCTGGAGGCCAACGCCCTGGACAAGTCCTACAAGCCGAAGCCTGGCGAGTGGCTCCTCATCCCCAAACCGGCCAAGGCCAAGTCGTAAGTCACCCTCCCACTACTGCCGAGGCACTTCAAAGACGTACACCCCGTTGGCTGCATAGAGCAGCCGCAGGGCCTTTGGCAGCTCCCTGAGACGACGCTCGTCCTCTGTGGCAGCTTCGCCGGAAAAAGCCAGGACGCCATATTTCTCACGCACGCGCCGAAACTCGTGGACGTTGAGAACCGCATGTGTGATCCCTTCCACAGTCAGCCTCCTGATGAGAGACTCAACGGACGTCTCCTCGCGAATCCAGCGAGAGAGCGGGTGAGCATCAATCGGGTACGGCGCGACCGCGTTGCGAGAGAAGTAATAGGGTCGAGTCTCGCCGATGAACAGCAGCCTCGCGTCAGGTGGCAGTGTCTCGCGCACGAACCACGCAGCAGGCCAATGGTCGAGGACCCGAGCGAGGTAGGCGTCGCCTTTCTCGCGCCCCAGCGCTACATTCACAGAGGAGAAGACAGCCGTGTGTTGATTGATGAATTGCCACGCCCCCCCCACTCCGGCCGCCAGCAGCAAGAGCAGCATTAGCCTTTGTGCGGTCTTGCGGAACTGCACACAGAGCCCAGCCAGGACTGCCAAGCCAAGCAGGAACGCCGGCGCAAAGAACCGAGCGGTCGGCGTCGTCATGACCCACCCGGCTCCAGCCACCAACACAAAGACAGCGGCTGCGTCCCCGAGTAGCCGTGCGTGCCCTCGAAGACCCGCCAGGCGAGAGGCGACCGGCAACGCCAGGAGCCCACAGGTCGAGAGGACCGCCAGCGCGCCCACATCCGACGCAGAGCCAAAGCGTTCGGGATGCAGCACCAGATCGAGCGGAAGGCGAACCAACCCCATCCCCCCCAGGCTCCCCGGCGTGCCGTAAGGGAGATCCGCCAACAAACGGGCCTGGCTTTCCGCACTCCAGGGTTGCCCGCCGAGCAGACCGTAAAACATGGGATAGACAGGGTTGCCCGTATGGACGAAGGCTCGTATCCACCAGGGCGTCACCGTGAGCAGCGCGATCACCGCAGCCCGGCTGAGTGCCGCAAGTGGCCATCCAGCCACGCGCGCGGCGACCAACGCCGCGGCCACCCAGTACAATCCGGAGAGCTTGCTCGAAGCGACCCAGCCAAGCATAAGTCCCAGGGCCAGCCAAGAGTGTGGGTGCGGGAGGGGAGTCTCCGGGGCCCCCTCCCGCTCCAATCGTTGTGACGGAACGGCCGAGATCACAACGGCACTGCACAGCAGTCCGACGGCCTGGCTGGTTTCTGTAAACGACAACGTCCCGAGAAACCAGACCATGGGTGAGGCGGCGAACGCACACGCGATGAAGGACGGCGCCCACGCCACATCCCTCGGCCGCGCCATGACTTCGACAATGGCCCAGACTGCCAGAAAACACATGACCCACAGAGCAAACTGGATGGCCCGAGCCCCGAGGTCACCGCCCAGGACCAATCCCCACGCCAACAACAGATCTGACGCATGTGGCATCAGCGTGAACACAACCCAGGGCAGGGTGAGCAGTTCGCCGGTCGCGAGGACCCGTTGGGGGATGACCAAATGATAGACCAGTTCGTCATAGAAGGTGGGCGGGATCGTCGCCCAGAGCCAGGCCACAAGCCACACCCCTCCCAGCAGGCATCCTCCGACTCCAGCGGCCCCAGACGCACGGAGCGGGCGGACCTGAACGCCTGCGCGAATGGCACAGACGAACCCGTACGCGATGGCTGGTAGCGCGCCCAGCCCGGCCAGCCAGAGCACCCCACCCAGCGCGCTCAGGAAGGTCACCAACGACAAGCACGCAAGCCCCACACCCATGCGGATTGACAGCGCGACCATCGGCGGATGATCGCGCTCCGCCACGAGGCCTCCGACGGCTCGATCGACCAGCGCGCCCGCTCCGTAGGCCACACCGCAGAACACAATCGGCACCACCAACAGCCACAGCCGGGACGGGTCCACCAACGCGGTCCCGAGAACGACCACACCAGTCGCGCCAAGGAGGACCAGCGCGTGGCAACACGACGAGCCTCGGTTGGGATGGTCCGTACTCATGCTGGAATCAGGCTTACTTCTGTGGTGACAGAGGAGTGAGCGCCGGGGACTCGGCAGCGGGTGCGACGGCCTTCCGCGCATCGAGGGTCTTGATGCGAACGGACGCCTCGGTCGCGAAGGGGGAGGACGGGTGGTCCTTCACGATCTGTTGGTAGTACGCCAGCGCGCCCTCCGGTCGGTTCAGCAGTTCGTTGATCTTGCCGAGCTCGTAGAGCGCGTGATCCTTGTTGGGGGCGCTCGGCATCTGCACGATCGCGGTGAACGTCTTTTCTGCTTCGTCCAGCTTGCCCTGCGCCAGTTGCGCGTAGGCCATGCGCTGATAGACCAGCGGGACGAGGAGCCGGTTGGCGCCGTATCGGGCCAGAAAATCCTGGTAGGCCTTGATGGCGCCGTCCCAGTCCTTGCGCTCGCTCAAGACATTCCCCAACAGATACGCGGCCTGGGGCGCGACCGAGCTGCTCGGGAAGTCGGTGAGGATCTTCCGAAACGTCTCGATGGCTTTCTGTACTTCCTCCGGACGTCGCATCGGAGGAGGCCCTCCCGTCAGCGACGGTTCGGAAGCGTGTCGGGTCGCCTCGTAGAACAGCTCGGCCGCGGCACGATCCTCCTGCTGGCGCATCCATAGGAAACCCCCGACCGCCGCGCCTGCCAGGACGGCCACCGCCACCCCGGCGACGAGCCAGCGCATATTCTCCTTCGCCTGGCGGGCCGCCTGTTCGACAGAATCGACAAGTTGGGCTGGATCGGTCGATTCTTTCCGGGATTTCTTAATCTTGAACATCCTGCTCCAATAACGGTCTTCAACCGCGGTCCCTTATACCAGTTTGTCCTTGCCTCTTTCCAGACCCGCGTCTAGAATCTTCCCTCGTGTGCTGTGCGCGCGCCAACACGCATGACTGAATGCAAGTGCCTGACCGCAAGCCTCCTGGCACTCGACGATCTGGAGAACTACTACCGATGGCTCGTCGAGGAAGTCCGTCCGTTCTTCGGGGAGCGGATGGTCGAAATCGGGGCCGGCATCGGCACCTTCACCGCGTGGCTCGTGCGCGCACACGTATCCTGCCACCCGACCGCGCGATTGGAGGTCTTCGAGCCGGAGGAAAGCCTCTTCCAGCATCTGAGCAAGCGGTTGGAGACCGCCCACCCCGATCTGCTGCGGGCAGGGCGTTTGACGACAATCAACGGGGTCTTCCGCTCGTCCCCGGAACGGTTTGACACCGTCATCATGATCAATGTCCTTGAACACATTGAGGACGATCAGGCCTCAATCCGCGCCGCCTACCACGCGCTCGTGCCGGGCGGCAGGTTTGTCGTGTTCGTGCCGGCTCTGCCGTGGCTCTATAGCGCGCTTGACAGGGCGGTCGGCCACTACCGGCGCTACGAGAAGCTGTCCTTGGAGGGATTGCTGCGCGCCGGGAAATTTGAGGTGGTCAAGTCTAAGTACATGGACGGCATGGGGGTGCTGCCCTGGTACCTCTTGAATGTCGTCGGGAGGCGCACGTCCATCAACCCCCGCCTCGCGCATCTTTACGATAGGTGGTTCGTCCCGTTCACCCGCTGGGTGGAAGGTCTCCGGGATCCGTGGTTCGGGAAAAACGTCCTGGTCGTGGCGCGAAAGAACGCGGCTGGAGTCTCGTAGAGCAGGGAGATCGCCTTCACATGCCTGCTCTTGATGCGAAGCCCAGCGCGCCTGACAAGAACAACGCCCTGGGACGTCTGCCCGCATGGCTCGTAGTGACGGTCCTACTGGGTCTCACGCTGGCCTTTTACCACGGCCTCTGGCTTCCCGGTCTTGTGCTCATCAAGCGCGACGCGTATCGGTTTTTTCCCCCTATCATGCAGTATCTCATTGAACGTCTCTCCGCCGGGGAACTGCCACAATGGTTCCCATATGAAGCCCTGGGCTGCTCTCTCATCGGGGGCGGTATCGGGCTTTTCCACCCCTTCACCGTGCTCTATTTCTTCCTTCCCGTGCACGATGCATATCGCCTCTCGGTCCTGATCTCCTGCCTATTGGCCGCCATTGGCGCCTTTTCGCTGGGACGCCTGCTTCACTTTTCGCACGCGGGGGCCCTCGTCGCGGGCCTCGCGTTCGCGCTCTCAGGATATGTCGTCTCACTCACCGATAGCGTGCTCTACCTATATGCGCCTTGCGCATTACCGTACTTTTGCGCCGGCCTCGAGAAGGCCCTTGTGGCGCGTCGTGCGTGGGTGGTGGCGCCGGCGGTCATCTGGGCAACGGTGTTCCTGAACGGTGACATGCAGACGGGGTACTACTACGGCTTCATCGCACTGCTGTGGACGGGCGCGCGTGCGCCCGGGTCCTACCGGGAAGCGGGGCTCAGGCTAGTGATCACGGGGGCGTTGGCGGCTCTGCTGGGCAGCGTGCAACTCGGACCAGCCTGGGCGTACTTTGTCAGTAGCGAACGCGCGCACCCCATGCTGTTCCTGGAGCAGGCCTTGCATTGGTCCACCCATCCTCTGCGGTTGGTGACCCTCCTGGCCTCGCCCATAGGCGAGCATGCTGACCCAGCAGTCATGGGCCGGATTTTTTCCTGGGGTACAAACCATCTGACCCCTTGGGCGGAGAGCCTCTACCTTGGAGTGCCCGTAACGGGGCTGGCAGTGTTGGGGGCCTGGCACCGGCGTGACCTGCGCGTACTCACCCTGCTCGGAAGCCTAGCCCTGTTCCTGGCACTCGGGCGGTACGGCGGTCTCTATGAGATTTTTTATAAGATGGTACCGCTCTGGTCGGCGTTCCGTTACCCTGAGAAGCTGATGGGCGTGGCCTCCTTTGCCGCGGCGATGCTCGCGGGAGCCGGGGTTGATGCGCTACGAGCGGGAAAGGGATGGCCTGTTCTCTGGCTTGCTGCGGCGATCCTGGGCACGGGAACGGGGCTCAGTCTTCGTACCGACATCGCAAACGCGTGGGTTGCCGCAACCTTCGGGGTGCAGGAGGTCCAGGCCCGCGAGGTGACCGGCTCGGCTGGATTTGCCCTCCTCTACAGCGCATGCGCGGCGCTTGGGGTGTGGCTGGTCGTTACGGGGATTAAGAAGCGATCCTTTCGCCCGGAATTTCTCCTCGCGGTCCTGATGGCCATCGTCGCGTTCGACCTCTCACGGGCCAACCTGGATGCTTACCATACCGGACCTGCCGAAATGGCCACATTCGAACCGCCCCTCGTCCAGGCAATTGCGGCCCGCGAAGGAACGCTTGGGCCGGGTCGCTTCCGCCTGTTCTCGATGCCAGAGACTAAAGTCTTCGTCCCATCCAGCATGATAGGTTGGCTTGGCTCCGCCGGATCAGAATCGGTGGCAAACCGACAGGCCCTCGATGTGGAACACAATGCCCAGTTTCATGTTGAGAACCTCAATGTCTATATCCACAGCCTCAACTCCGCGTTCAGACGCATCTTAAACCTGACAATAGGGGTGGCAGGCGCTGCGCGTTACAACGTGAGCTATTACATCGGTCGCCGGGTCCGCGTGAAAGATCCCCAGTTCGCACACACAATGATAGCCGAGATTCCTGACTTCGGGCTCGCGCTGTTCAAAAGTTCCGTCCCGGTCAAGCCGCGCGCCTACCTGTCGCATCGCCCAGAGCGCTCCGCCTCGCCCGTCGATCCTGCCGCGCTGATCTCGCGGACCGAATACCGGAGTGGGGAGGTAGACGTAATCGAGACAACGGAGGCGACGTTGCCAGGTCCCGCACTCGGCGGCTCTGCCGTGATCGAACGCTACGCGCCCGAAGAGGTACGGGTGGAGGTCAAGGCCTCGCAGCCAGCTGTTCTGATACTGCTTGACGCCTTTGATAAGGGCTGGCGGGCAACCTTGGAGAGCGGCGCGGAGACTCCCATTCTGCGGGCCAACGCGCTGGTCCGGGCGGTCGTCGTCCCGGCCGGCACCCATGTCGTCACGTTTGCCTACGAGACACCGCTGCTGAAGGCAGGCGCCATGGCGTCGCTGGCCGGTGTTTTCCTCTGCGCCGGGCTGATCGTGCAAGCGCGATGGCGGAGCCGTCAGGTGGCGAAACGACTATGAAGACGCTACCGCTGCGAGATGCGCATGAGGCCCCGCCGACGATCACCGGACGGCTCTCCTGGCCAAACGGCCTGGCGATCGCCGTGCTCGTGACGATCACGCTCGCCTTCTACCATGGGCTCTGGCTGCCTGGCCTGGTGCTCGTCAAGCGCGATGCCCTGCGATTCTTCTTGCCGATCAAACAGTATCTCGTCGAACGACTTTTGGCTGGCGAGCTGCCGGAATGGTTCCCCTACGACGCCCTGGGGCGGCCGTTTATCGGGGCCACGCACACCGGTGTCTTTCATCCCTTCACGGCACTGTATTTCCTCTTCCCAGTGCCGGACGCGTACCGCGCCTCGATATTGAGCTCCTGCCTGCTGGCGGCCTTGGGTGCGTTCGTGCTGGGACGCATGTTCCGGTTCTCGCCCGCGGGCGCCCTGCTCGCCGGCATCGGCTTCACGCTTTCGGGCTACGTTGTGTCGCTCACCGAAAACATTCAGTACCTGTACTCGATTTGCATGCTGCCGCTTTTCTGCGCCTCGCTCGAGAAAACCTTTTCGGGTGACCGCGCATGGACTGTGGCACCGGCGATCATCTGGGCCACCGTGTTTCTGAACGGCGACGTGCAGACAGGCTATTACTACGGTTTCATCGCGCTGGCCTGGATGGCGGCGCGGGCGCCTGGGCCCTATCGCGAAGCGGGGCTGCGGCTGGCGCTCACCGTGTCCCTGACGGTTTTGTTGTCGGGCGTTCAACTCGGACCATCGTGGACAGTCTTCATGGGAAGCGAGCGCACACATCCTGAGCTGTTCCTTGAGCAGGCCTTGTTCTGGTCAACCCACCCGCTGCGGTTGGCGACCGTCCTGGCCGGGCCGGTGGGTCAGCAGGTGAGCCCGCCTCTCATGGCCAGCACGTTTTTCGAGAGTGCTTTCCCTGGTTTCTTGGCGGACAGCCTCTACCTCGGTGTCCCCGTGACAGGACTGGCTCTTCTCGGAGCCGCGTCTCGCCGCGATCTGCGCTTCCTCGTCCTGCTCGGCAGCTTCGCACTGCTTCTTGCACTTGGACGTTACGGCGGCCTTTATGAGATTTTTTATAAGGTGGTGCCCTTGTGGTCGGCGTTTCGTTACCCTGAGAAGCTGATGGGCGTGGTTTCCTTCACCGTGGCGATGCTTGCCGGGGCGGGGGTTGACGCGCTGCGCATGAGACAAACACCTCTTACCCCCTGGCTGGCAGCAGCGGCCCTGTTCGCCGTCGCCGGACTCGGGCTTCGTACCGAAGCTGTCGCCACATGGACGGCGACGAGCTTCGGGGCGCCCGCGGGCCTGGCCCGCGAGGTGGCGGACTCGGCGGGGGTTTCCTGCCTCTACAGCGCTGCCTCGGCGCTGGGGGTATGGCTGCTTGTGGCCGGCGCCAGAAAACAAACGCTACGCGACACGCTCCTGGTTTCTTTCCTGGTGATGCTCGTCACGTTCGATCTGGCGCGCGCAAACCTATGGGCCTACCACACAGGCCCCGCTGAGGCAGCATCATTCATGCCCCCGTTCGCCGGGGCCCTCAGAGCGCAGGAGGGGAACGTAGGCCCCGGACATTTCCGCGTGGTCTCCCTCTTCGAGCATACCCTGGTGTGGCCTCAAGAGATCATGTCCACGTTGGGCTTCTATGGATCAGCCTCCGTGGAGCGCCGCCAAGCGCTCGATGTGGAGCACAATGCCACCTTTCATCTCGAAAGCGCCATGCCGTATCTGGCCGGCTACAGCCCGCAGTTCGCGGAAACCTTGAACAAGCGGATGGGGTTCGCAGCCGCAGCACGCCTCAATGTGAGCTACTACATCGGCCGGCGATATCATTTGAAGGGGCCGCGGCTCGTCCGTACGATCGTGGCCGAACTGCCTCCCTATGATCTCGCGCTGTTCCGCAACCCCGTGTCCGTCAAGCCGCGCGTCTATCTGTCGCATCGGCCAGAGCGGGCTGATAGCCCTGTGGAAACGAGCGCTCTGTTCGCAAGGCCCGATTTTCTGAACGGCGAAGTGGACGTGATCGAAACAACGGCCCGGACGCTGCCCGGCCCCGCGATGGGCGGCTCCGCCGCGATCGTGCGGTACGCCCCTGAAGAAGTGCGCGTGCATGTGGAGAGCCCCCAACCCGCCGTTCTGGTCTTGCTCGACTCGTTTGACAAGGGCTGGACAGCGACGCTCGATAGCGGCGTCGCGTTGCCCATCATGCGGGCGAACGCGCTGGTGCGAGCCGTGGCCGTGCCGGCAGGGGCCCATCTTATTACGTTCTCCTACCAGACCCCGCTCCTGAAGGTCGGCACCTGGGCGTCATTGGCCGGTGTGTTCCTCTGCGCCGGGCTGATCGTGCAGGCGCGATGGCGGAGCCGTCAGGTGGCGGAACGAATATGAAGCCGCTACCGCTGCGAGATGCGCATGAGGCCCCGCCAACGTTCACCGGACGGCCCTCCTGGCCAAACGGCCTGGCGATCGCTGTGCTCGTGACGATCACGCTCGTCTTCTACCACGGCCTCTGGTGGCCAGGTCTCGTGCTCATCCACCGCGACGCCCTGCGCTTTTACCTGCCGATCAAACAACACTTGATCGAGCGGCTCTCAGCCGGGGAATTGCCGCAATGGTTCCCCTACGATGCGCTGGGCCGCCCATTCATTGGCGTGGCCCACACAGGGGTGTTCCATCCCTTCACCGCACTGTATTTCCTCTCATCAATACACGACGCGTATCGCGTCTCTGCCTTGATTTCCTGCCTGCTGGCGGCCCTCGGCGGCTTCGTCCTCGGCCGCGCGCTCAACTACTCGCGTGGGGGGGCATTCATAGCCGGTACGTCCTTTGCGCTCTCGGGTTACGTCGCGTCCCTCACCTTCAACATCGTGTACCTGTACTCGATCGCCGTGCTGCCGTTCTTCTGCGCCGCGCTCGAGATGGCGCTCGCGAGAAGACGCACGTGGGTGATCGCGCCCGCCGCCGTCTGGTCCACGGTCTTTCTGAACGGCGACGTGCAGACGGGCTACTACTACGGCTTCATCGCGCTCCTCTGGGCGGGCACGCGGGCTACCTGTTCCTACAGGGAAGCCGCGCTAAGACTTGCGCTCACAGGCGGCCTCGCAGCGCTCCTCGCTGGAGTTCAACTGGGACCAACCGGAGCGGTGTTCGCGGGTAGCGATCGATCGCAATCCGAGACGATCCACGATGAGGCGGTCTACTGGTCGACCCATCCGCTCAGGTTGGCAACGATGGTAGCTGCACCGCTTGCCGCGGAGGCCGATCCTGTGGCGGTGGGACGCTTCTTCTTCGGCAACCCGGAATACGGCATGTGGGCGGACAGTCTCTACGTGGGGATCCCAGCGATGGGCCTGGCACTCCTCGGAGCGCGGCACCGCCGCGATCTCTACGTGCTCGTTCTGCTCGGCGGCCTCGCGCTGCTCCTGGCGCTCGGACGTTACGGCGGCCTCTACGAGATCTTCTACACCGCGGTGCCCCTGTGGTCGGCCTTTCGCTTCCCGGAAAAACTCATGGGCATCGTGTCATTCGCGGTCGCGATGCTCGCGGGAGCCGGTCTCGATGCAGTGCGGGCGCGAAAGGGCGCGCTAGCGCCCTGGGCGGCCGCAGCGGTGCTGTGTACGGGCGCCGGGATCGGGCTCCGAACGGAGGCCGTCGGTGCGTGGGTGGCGGCCAGCTTCAGGGCGCCGGAAGCCTTCGCTCGGACGGTGACGAACTCGGCAGGACTCGCCTGTTTCTACGGAGCGGCGGCGGCGCTCGGCGTGTGGCTGATCCTCGCCGGAGCCCGCAAAGGCGTCCTCCGAGAAGCGGTCCTTCTCATCGCCCTCGCCGCTCTGATCACACTCGACCTGTCACGCGTCAACTTGGCGGCCTACCGTACCGCTCCCGCCGAGGCCGCCACGTTCCTGCCGCCGCTCGCCCAAGCGATCGCGGCCCGCGAAGGAACGCTCGCCCCAGGCCGCTTCCGGATGCTCTCGCTCCGTGACACCCACTATGTCGCGCCTGAATCCATCCGTCGTCTGTTCGGCCACGACTGGGAGACTGTGGAGCGCCGCCAGGCGCTGGACATGGCGTTCAACGCGCAGTTTCATCTCGAATCGCTGTTCGACTACCTGCCCGGCCGCAACGTGACGCTCAAGGTCATGATGCCGTACCTAATCAGAATAGACGTGGCCGCGCGATACAACGTCGCCTACTACATCGCTCATAGGGCGCTCTTCACGGATCCCATCTTTGCTCGGGCGATCGTGGCACAGCTTCCCGACTACGAGCTCGCGCTGGCCCGCAATCCCGTCCCCCCCAAGCCGCGCGCCTATCTCTCGCAGAGGCCGGAACGCACAGCGTTGCCGGTCGATCCCATCGCGCTGCTCAAGAGACCGGACTTCCTAAATGGAGCAGTGGATGTGATCGAAACAACCGACGGGGCCCTGCCGGGTCCCGCGCTCAGCGGCTCGGCCGTGATCGAGCGCTACGCGCCTGAAGAGGTGCGGGTGCGGGTGGAGACCCTGCAGCCGGCGGTGCTCATCCTGCTGGACGCCTTCGATCAGGGCTGGACCTCGAAGCTCGAGAACGGCCTCGAACTTCCTATCATGCGGGCCAACGCGCTGGTGCGCGCCGTCGCGGTGCCCGCGGGGACGCACCTCGTCACGTTTTCCTATCAGACCCCCTTGCTGAAGGCCGGCGCCGCAGCGTCACTGGCCGGCTGCCTGCTGTGCCTCGGACTGATCACCCACGCCCGGTGGGCGCGCAGACATCCACCAGGACCTTGTCGATGAACCCCCTAGTACTCCCGAAGGCTCCCGCTTCCAGACTGCCCGCTAAGACGAGGACTGTTCTAGCCGTCATCGTCCTTCTCGGCCTCACACTCGCCTTCTACTACGGGCTCTGGCTTCCTGGCCTCGTGCTCATCAAACGTGACGCCTATGGGCTTTGGCTCCCACTCAAGCAGCATATGACCGAACGGCTGACGGCGGGCGAGCTGCCGCAATGGTTTCCCTACGAGGCACTCGGGCGCCCCTTCATCGGGACTGCCGCCACAGGCATCTTCCACCCCTTCACAGTGCTCTATTTCCTCCTCCCGGCACCCGATGCGTATCGCGCCTCGACGCTCTTGTCGTGTCTGCTGGCCGCGGTCGGGGCTTTCACGCTGGGACGCACACTGAACTTTTCACGCGCGGGAGCCGTAGTTGCCGGCGCGGCGTTCGCGCTCTCAGGCTACGTCGTGTCGTTCACCGAGCATCTCATTTACCTGTACTCGATTTGTGTCCTGCCGCTCTTCTGTGCCGCGCTGGAGAAAGCCCTCGTGGGCATCCGCGCATGGACAGTGGCACCTGCACTCGTGTGGGCGACGGTGCTTCTCCATGGCGACGGACAGACGGGGTATTACTTCGGCTTCATCGCGTTGATCTGGACGGCGGCGCGCGCGCCGGGTGTCCAGCGTGAAGCATGTCTGCGGCTGTTGCTCGTGGTAAGCCTCGCGGCCCTGCTTGCAAGCGTGCAACTCGCGCCTGCGGCAGTGGTATTCCTGAGCAGCGACCGAATGCAGCCCGAACTTTTCCAAGGCGAGGCGCTCTACTGGTCCACCCACCCTCTGCGATTATTGACCGTCCTGGCCGCGCCAGTCGGTGAAAACGCCAATCCAGTTGAAGTGGGACGGATATTCTTCGGCACGCCGCAGCGGGGGTCCACGGGAGGAATGTTGGCGGACAGCCTCTACCTCGGAGTTCCCATGGTGGGGCTTGCGCTCCTGGGCGGTTGGCACCGACGTGACCTGCGCGTGTTGGCCCTGCTCGGTGGTTTCGCGCTTCTCCTCGCACTCGGACAGTTCGGCGGTCTTTACGCGGTCTTCTACAACGTGGTGCCACTCTGGTCGGCGTTCCGGTATCCTGAGAAGTGGATGGGCGTGGTCTCGTTCGCAGCGGCCATTCTCGCCGGAGCCGGCATTGACGCGCTGCGGGCAGGAAAAGGCAGCCCGACGCCCTGGCTCGCGATGGCGATTCTCTGCGCAGGCATCTGGCTCGGACTACGCACGGAAGCCGCGAGCGCGTGGACAGCCATACACTTCGGCGCGTCGGAGTCCCTGGCTGGCGAAATGACCGGTTCGGCTGCGCTTGCGTTCCTTTACAGCGCAGGGGCTTCGCTCGGCGTGTGGATGGTCATCCTTGGGGCCCGAAACGGGCGGCTCCGCGAAGCGGTTCTGTTCAGCGCCCTTGTGGCGATTCTCACGCTAGACCTCTGGCGTGCCAACTTTTCTGCCTACCGCACCGGCCCCGTCGAAGCCGCCACGTTCATTCCCCCACTCGCTCAGGCGATCGCAGCGCGGGAGGGCGGGCTGACACCTGGTCGTTTCCGGCTCATCCCGATCCGCGAATCCAAGCACATGGTACGGAAAAGTCTCCAACGTCTACTAGGCCAGGAAGCCGAGTCGGTGGTGCGCAGGCAGGCGCTCGACGTGGAACATAAC
>VBOD01000109.1 GCA_005877615.1 Nitrospirota bacterium | reverse complement strand
ACAAAATTGCGGAGTGCGCCTGGCGGAACGGCGAGCCGGGGCTCTTCTTCATCGATCAGGCCAACCGGACGAATCCCACGCCACACTACGCGATGATCGAGGCCACCAACCCGTGCGGCGAGCAGCCGCTGCTGCCCTACGAGTCGTGCAATCTCGGGAGCATCAATCTGGAGAACCATCTCACCCGCACCGAGGATGGCCGGTACGAGATCGACTGGGCCCACCTGGAGCGGTCCATCCGGACCTCCGTCCATTTCCTGGACAACGTCATCGATATGAACAAGTACCCGATCCCGGAGATCGAGAAATGCACCAAGGACAACCGGAAGATCGGCCTGGGTGTGATGGGATTCGCCCGCATGCTCTTCAATCTGGGCGTCCAGTACGACTCGGAAGCCGGCATCCAGATGGGCGAACAGGTCATGAAGTTCATCTCCGAGATCGGCTACGACGAGTCCCGGCGTATGGCCGAGAAGCGCGGCGTGTACCCCTCCTGGAAGGGCTCCCGCCACGAGGCGCGCGGCCAGCGGGTGCGGAACTCCTACGTGACCACCGTGGCCCCGACCGGCACGATCAGCATGATCGCGGATACGTCGGGCGGCTGCGAACCGGAGTTTAGTCTCATCTGGTTCAAGAACGTCATGGACGGCGAGCACCTGCCGTATGTCCTCGACCTCTTCATCGAAACGGCCAAACGGGAAGGATTCTGGCAGGACGGGCTGCTGGACAAGATCCTGGCCAACCACGGCTCGGCCCGGGGCATCCCGGAGATCCCCGAGCAGTGGCAGAAGGTCTTCGCCACGGCCCACGACATCGCGCCAGAGTGGCACGTCCGCATGCAGGCGGCCTTCCAGAAATACACGGACAGCGGCGTCTCCAAGACCATCAACATGCCGGACACTGCCACGGTGGACGACGTGATGGCCGCCTACCTAATGGCCTACGAGCTTAGCTGCAAGGGCATCACGGTGTACCGCGACGGGAGCCGCGAAGAGCAGGTCATGAACGTCGGGCTGTCCACGAAGGAGAAGGCAACGCCTGTGGCGAGCGCGAAGCCATCGGGGCCCACCCATGTCACCGCCGACCAGGCGATGGAGCAACTAGCAGTGGCTCATGCGGCTGGGACGCTGCCGGCCAAACTGGAGCGGCCGACCCGGGTGAGCGGGGAGACAATCGCGATCAATACCAGCTACGGCAAAATGTACCTGACCATCAATTCCTTTAACGGGCAGCCGTTCGAGACGTTCGCGACCGTCGCCAAGGCCGGTGGCATGATCCAGGCCGACCTGGAATGCGTATGCCGGCTCATCAGTCTCGCGCTCCGCTACCGGATCCCGATGCACGAGATCACAAGGCAGTTGATCGGCATTCAGGACGGCAACCCTTACGGCGTCGGGGCGAATCGTGTCCTCTCTCTCTGGGACGCCATTGCCAAGGCGCTGGCGAGCTATCACCCGCCGGAGCAGCGGCAGGAGTCCGCCACGGGGGTGCTGGCGGCTCGCCCGGAAGGCTTGCCGTGCCCGGACTGCAAGAGTCCGCTGGTGCATACGGAGAACTGCGAGAAGTGTTACGGCTGCGGCTATTCGCGGTGCTGGTAGCCGCTAGGGGATCTTCACGTGAAAGGAGGGTGGCATGTCAGGACCCTATAACCTGAAGTACATCCACCTCTTCGTGACGGAGAGTTCGCCGGGTGCGTATATCCTGTCACGGAACGGGCGGATGGCTGATCGTGTCGGCCGGGCCGATCACAACCTTGCCGACAACCTCCATCGGGAGGCCGCCGAGGGGAAATACCGGTATTTCTGGTTCGAGTACACGCCGAGCGCAGCCGAGGCGCATGGCCTGGAGTGTACCTGGTACCACCGGTACCACCCGACGGACAACCCGGAGCACCCGAATGCCCCGCTGGGTGCCGAGGGCATCTGCCCTGTGAAAGGGTGCCAGGTGGGGACGATGGTGCAGGCCCGCGGGTAATACCGTAGTCCGGCTCTCGATACGACGGCAAGCGAAGCCCTTGCTCTTCTTCGTGCCTCTGTGCTAGATTCCGTCTCGTTTCAACGAGGAAGGAGGGCGCGGGTTCGCTGGATGGAAATTAAGGTTTTTAATAACAACGTCGAGAAGGCCCTGAAGATCGCCAAGAAGAAGCTGGCTGGCGAAGGGCTGTTCAGGGAGCTCAAGCGCCGCCGGTTTTACGAAAAGCCGAGCCTCAAGAGAAAGAACAAGGAGCGTGAAGCCCAGCGCCGGCGCCAGAAGTGGCTGGCCAAGCACAAATCCGAGTAAGCGTCCCTCCCGAAATCTGAACGCTCTCCCACCGCGTCTCGCTGCTCACCCGATGTGAAGGACCACAATATCGACGCCTGCATCCGGATCCTCAAGCGCGAGGTCCGTCGCTGGCAGGAACCGATCGTGGGCGTTGTCGCCAAAGCATCGCGCCGCGATCCCTTTCAGATCTTGATCTCCACCGTCCTGAGCCTCCGGACCAAGGATCAGACAACGGCCGAGGCATCGGCCCGACTGTTCCGGCTCGCCACCACGCCGGAAGCCATGCTGAAGGTCCCGCGCCGGACGATCGAGCGCGCCATCTATCCCGTCGGGTTCTATCGCACCAAAGCACGGCACATCCACGACATCTGCCGGGATCTCCTGACGCGCTACGGGGGGCAGGTCCCCGATTCCATCGAGGAGCTGCTCACGCTGAAGGGGGTGGGCCGCAAGACCGCCAATCTGGTGGTGACCCTTGGGTTTCGGAAACCGGGGATCTGCGTGGATGTCCATGTTCACCGCATCAGCAACCGCTGGGGCTACATCCGGACTAAGACCCCCGAACAGAGCGAGCAGGTGCTGCGACGCAAACTGCCGCGCCGCTATTGGATGATCTACAACGACCTGCTGGTGCCGTTCGGCCAGAATGTCTGCACGCCGGTCTCGCCGCGGTGCAGTCAGTGCAAGCTGGCGCGCTACTGCGACCGGGTAGGAGTGGTGAAGTCGCGGTAAAACACGTTAATCGTTAAACGTTATACGTGAAGAATGGGATTTCGTGCCTTTCTCCGTTTAACGAATAACGTTTAACGTTCTTCAAATGAACAGGGTCGTTTCGGCGTCGGCAGCCAGGTTCAGGATGAGCGGCAGGCCCAACACCTCGTCCACTTTGGTAGCCAGGTCCTCGTACTTCACGCTCATGTATTCCAGGCCGGCGCTGCAGGCGATGACCTTGAAGCTGCCCACCTGCTTGGCTTCCGCGAACATCTCGGTGATCTTCGGCACCTTCTTCTCGATCATCGCGCGGGCCACTTCCTCGGCGTGGTCCTCGTAGGCCGGTGAGAAGTCGATCTTGTCCAGCTCGCCCATCGCCAGCTTCTTGATCGCCCAGAACATCAGGAAGACGTAGACGTCCTTGCCCATCGCCGCGGCCGTCATGCCGATCGTGGCAGCCTGGTAGAGTTTGTCGTAGGTGCCGCCGTGGGCGAAGATGACGAACTTGGGTTTCTTCACCGGAGGGCTCGGGGTGGTCACGGCTTGAGGGTGGATTTTATGCCGCTGACCCAGTCGTTGATGATGCGATCCACTTCAGCGTTCGACATCGGACGCTCGACGATCTCCGGCTGGTTTTTGGTCTCCTTGCCGTTGTGGGATTCGGTCCGGATGATCATGGTCCGGTCCTGGTCGACGTCGATATGAATGAACCACTCTCCGTCGCCATACGTGATCGTGGCTTCCTTGCCGGTCGAGTGTTTCTTGATCTCAACTTGAGGCGAGGCGGCCGCTGGCCCGGCGGCCTGCGCCGTGCCAGTGCCGGTGAAGGCCCATGCTAACGCTGCCGTCATCGCCAGAGAAAGGAAGGCGCCTGAGCGTGAGTGCGTCCGTGAAGTGAGTGTCAGCATCAGCGGTATTATACAGCCCTCGCCTGGACCAGTAAACCAGCTTGTCCCCACCAACACGCAGTGCTACGATGGGCCTGATGACGGAGCGTCCGGTCCTCTACCTCATTGACGGCAGCGCCTACCTCTACCGTGCCTTCTTTGCGCTTCCCGATCTCTCCACCACAACGGGGGTTCCGACGAATGCCGTCTACGGGTTCACCACGATGCTGCAGAAGATCATCCGCGAGCGCCGCCCCCAGTACCTCGCCGTGGCGTTCGACGAGAAGGGGCCCACCCTCCGGCACGCGGAGTTCAAGGAGTACAAGGCACACCGGCCACCGATGCCGGACGCGCTGTCGAGGCAGATCCCTTACATCCATCGGGTAGTCGAAGCATTCGCGATCCCGGTCGTCAAGCTGGCCGGTTACGAGGCCGACGACCTCATCGGTACCCTGGCGGCGCAGGCCTCGTCGCAGGGACTGGAGGTGGTCATCGTGACCGGTGACAAAGACATGTTCCAACTGCTGTCGCCGGCGGTCCGCATCTATGATCCCGTCAAGGACAAGTTCCTGACCGAGGAGGACTGCCTGGACCGGTTCGGCGTTGAGCCGGCGCGAGTCGTCGAGGTCATGGGTCTCATGGGGGACGCCACCGACAACATTCCCGGCGTCAAGGGCATCGGCGAGAAGACAGCGAAGAAGCTCATTGCCGAGTTCGGCACCATCGAGAACCTCCTCGCACACCTGTCCGAGGTGAAGGGGGACAAGCTCCGGGGCCTCCTGGAAGCGCATGCGGACGAGGCGCGCCAGAGCCGGAAGCTGGCGACCATCGTCACGGATTGTCCGGTGACTTTCGAGCGCGAGCGGTTTCGCCTCGGCGATGTCCGGACCGACGAGCTCATCGCGCTCTATCGCGAGCTGGAGTTCTGGGGCCTGCTTAACATGCTGCACAAGCCGATTGGGGGAGAGCTCCGTCACGAAGAACGGATGGCCGTCCTCGACGATCCTGCCGACCGCTCGCGTCTGGTGCAAGCCATCAGGGATGCGGCGGAAGTGGCCATCCACTGCGACCTTGTTGGGGACGATCCGTTCGGGGCCGCCGTGCGCGGCATCGGCGTGTGCGCAGGCCCTGGCCAGGCCTCGTATTTTCCAGGAGAGGATGGCCTGGCGGATCTTCGCCCGGTGCTGGAGGATCCGACCGTGCAGGTCTATGTCCACGACGCCAAGGCCGCCTGGCTGGCGCTGCGACGGATTGGCGTCCGATTGACTCCGCGCTTCGATACGATGCTGGCCGGCTACCTGCTGAACCCCAACCGACGGAGTCCTGCCCTGGAAACGCTCGCCCAGGAGTATCTCGCCGAGTCGTTGGGCCACGCGCCGCTTGAGAAGAAACCGAAGAAAGGGGATCTCTTCGAGCACCCCGATCCCGGAGAAACCGCGACGAGGGCCGCCAGGGCGGCCTCGGCCATCGCGCGCCTGCGGGCGATCCTGGCCGAGAAGCTAGAGGCCGCGGGCATGCGTGATCTGTTCGAGCGGGTGGAGCTCCCCCTCACCGTGGTGCTGGGCGAGATGGAGGCGACGGGGTTCCGGGTGGACACCGACGTCTTGGCCCGATTGTCGAAGGAGCTGGAAAGCCAGCTTGACCGGATCCTCGATGAGATCTACCGGAAGGCCGGCACCGAGTTCAACGTCAATTCGCCCAAACAGCTCAGCGAGGTCCTGTTCGAGAAGCTCAAGCTCCCGCCGGTCAAAAAAACCAAGACCGGCTATTCCACGGATGAGGAGGTCCTCACGCAGCTAGCCCTCCAGCACGACCTGCCGGCCGAGATCCTGAACTACCGCAGCCTCAGCAAGTTGAAGTCCACCTATGTGGACGCCCTGCCGCTGCTCGTGCGTCCCGAGACTGGACGTCTGCATACGTCCCTGAACCAGACGATCACGGCGACGGGACGTCTCTCCTCCTCCGAGCCGAATCTCCAGAACATCCCGGTCAAGGGGGAATGGGGGATGCGCATCCGCGAAGCCTTCGTGGCGGAGCCCGGTTCACTCCTCCTGTCGGCCGACTACAACCAGATCGAGCCGCGCATCCTCGCGCATCTCTCGCAAGATCCCGTTCTCATCGGGGCCTTTGCCCGTGGGGACGATATCCATACGGCGACCGCGGTGGAGATCTTCAATCTGCCGGCCGCGCGGATCACCAAGGACATGCGCCGGGTGGCCAAGACGGTGAACTTCGGCATCATCTACGGCATCAGTCCGTACGGGCTCTCTTCCCAGTTGGGGATTTCCCAGCAAGAAGCCAGAAAATATATCGACGCGTACTTCACGAAGTTTCAGGGCGTGAAGGGCTTCTTAGACAGGACCATCGCCGAGGCGAAAGAGAAAGGCTACGTCACGACGTTGTTGGGACGCCGCCGTCCGATCGTGGAGTTGCAGAGCGGCGATCCGACCCAGCGCAGCATGGGTGAACGGATGGCAATGAACACGCCGATCCAGGGCACGGCGGCGGACGTGATCAAGCTCGCCATGCTGGCCGTCCGGGGCCGGCTGCAAGCAGAAGTGGCCGCGGCGAAGATGATCCTGCAGGTCCATGACGAACTGATCTTCGAGGTGACGGGGGGCGCAATCGAAGCGGTCCGCAAGGTCGTGGTCGAAGAGATGGAACGGGTCGTGACACTGGCGGTGCCGCTCAAGGTGGATGTGGGCGTCGGCCGCAACTGGCGCGAAGCCCATCCCTGACGTTTTCACGCTGTTGACCGGTCTTAAAACCGTGTGCTAACGTGGGCAATTTGGCGTATGAGTGATCGGGTGCTGGAAGAAATCGCGGCGCTGAAGGATGAGGACTGGGCGCTGCGGGAAGAGGCGGCGACGCTGCTGGGGGATTTCCGCGACCCCCGGGCGGTCGGCCCGCTCGTGGAGGCGCTTCACGACAAAGATCGCGCCGTGCGGGATGCCGCGACGACGGCCTTGCGGAAGATCGGGCCGGCGGCTGCGCCGGCGTTGCTCGCGGCTTTGCAGGACCCCAATAGCAACGTGCAGGAAGCGGCCGTGGCGATCCTCAAGGACGTGGCGGCGCCTGAGGCGGTGGAGCCGTTGATCGGCTGCCTGACGAGCAAGAACTGGATTATGCGGATGCATGCCGCCAAGGCGCTAGGCAACCTGGGTGACGAGCGGGCTGTCCGCCACCTGATCCCGCTGCTCATGGACTCGGTCAAGGCGGTGCGAGTGGATGCGACGGACGCCCTGGCCGAGATCGGCCGGCCGGCGGTGGCGACCCTGCTGGCGGCCTTGCGGCATGAGGAATGGATCTTGCGCCTCCATGCCTGCGAGGCGTTGGGAAAAATCGGCGCCGAGGAAGCCGTCGCGCCGTTGTGCGAGGTGATGCTCCACGACCGGGACACGGCAGTCCGGCAGGATGCGGCGAAGGCGCTGGGGAGCATCGGTCCCCCCGCGGCGTTCGAAGCTCTGGCGAAGGCCGTCACGGATCTCTCGGTCAGGCCCTATGCGGTGGATGCGCTGGGCAGGCTCAAGGACCGTCGGGCCGTCCCGATCTTGATTGATGTGGTCTCTGGGAAGAACCGCCCGGCCAATGCCCGCAAGGTGCCCGTCTGCGGAGACGAGTCTGGCGAACTGGATGTGGAGGAGATGGAAGTGCAGATCTTTGCTATCGGCGGGCTTTCCGAGATCGGGGACGAGCGTGCGATCGAGCCCCTCATCCGCGCGCTCAAGGACACCCGGCTCCGCGCCGCCGCTGCATCTGCCCTGAGCAAGATGGGTCTTCGGATCGCGGCGCCGCTGCTGGCGGCGATGAAGACCGAGACCGATTCCAATATCCTATTTCACGCGCGGGGGATCCTGTCTGCGGTCGGCTGGCGACCCGCGCCCACGATGAAAGAAGGCGTCTAACCATGGCGAACAAACTGGCGGACTGGCTGGAAGCGTTGGCAGACCCGGATGATGCGACGCGGGAAGAGGCCGCGCAAGCCCTGATCAAGCTGGCCGACCCCGTCGCCACGGATGCCTTGATCGAGGCTTTGCAGGATGATTACTGGTCTGTCCGTATGCACGCGGGCCACGCGCTGGCGAAGATCGGTGGGCCGCGCGTGATCGAGGCCCTGATCCCGATGCTGGGCGACACCATTAAGGAATGCCGGGATGGGGCCGTGGAAGACTTCGTGACGAGCGGCACGCCGGCCGTCGAGCGCCTGATCGCTGCCCTGCGCGACGAGCGCTGGCGGGTCCGGGAGGGCGCGGCCAAAGCGCTGGGACTGCTCAAGGACAAGCGTGCCGTGGACCCGCTGATCGCTGCCTTACGGGACCGGGACGGGTCTGTTCGCACTATCGCGGCTGAGGCGCTGGGGCGGATCGGCGATCCGAAGGCCACCAAGGGCCTGATGGCCCTGTTCAAGGATACCTCCAAGCTAGTGCGCGTCGCCGCGACCATTGCCCTCACGCAGATCGGAGAGCCGACGGTCGCGCCTTTGATCGAAGGCCTCAAGGATGAAAACTTCCAGGTCCGGCTGCATTCCGTACAGGCGTTGGGCGGGATCACCAGCGACTATCCCACAGGCCGATCATGGTTGCGGGATTCCCGCCCCGTGCCCCATCTCATCGCGCTCTTGAAGGATAAGGACCGCGCGGTACGGGAAGACGCGGCCATCGCGCTGGGCATGATCGGCGATCCCAGCGCCGTGCCAGCGCTCATCGAAGCGATGCAGGACGGTGCCGTCCGGGTGCGGGCGATCATGGCTTTGGGCATGATCGCCGATCCCCGCTCGGTCGAACCCCTGATCCGGGTCTTGGAAGGCGTGGGGATCAATCTCAAGGGGACGCCGATGCCGGGCTGTATCGTCAGCGAGGAATGGTTCATCCGGGAGCAGGCGGCGCTGGCCTTGGGGCATATCAACGATCTCCGCAGCGTGCCGGCTCTGTGCCAGGCCCTGAAAGACACGCGGCTGCGCGAGAAGGCGTCCCAGGCGCTGATCGAGCTGGGTCCGCAGATCATCGACATGCTGGTGGACTTCATCAACGATCCCGAGGCGTCCAAAGTCGAGCAGCTCAGCGAGAACGTCATGTCGTTCGCCTCCAATCGCCTGGACGCCGCGGCCTCCTTGCGGGCCCTGGTGATGGATATTCTGATGCAGCTTGGCTGGACGCCGCCCGAAGAGGGCCAGGAAGGCGCGCCCGACAAGACCACCGCGGAGGGAGCCAAAGGCTGACCGGCAGGCATGGCCAAGCGAGATAAGACAGAGGACCTGGTCAAGGAGCTCATCCACGAGGAAGACTGGAAGCGGATGAACGCGACCGCCGAGCTCCTGAAGCGCGGACCGGAGGCCGTGCGGCACCTGCTCGTGGTGCTGGCCGATGAGAACCCCCGCGTGCGCGCCGAGGCGGCGCTCATGCTGGGGCGGATCAAGGACCGAACCGCCGGCGTCCCTATTGTCAAGCTCCTCACGGATCCTGAACCGATTGTCCGAACGGCGGCCGCAGAAGCCTTGCAGCACGTCGCCGATGATGCGGCACTGGCCGCGTTGGTCCGGCTGCTGGAAGAGCCGGAACCGCGCGATACCGCCGCGGCGGTTCTGGGCCGCTTGAAGGACCCCGGTGCGCTGGAGCCGCTGGTCGCGATGCTCAAGAGCCAGGATCCGACCGCACGCCGGATGGCCGCCGAGGCCCTGGAACAACTGGCGGATCCTCGGAGCGCCGACGCCTGGATCGAAGCCATGGGCGATCCCGACCTCCGCGTCATTGCCTCACGGTCGCTCAAGCACATCGGCGAGCTCCGAGAGCGGATCGAGGGCATCCTGAACGGCTTGCGCGACCTCGAGGACACGGTCGCCTTGGAGGAAGCGCGGGTCGGAGTCGTGATGAACCTGATGGCTCTGGGGCGTCCAGCAGTCTCAGATCTCCGGGAGGCCTTGGAGGACGGGCATTGGATGGTCCGTGAAGTGGTGGCGCAGGCCTTGGGACTCATCGGGGACCTGAGGGCTGTCGAGCCCTTGCTCCGCAAGGCGAAGGCCGACCGCGATATGGGCGTCCGCGAGAGTTGCATCAAGGCGTTGGGCGAGTTCGGCGATGCGCGCGCGGTCGAGGTGCTGGTCGAGGCCGTCAATGTCCCGACGACGCGCCTGGCCGCGTCCGAGGGGCTGTCCAAGATCAAGGACGTGAGTGTGCTCCTACCCCATATCGAGCTCATCAAGCGGATGAAGTCGGATCGGGATGGGCTGGTGAGCTATCACGGCGGGTTGATCCTCGACAAGTTGGACAAGCTCATGAGTGAGCAGGGGATGCAGCAGAAAGAAGAAACGGTGGAGCGCGATGAGTGGGACGAAGAGGTGCCGGCTCCTGCGCCACGCCCAGCGGCGGGCCCAGGTGCGCCGAAGGGGGGCATCATCATATGAGCGGTGAGACGGACCGCCGCATCGAGCAGCTGCTCGCGGCCTTGCGCGACGACAACGAGGCTCTACGGGATCACGCGGTGGCCAGCCTCGGGCAGCTTGGGGCGGCGGCCATCGAACGTCTCATCAATCTGTTCGCTGACGAGGACCGCGTGATCCGGGAAGCGGCTCGGCAGGCGGTGGTGCAGGTGGGCGCCGATGCGGTCCCTGCGCTCCTCGAAGCCCTGCGAGACGACGACTGGGCCGTGCGCGAGCAGGCGGCGGAGGCCCTGGGCTCGCTCAAGGATGAACGGGCCATCGAGCCGCTGATCGCCGCCCTCAAGGATCAGGATGGGGCGGTGCGGCAGGCGGCGGTCTTGGCCTTGGAGAAACTCCGCGATCCGCGGGCGGTGGACGGGCTGATCGAGGCCCTGCTCGATCAGACGGTGCGGGAAGAAGCCGCGCGCGCGCTCAAGAAGATCCCGGACCCCCGCGCCGTGGATGGACTGTTACGGGGACTGGCCAGCGGCAACTGGATCGTGAAACGCCACGCGGCTGAGGCTCTCGGGCTGATCGGAGACACGCGGGCGCTGGACGGCTTGCGGGAGGCGCTGCGGGACGAAGACTGGTTGGTGCGGCGGAACGCGGCGGAATCGCTGGCTCGTCTCGGCGACCGCCGAGCGGTCGAGGATCTCCTCCCACTGCTCGAGGATGAGAATGACATGGTTCGGGAAACGGCGGAGGGGGCGCTGTCGAGTCTGGGCTGGACCCCGCCGAACGCGTAAGGCGAAGGAGAGTTCGAATGGCTGACGAAACACCCAAATTGATCCAGATCGGCAAGGGCGGTCCGGGGATCAAGAAGGACGGGTTCAATCTCATTTCCGAAAAGGTGGTCAAGGTCGATGTCGAGAACCGGACGCTGGAGATCGAGCTCCTAGCCTATGAAGGGAAGACCGTCATGCTGGAAGTCGGGGAGGATCTCGTCGAAGAGCTCAAGAAGATCAAGCCGGGCGACGGGGTGACGGTCCGCGTGGTCGAGGAAGAGCCGGGCGGCACTCTGCACGGCGCGCCGACCAAGCGACGCATTGTCAAGGGCATCACGATCCGTTCTCGGGACGCCCAGAAGACCCGCGCGGAAGAGATGCTGGCCTCGCTCAATGAGAGTCACTGGCTCACCAGGAAGTACGCGGTGGAGGTCCTTGGCAACTTAGCGGATCCCCGCGCGGTGGGACCACTCATTGAAGCCTTGACCGATGAGGTGAACGACATTCGGCAGCGGGCCTACGAGTCCCTCATCAAGATCGGCGCCCCGAGCGTGCCGGCGGTGGCCAGCCTGCTGACGCACGAGGACGACGACCTCCGGCAGGTTGCCTCCGAGATCATCCGCAAGATCGGCAAACCGGCTGTCGAGCCCTTGACGGAGGTCATGCTCACGGCGGACGAGACCCTCCAAGCGCGCATCCGCAAGCTGCTCGACCGGATGGGGTACAAGCCGAAGCCGAAGACCGAAGTGATGTGATTACTTGCCTTCCTTGGCGCGTGAGGCTGGTCGGCCGACCGACGTGTAGTGGAAGCCGAGTGATGCCATGCGAGCCGGCTCGTACACGTTGCGGAGGTCCACAAAGACGGGCGCTTTGAGATTCCGCTTGATCTGCTCGAGCTCCAGGTTGCGCAACTGGTTCCACTCGGTCATGAGCACCAGCGCGTCGGCGCCCGTCGCTGCGTCGTAGGCGTTCGCGCAGAGCGTAATGCCCGAGAGGAGCTTCCGTGCCTCGTCCATTCCGGCGGGGTCATAGGCGCGGATCGTCGCGCCTTCGTCCTGGAGCTTCGGGATGATCTCCAGTGACGGGGCGTCCCGCAGGTCGTTGGTGTTGGGCTTGAAGGTGAGCCCGAGCACCGCGATGCACTTGCCCGCTACGGAGCCCCCCATCGCGGCCTTGATCTTCTCCACCATACGCGCCCGCTGCTTGACGTTGGCGCGGGTGGTCGCCTCGGCGATCTCCATGAGGCAGCCCGCATGGCGGCCGGTCTGGATCATCGCCGCGATGTCTTTGGGGAAACACGACCCGCCGTAACCGGGCCCCGCGTGCAGGAACTTGGATCCGATGCGATGGTCGAGCCCCATGGCTTTGGCCACCACTTGCACGTCCGCTCCCACCCGCTCGCAGAGATTCGCCACCTCGTTGATAAAGGACACCTTGGTAGCAAGGAACGCGTTGGAGGCGTACTTGATCATCTCGGCGGTGGCGATGTCCGTGAAGACGAATGGGGTCTCGATTAAGTACAGGGGACGGTACAGGTCGCGCATGATCGCCTCGGCTTGCGGGCTGTCCGCGCCGATGACCACTCGGTTGGGGCGCATGAAGTCTTCGATGGCCGCGCCTTCGCGGAGGAATTCCGGGTTCGAGACGATGTCGAAGTGGGCGGGCCGGGGGCCGTGCTGCTCGAGCAATTCGCGTAACCGCTGGCCAGTTCCCACCGGGACCGTCGATTTCGTGACGATCACTTTATAGCCGTTGAGATGGGCCGCGATGCCCCGCCCCACCTCTTCCACGAACGAGAGATCCGCGGACCCATCCTCGCGGGAGGGAGTCCCGACCGCAATGAAAATCGCCAGGCCGGTTTCCACAGCCTGTCCGAGATCGGTGGTGAAGATCAGCCGCCCTTCCGACAGCCCTTTGCGGACCAGTTCGGCCAGTCCCGGTTCGTAAATGGGGATCTCGCCCTTATCCAACTGGGCGATCCGACGCTCGTCCGTGTCCATGCAGGTCACATGGACCCCGAACTCGGCGAAACAGGCTCCTGTCACTAATCCCACGTAGCCGGTGCCAATGACACTGATATTCATACCCCTCCGCCTGCCGGTGTGTCGGCGGAGTATATCACAGAGCCCTCTCGCTATTGACTGTCCCAGGCCGCTTCTCTACAATCGCGCCCGCCATGGCGATTGGGGGATCGGCCATTCAAAGACCGCTGGCGGTGATGATGAGCCGCCAGATCCTGAGCATCTCCCCCTCTGCGCCGGTCATCGAGGCCGCTCGGACCATGCGCGAGGCGAAGGTCGGGGCCCTCTTGGTGGCGGAAGGTGCGCGGTTTGTTGGGATCGTCAGCGAGTCCGATCTCGTCCGCAACGTGTTGGCGGTGGGTGGAGACGCCAACCAGGTGCGGGTCTCGCAGGTGATGCACGCCCCGCTCATCACTATCGAGATCGACCGTTCCGCGCATGAGGCCAGTGATGTGATGGCCGAGCGGGGCATACGCCACTTGGCCGTCACGGAGGACGGCAAGATCGTCGGCATTCTTTCCGTCCGGGATTTGCTCCGGTACTTCAAGAACTGGGGGACGCTATAGGCCGTGCGGGTTCAGGGAATAGCCCCTTGGTGACGTGGTCACCCGGTTGACATTGAAATAAGAAGCCCCCTCTTCTCCGAACTGAGAAGAGGGGGCTTCTGTTTTCAGAGGGAGAAGACGCGGGGTGTCAGCCGTTGCGCACGCCGCTCCACACCTTATTGGGATCGATCTCCTTGTCCGGGTTCAGCCTGCGGGCCCGTTCCAAGAGGACCTCTGTCGATTCTGGATAGGCTGGATCGGAGATGCAGCAATTATCCACTGGACAGACCGCCGCACACTGGGGCTCGTCGAAGTGTCCGACGCACTCGGTGCAGCGATCGTGAGTGATGACGTAGATATTGTCGCCGACGCCCTGGCCGTCACCGACATGGTAGCCTTTCCCCTCGGCGTCGCTACGGGTTTCGAAGATGGCCTCGTTCGGACACTCGGGGAGGCAGGCCCCACAGGAGATACACTCTTCCGTGATCAGTAATGCCATAACCCACGCCTCCTTCCCTGAAGCACTCGAGAAAACTTATCGCTGCGTTAGAAGAGGCCATCATGCGCGGCGGATGGCCCATATCACAGCAGTCGTGATATGGTAACACGAAATTCTAGAAGGGCGCACGGGCTCTTGTCAATGTGATTTTGTTGCCCAGCATAGGCCGGAAGACCTGGTGGGGGCCGAACAAAAGCCCTAGCGCCGGGCCTCATCCGTCATAGTGTAACCTATGGAGAAGTCCCAAGCGACGCGGTTAGGCGTCCTTGCCGCCCTGGCGTTGGCCTTGTTGATGGTGGGCAGCTACTTCATGTCGACGGGCCAGGGACCCGCATCCATGATGGTCAGCTTCCCGTCGGGCACCCAGATGACTGTCGAGGTCGCCGACAGCCCGTTGCTCTTGTATGCCGGACTGGCGTTCCGAGACAGTCTCCCTCCCAACGGAGGGATGCTGTTCATCTACGACCGGGCAGATTTTCACCGCCGCAACACGCGCCAGTACCGCTTCCCCGTGGACATCATCTGGCTTGACGAGGGCAAACGGGTGCTGCTGATCATGGAAATCGTCAACCCGTGCCTCTCGGAGAAGTGCCCGGAGTACGGCCCGCCCCCCGAAAGGGCCCGCTACGTGATCGAGACCCGTGCCGGCTTCGCGCGCCGGGAAGGCCTGGCTCCGGGAGCGGACTTGCGGTTCATCTTGAAGCTTTGACTCGCTCTGCCAGCTCACGTAAGATAGCGCCCGAACGCGGGAGAGCACCGTATGCAGGCGGTCGGGATTGGAGAAGGCGTGAAGGAAGAGAAAGTCCTGGAGACGAGCGTCGGCGAGACCTTGACCATCCGGTTGTGGGAGGACCGAACCCGGGGCGAGATCTACGTTCCGTCGTATGATCCCGAAGCACTGGCGTTGCTCAACGACGAGTACGAACGCAGCTTTGGTGACAGCAACAATGCCATCGACTCGGGCAAACGGGCCTTTGAGTTCCGCGCGATGAAGCCCGGCGTCCACCGGCTCGTGTTCGAGAAGCGGATGGGCTGGAAGTTCACGCCCGAGGACCGGCGGGTCTACACCGTCACGGTGGCGGGTGAGAACCCAGTGTCTGCCTGAGACCCGGGCGTGCCTGATATTGCTTTTGTCAACGATGCCTTTCTGCCGCTCTCCGAGGCTCGTGTCTCGGTCGAAGACCGGGGCTTTCAGTTCGGAGACGGCGTCTACGAACTCATTCGGGTCTACGCCGGGCGCCCGTTCCGTTTCACGGAGCATCTCGACCGCCTCGAGCAGAGCGCCCGGTCCGTCGCGATTCCCGTTCCCTATACCCGAGAGCGCTGGACGGCGCTGGTCTCCGAAGCCGTCTCGCGCAGCGCGTATCCCGAAGCCAAGGTCTATATCCAGATCACCCGGGGCGCGGCCCCGCGGGACCACGTGCTCGCGAGCCACGTGCCGCCGACCGTGGTCATCACGGTTCGTGCCCTGGTTCCGCCCGATCCAGCTCTCTATGCCAGCGGCGTGGACGTCGTCACCGTCCCTGACATCCGGTGGGCTCGATGTAACGTCAAGTCGGTCAGCCTCCTGGCGAACGTGCTCGCCAAGCAGCAGGCGCGGGACAGGGGGGCCGTTGAAGCGATTTTCGTGCGAGACGGCTATGTGGTGGAAGGCACAACCAGCAATGTTGCGGTAGTGCGGGACCGAGTCTTGATCACGCCGCCCGAAGGGCCCCTGCTTCTCTCCGGGGTGACGCGCAAGGTCGTGCTGACGGTGGCCCAGCAAGGCGGGGTAGCGGTCAAAGAGGAGCCCGTCACCGAGGCCGACCTCTGTACGTCCGATGAAGTCCTGCTGACCGGCACGACGATCGAAGTGCTCCCGGTCGCCCGCGTTAATGGTCGCCAGATCGGGGCTCGCGCTCCTGGCCCTGTGACCAGTCTGGTGATGGACCGTTTCAAGCGCATCCTCGCCTAGTTTCCCCTTGCTTTCGCAAGGATAGGTGTGGTAGGGTGCGGTATCGAAAGTGGGCTTTGCCCACTTTTTTTTCGGTTATGACGGGTCAAGACCATCCCTTAGCGCCAGCCGGCGGCGTTCCTCCGGGAACCGCCCGCGGATCCGAACGGGTTGGCTCCATTGTCCAGCGGATCGTCGAGCCTGTTCTCGCTTCTCTCGGGTTGGTTCTCGTCGATGTGGAAGTGCGGGGGCGTGGCCCCAAGACCCTGATCCGGGTGTTCATCGAACGGTCGGCTGATCAGGGCGAGGGGGCCGTTACGCTGGACGACTGTGAGCGCGTTCACAAGCTGGTCGGGCATGCGCTGGACGCGGAGGATCCGATCCCCCACGCGTATCTGCTGGAGGTGTCCTCGCCGGGGCTGGACCGTCCGATCCGGCGTCCCGAGGACTATGAGCGTTTCCACGGGCGGTTGGCGCGATTTAAAATGGCCAAGCCGGTGCTGGGGCAGGCGGTGGTCGTCGGGCGGATTCAGAAGCTGGACGGGACGCAGGTGTGGGTGGAGACGCAGGCCGCGAAGGCCAAGCGCGTCGGTGAGGGGACACCGGTGGCGCTCCCGCTGGCCGAGATTCTGGAAGCAAGACTGGAAGTGGAATTCTGAGAGGGACGGAGCAGGGCGATGGGTCGAGAGCTTCTTGCAGTGATCGAACAGATCGGGCGGGAAAAAGGAATCGATACGGGACGCATCCTCGAGGCGGTGGAGTCCGCGTTGCTCACCGCCGCGAAGAAGAAATACGGGGCGGCCGAAAACATCCAGGTGCGGATTGATCGCAAGAGCGGGGAAGTCGAGGCCATCTCCCTGAAGAAGATCGTCAACGAGGTGACCAACCCCAAGTCCGAGGTCTCCCTGGAGGAGGCCCGCAAGATCGACAGCGAGGCCGAACTCGGGGACGAGATCGGCGCCGTCATCGAGATCGAGGACTTCGGCCGGATCGCGGCGCAGACGGCCAAGCAGGTGATCTTCCAGAAAGTCCGCGAAGCCGAATGGGAAGTCGTCCAGCGGGAGTATTCGGCTCGCCAAGGCGACCTCGTCAACGGCATCATTCTCGGCCAGGAACGCCGTAACTACATCGTCGATCTCGGAAAGACCGAGGCGATCTTGCCGGCGCACGAACAGATTCCACGGGAGACCTACCGGCGCGGGGATCGCATCAAAGCCTACCTGCTGGAGGTGAAACGGACGCAGCGCGATGTGCAGGTCATCCTCTCCCGGACCCATCCGAACTTCATCGTCAAGCTGTTCGAAGCGGAGGTGCCGGAGATTGCCGAGAAGATCGTCGAAATCAAGGGCGTCGTCCGCGAGCCCGGCGATCGGACCAAGATCGCCGTCGCCTCGCGGGACCGCGCTGTCGATCCGGTCGGGGCCTGCGTGGGTATGAAGGGCTCGCGGGTCCAGGCGGTGGTGCGGGAACTGCGGGGCGAGAAGATCGACATCATCGCGTGGACGCAGGACTCGCGGGTCTTCATCGCCGAGGCCTTGAACCCCGCCGTCATCGAAAAGGTGGGCTTGGATGAGGAAAAGAAGTCGGCGCTGGTCGTTGTCGCGGACAACCAGCTCTCGCTGGCCATCGGGCGCAACGGGCAAAACGTCCGGCTGGCCGCCAAGCTGACCGGCTGGAAGATCGATATCATCGGAGCCAGCGAGTACGAGAAGGAACGGGTCGTGCGGGATCAGGAAACCCGAGCGGCTATCGCGCAGCAGTTGCAAGAACAGCACGCCCGGTTGGTGCAAGCGGAATCGGCCGCGGCGGCCGCGCAGCAAGCGAGTGCCGAGGAGGCGGAGCCTCAGGCCACTCCTGCTGCGGGAGCGCCGGATTCCGAGGCGGCGACCGGGTAGTCCAGGGCACGGACAGGCATGCGGGTTTTCGAACTAGCAAAGCAGCTCGGCATCACCAGCAAAGATCTGATCAGCGATCTCAAAGGGATCGGGGTGACGGTTTCGAACCACATGGCCGCCCTCGAGGACGACACGGTCGCGAAGATCCTGGCGAAGGCCGCCGGGAAGGCCAAGAAACCCGTGGCCGCCGCTCTCGTCAAGCCCCCCAAGACCATCGAGGCTGCCAAGCCCGCCAAGGAGCGAGACCACACCGCCGCGCTGAAAGCCAAGAAAACACCTCCTCCGATCGTCGAGCCGCCGAAGGCAGAGAAGAAGATGATCCTGGTCAAACGGCGGCCAAGCGAGACGCTCGTGGTAGGCGACGTGGCGCCGCTCCAGCCGGTCGAGGAGCCGGCTGCGATCAGCGTCGGTCCCGCCGACCCCTCCAAGGTGGCCGCGCCGCCGTCACCAAGCCCGGTTCACGCGAAGCCGTCTTCCCATCCTCCCCGCCCGGGCGCGGTTGAGCCAACAATTGCGGGACCCCCAGGATCACCGGCATCCCTGCCGCCGCAGGTGACGCTTCCTCCACAGCCGCCCCTGTCTGCCTCCGGCATCGATCGTCAACCGGCAAGCAAAAAGGGGTTGCCGCCGGATGCGCCGCAGGCTGACCTGCTGGGCCTGAGGGATAAGGTGAAGAAACTCCGTCGAGTCGGGCGGGGGCGGGAAGAAGAACCGATTCCCACCCGCGATGACGCGACCCGCTGGCGCGACCTGCGTGCGATGCCAATGCACCGGCGCGAGGAAAAAACCCGGCATGCACCGAGCGGTCCACCTGCCGAAGTCACCAAGCCTCGCTTGAAAGCGGTCAAGCTGTCGGAAGGGCTCACCGTCAAGGATTTTGCCGAAGCGTTGGGACAGAAGCCCGCCGAAGTGATCCGCAAGCTGATGGACATGGGAACGATGCTGACCCTGAACCAGCCGATTCCCCCGGACGCGGCCCCGCTGGTCGCCGAGTCGTTCGGTGTGAAGGTCGAGATGACCGCCGAGCGCCCGGCGGAAACGCTCCTCCAGGAACCTGAAGAGACGGAAGACGCGCGGGTCCCACGGCCGCCGGTCGTCACGATCATGGGCCACGTGGACCACGGCAAGACGTCGCTGTTGGACGCGATCCGGCAAACGCGGGTCACCGAGGGAGAGGCGGGCGGCATCACGCAGCACATCGGCGCCTACGTCGTGCACGTGCACGGCAAGTCCATCACCTTTCTGGATACGCCCGGCCACGAGGCGTTCACCGCCATGCGGGCCCGGGGCGCGAAGGTCACCGATCTGGTGGTCCTGGTCGTCGCGGCCGACGACGGCGTCATGCCGCAGACCATCGAGGCGATCGACCACGCGCGCGCCGCGGGCGTGCCGCTTATCGTGGCGATCAACAAGATGGACAAGCCGGACGCCAACCCGGATCGGGTCAAAAACTCATTGGCGGAACGCGGACTCGTCCCCGAGGCGTGGGGAGGGGACACCATCTACGTCGAGGTGTCGGCCAAGAAGAAAACAGGCTTGGATACCCTGTTGGAGATGATTCTGTTGCAAGCAGAAGTCCTGGAATTGCGCGCCAACCCCGCACGGTTGGCGAAGGGCACCGTGATCGAGGCCAAACTCGATCGGGGGCGCGGCCCGGTCGCCACCGTGCTCGTGCAGACGGGCACGCTGCGCGCCGGCGATCCGTTCGTCGTCGGCACCTTCAGCGGGCGTGTCCGCGCGCTCTTCGACGACGCGGGCCGGTCGGTCAAGGAGGCTGGGCCTTCGATCCCGGCGGAGGTGGTGGGCCTGCTGGGGGTGCCGATGGCCGGCGACGAGTTTGTGGTGACCAGGGATGAGCGGATCGCCCGCGAGATCGCCGAGTCCCGGCTCGAGAAGCAGCGGACCGCCGGCGCGGCTCCCGTGCGCAAGGTGACGTTGGACGACCTGTTCGCGCAGGTGACGGAAGGCACCGTCAAGGACCTCGGGATCATCATCCGGGCCGATGTCCAGGGCTCGGCGGAAGCCATTGCGGATGCCGTTGAACGGCTCGGGACCGAGGCTGTCAAGCCGCATGTCCTGCTGAAAGGAGTGGGGGGCATCACGGAAAATGACGTCCAACTTGCGGCGGCGTCGAACGCGATCATCATCGGGTTCAACGTGCGGCCGGAAGCGAAGGCGGCGGCCCTGGCCGAACGCGAAGGGGTGGACATCCGCACGTACAGCATCATCTACGAGGTGCTGAACGACATCAAGGCGGCGATGGAAGGGCTCCTGGAGCCAACGCTCAAGGAACGGGTGCTGGGCCGAGCGGAAGTGCGGCAGGTCTTCTTGGTCACGAAAGTCGGGGCCGTGGCCGGATGCTATGTGACGGATGGGACGATCGTCCGGGCCGGCGCGAGTGTGCGGGTAGTGCGGGACGGTGTCGTCGTGTACGAGGGGAGACTGGCCTCGCTCCGGCGCTTCAAGGACGATGTGAAAGAGGTGCAGGCCGGGTACGAGTGCGGCATCACTGTGGAGAACTTCAACGATGTCAAGCCCGGCGACCGGTTCGAAGTCTTTACCGTCGACAAGGTCGCCGCGAAGCTTTGATCTTCCCGTCCTATGGTCGTTGGCGTCTGTACGATTGATCTGCACCTGCCGGGGACCGGCTCGCTCAAAGGCAAGCGCCAGATCCTCCTGAGCCTGAAAGACCGTCTCAAGAAGACGTACAATGTCTCCATCGCCGAAGTGGACGGGAACGATCTCTGGCAGCGCGCGGTCCTGGGCGTGGCCTGCGTGTCGAACGATGGCCGACATGCGCGCCAGATGCTGGAAGCGGTCGTCGGCGAGATCCGCGCCAATCCGTCCGTCGAACTGATTGAGCACCACGTGGAGCTGCTTTGACCCATGACAGGCCACAAGCGCACCGACCGGGTGGGCGATCAGATCCGTATGGAGATCGCCGACATCCTGACGCGCCGGGTCAAAGACCCGCGGGTCGGCTTCGTGACCGTGACGGCCGTGGACGTGACCGCGGACTTGCGGCAGGCCTGGGTCTATGTGACGGTCTTGCAGCAGGGCCCTCAGGAGGCAGAGACGCTGGCGGTGCTGGCGCGGGCCGAGGGGTTCATCAGGAGCGAGTTGGGGCGGCGCCTGAAGCTGCGGTACGTCCCAGAGCTGACGTTTGTGAAGGATACCTCGCTCGATCGGGTGAAGCGGGTGATGACGCTGCTGGATCAGGTACAGCCGCAGTCGGCAGAGCGGAAGGACGATCGTCGTGAAACTTGATCTCACTGATCGCCGCGCGGGCGTGGCCTTGGACGGCGTGCTGGTCATCAACAAGCCGGCCGGGTGGACGTCCCATGACGTGGTGGCCAGGGCGCGGACGCTGTTTGGGATGTCGAAGGTCGGCCACACCGGCACGCTGGACCCGGCGGCGACTGGTGTGCTGGTGTTATGCCTGGGCAGGGCCACACGGATTGCGGAGTATCTCATGAGTGCGGACAAGGCCTACCGCGCGGTGTTGAGGCTGGGAGTTGCGACCGACACGCAGGACGCGACTGGCACGGTGGTCGGGCGGGTCGCAGAGACACTGCCTGAGCAGGTGGCCATCGCTGAGGTCATGAACCGTTTTGTCGGACGCCGCCAACAGGTCCCGCCGATGTACTCTGCGGTCAAAGTGAAAGGCGTCCCGCTGTACAAGGCGGCGCGCGCGGGGCGCACCGTGTCCCGGTCCCCGCGCGAGTTCACGGTCCGCTCGTTGGAGATTCTTTCCATCGGCCCCATGCCGGAAGGCACCGCTCACCTTCCCACTCTCGATGTGACGTTCGATGTGGTCTGCAGCAAAGGGACCTACGTCCGGACGCTGTGCGCCGACATCGGCGAGCTCTTGGGCGTGGGGGGGCATCTGGCCAGCCTGGAGCGCCGACGGGTGGGACGGTTTTGCATCGAAGAGGCCTTGAGCCTGGACGAGCTGGCGGGCTTGGCGGATCGTGGCGCGGTCGAGACGCGGCTGTACACGCTGGCAGCGGCCTTGGCGGATCTGCCGGCTTTGCACGTCGACCGCGACGCGGTCGAGGGGCTCTGCCATGGGGTGGCGGTTCCGGTGTCGCGGGTCGTCAGTTCGGAAGGCGCCTGGATGGCCGGAGCCTTTGTCCGCTTGCTGTCGCCGGATGGCAGGCTGGTGGGAATCGGCAAGGCCCCGTGCAGCGCCGAGGAGCTGAAGCAGGCCCACCCTGGCACCATGATCAAACTGGAGAAGGTTCTGGCATGATCCATTATGAAGGAGGACAGTCGGCATGGCGTTAGCGAAAGAGGTGAAGACCCCGCTCATTCAGCAGTACAAGACTCACGATACGGACACCGGCTCTCCCGAAGTGCAAATCGCGATCCTGACCAGCCGGATCACCTACCTGACGGAGCACTTCCGGGGTCACAAGAAGGACCACCATTCGCGGCGGGGGCTGCTGATGATGGTGAGCCGGCGCCGCCGCCTGCTGGATTATCTCCGCCGGTATGATGAGGAGCGATACAAGGCCGTGATCACGCGACTGGGGATCCGGCGCTAGGAGGCTGCGGGACGGTCGGGCGGTGGGCGTCCGGCCGGCCCTTCAGAGCACAAAGGAGAGAGAGGACCCATGGCGCAGACAGTTGAACTCGAAATAGAGGGCCGCACGCTTCGGCTGGAAACCGGGCACTTGGCCAAGCAGGCCGATGGCGCGGTGCTGGCCACCTATGGCGACACGTACGTGTTGGCCACAGCGGTGGCCTCGCAGGCTGCCAAGAAGGACACCGATTTCCTGCCGCTGACCGTGGACTACCAGGAGAAAGCCTATGCCGCGGGCAAGATTCCGGGCGGCTTTTTCAGGCGCGAGGGCCAACCGTCGGAGCGGGAAAAGCTCGCGAGTCGCCTGATCGATCGGCCGATGCGGCCGCTGTTCCCAGAGGGCTGGTACTACGAGACCCAGGTGATCGCGACGGTGATCTCGGCGGACCAGTCCGGTACCGCCGACGTGATTGGCATCATCGCGTCCTCGGCGGCGCTGGCGATCTCCAACATCCCCTTCAACGGACCGGTGGGCGCCGTGCGTGTGGGTCGGCTGAAAGGGGAATTTGTGATCAATCCGGTCTTGAGCGCGCTGGATGAATGCGATCTGAGCCTGGTGGTGGCCGGGACGGCGGACGCCGTCATGATGGTGGAAGGCGGGGCGAACGGCCTGCCGGAAAGCGTGATGATCGCGGCGATCGAGCGGGCGCACGTGGAAATCAAGAAGATCGTGGAAACCATCCGGAAGCTCGTCGCGGTGAGCGGCAAGCCCAAGCGCGTTGCGGTGACCGAACAGATCGATCCGGCTCTGGCGGCGACGGTGGAGACACTCACGGCCGCGAAGATCCGGGAAGCGATCTTCATCCCGAACAAGACCGCCCGCCAGGAACGCTTGGATGCGATCATGGCGGAAGCGGTGGAGGCTCTCAGGAAGGCGGACGACCCGGATCGCGAACGCCACGTGAAGCTCGTGTTTCATAACCTCGAGTACACCGAAGTCCGTAAGATGATCCTGGAGCACGGCAAGCGAGCCGACGGGCGCGGGCCCGCGGACATCCGGCCGATCACGTGCGAAGTGGGCATCCTGCCGCGCGCGCACGGCTCGGCGCTGTTCACGCGAGGGGAAACACAGGCGCTCGCGGTCGTCACGTTGGGCACCAGCGATGATGAGCAAAAGATCGACGCCTTGGAGGGCGAGTACTACCGGAACTTCATGCTGCATTATAACTTCCCCCCCTTCAGCGTCGGTGAGGCCAGACCGCTGCGCTCGCCAGGCCGCCGCGAGATCGGCCATGGCGCCCTCGCGGAGCGCGCCTTGAAGCCGGTCCTCCCGTCCAAGCAGGAGTTCCCCTACACCCTGCGCCTGGTTTCGGACATCCTGGAGTCGAACGGGTCCTCGTCGATGGCGACCGTCTGCGGCGGGAGCCTGGCCCTCATGGATGCCGGCGTGCCCGTCAAGGAGCCCGTGGCCGGCATCGCGATGGGGCTGATCAAAGAACGTGACAAGGTGATGGTCATCTCCGATATCCTGGGGCTCGAGGATCATCTGGGCGACATGGACTTCAAGGTCTGCGGCACGGCGCAAGGCGTGACGGCGCTGCAGATGGACATCAAGATCGCGGGGATCACGGCCCAACTCATGGAGCGGGCCCTGGCGCAGGCGCGCGAGGGGCGGCTGTACATCCTGGAACGTATGCGCTTGGCCCTTGCGGCGCCGCGCCCGCACATGTCGCCCTACGCGCCCCGGATCTACACGCTCAAGATCAAGCCGGAGAAGATCCGCGAGGTCATCGGTCCCGGCGGCAAAGTCATCCGCGACATCGTGGCCACTTGCGGCGTGAAAATGGATGTGGAGGACGACGGGACCGTGACGATCGCCTCGAGCGACGAGGCGTCCGCCCAGAAGGCGATTACCCGGGTGAACCAGATCACCGAGGAAGTCGAGGTCGGCAAGCTGTACATGGGCAAGGTCAAGAAGATCATGGACTTCGGTGCCTTCGTCGAAGTGCTGCCAGGGGTGGATGGACTCGTGCATATCTCACAGCTGGCGCACCATCGCGTCAAGGCGGTGTCGGACGAGGTCAAGGAGGGCGACGAGGTGCTCGTGAAGGTGCTGGAGGTGGACCGGCAGGGTAAGATCCGGCTCAGCCGTAAGGAGGCGATGCCCGACCCGAAAGCCTCCGCGCAATCGTAGCGATCTGAGACGCAGTCGACATGTTCAGGAAAGAGGTACTGGACAACGGCGTGCGGGTGGTCACCGAGCGGATACCGTCGGTGCGGTCGGTCTCGATCGGGATCTGGGTGGATGTCGGCTCGCGCGATGAGCAGCCGGGCGAGGAAGGCTTCTCGCATTTCATCGAGCACATGGTCTTCAAGGGCACTCGGCGGCGCTCCGCCGAGGCCATCTCGCGGGAGATCGACGCGCTCGGCGGGGAGCTCAATGCCTTTACGTCCCGGGAGTGCACCACCTTTTACGCCAAGGTTCTGGACGAGCACCTGACGCAAGGCCTCGACCTGCTCGCGGACATCTTCCACCATTCCCGGTTTGACGCCAGGGAAGTGACCAAGGAGAAGCAGGTGGTGCTGGAAGAGATCCGGATGGTCGAAGACGACCCCGAGGATTACCTCCATGACTTGCACACCAAGAATGCCCTCCGCTCCCACCCGCTGGGACGGCCCGTGCTCGGAGAAGTCGCCACCATCGAAGCGCTCCGCCGGGCCCCGTTGCTGTCTTTCAGGGCCCAACATTACCGACCCTCGCAGGTCGTCGTCGCGGTGGCGGGGAATTTCGCCTTCGGGCCGGTGCTGAAGCAACTGGCGTCGGCGTTCGGAGGCCCGTGGGATTCCGAGACCGGGTCCGCGCGCCGGGTCCCGCCGACGGTCACGAAAGGCGTGCAGGTCCGGTCGAAGCCGTTGGAGCAAGCTCACATCTGCGTGGGCGCCAAAGGCATCGCCCACAGCGACAAGGATCGGTACGCGGTCTACGCGTTGAACGCCGTCCTGGGCGGGGGCGTCAGTTCCCGCTTGTTCCAAGAGGTGCGGGAGAAGCGCGGGTTGGCCTACTCCATTTATTCCTTCGTCACGTGTTTTACGGACAGCGGGTTGGTGACGGTCTATGCCGGGGTCCGGCCTGACGCGGCGCCCCGCGCGATCCGGCTCATCCTCAAGGAGTTGCGTCGGCTGCAGGACAAGCCGGTCGGGCGCGCCGAATTGGAGCGGGCCAAGAGCCAGTTGAAGGGCAACCTCATGCTGGGACTCGAGAGCACGAGCAGCCGGATGAGCAAACTGGCCAAGGACGAGCTGTACTTCGGGTGCCATATCCCGCTGAGGCAGGTCATGGCCGACATCGACGCGATCTCGGCGGACCAACTGTGGCGTCTCAGCCGGGAGCTCTTCGATGATCGTTTTCTGGCCCTGACCGCCTTGGGACCGCTTCAAAAGGGAGATGTCGCGCGCGTTATGCAGTGACGAAGGGACCGCCTCATGGGACTCAGCCGGTCGCGACGTGGCCTTCAGAAGAAATTCGTCGCCTCCCTTCTGATCGTCGGCTTCTCGCCCGGAATCGTCGCCCTCTTCGCGACCTACCTCTATAGCATCCAGACGATCAAAACCTCTATCGGCGGCAGCTTCCAGCAGATCGCCACCTCAACCGCGCGCCGGATCGAGGTCATGATCGATGACGAGATCGACGGCGTGCGCCAATTGGCGGCGACACCGTTCACGGTGCGGGCATCGGTCGAGGCGTCGAACGGGTCCTACCGGCCGGAAGACCCGCAGGCGGTCCGTGCCCGGTTGCTGCAGCGCAGCGCGCAGTGGGAGCGGTACCGGGGCGGGGAGGACCGGGTTCTCCCGAGTTACATCAATCGCGGGACGCTGTTCTACATTCGAGACTGGTACGCCGTCCGGGCCGGCGAGTATCAGAACCTCCTGGTCACGGACGCGCGGGGAGCCCTGGTCGCGAGCGTGGCCCCCACCGTCGGATACCTGCACGGCGATGAACTCTGGTGGCGAGAAGCCTTCGCTGACGGACGCGGTCGGCTGTACGTCAGCGACATCTACAAGCAGGCGGCAGGCGAGTATCTGCTGGACATTGCGGTCCCCGTCATGGACCGCACTGGTAAGCGCGCCATCGGGGTGGTCAAGCTGGAGCTGCGGCGCGCGAATCTGATGAAGGCCATCATGGAGATCAAGGTCGGGGAGCGGGGGCACGGCATGCTGCTCAACACCGAGGGCACGCCGCTCATCTGCCCGGTCCTCCCGCCCAAGGCGCACCTGATCAACGATCCATTGATGCGGCAACTGATGCAAACGACCCCCGGGTGGGTGGTGGCCGAGGACGATGCCCACGGGGGACACAACTCGATCGTCGGGTACGCTCCCATCCGATTCGTCCATCCGCTGTCGGAGTCCAGCCTGGGCGGGCACCAGTGGTATGCCTTCGTGCGCCAGGACCCTGACGAGACCTATGCCCCGGTGTACACGCTGTTGCGCACGGTGGGGATGATCGGGTTTGGGATGGTAACAGCGCTCGCGTCGCTGGGGTTTTTTCTCGGGCGCCTGTTCGTGAAGCCCATTCTGATGTTGCAAGAGCAGGCTGACGCAATTCGGCAGGGCGTGCGGGACCTGGCGTCGGCCGGCCGGTTTGATCGGGCGCTCCGAAACACGGGCGAGCGTCGGGTGACGGTGCGCACCGGTGACGAGTTAGAGTCGCTCGCGCTGGCTTTCAACCAGATGGCGCAGGCGTTGGACGAGAGCCTGAAGACGATCCGCAACCAGGAGAACGAGCTCCTGCGCAAAGAAAAGCTGGCATCGGTCGGCCAACTGCTGGCTGCCCTCGCCCACGACATCAAGAACCCGCTCGGCGTGATCCGCAGCTCGGCCCAACTCGTGCTGGACGATCACCAGTCCGAGGCCGTCAAGCGCGAGGTGGCGCAGTACGTGATCGAGGAAGTGGACCGGCTCACGAACCGGATCAATCACTTCCTGCGGTTTGCCCGGCAAAAACCGCCAGAAGCCCGCCCCGTTGCGGTCAAGGCGCTCCTGGAGGCGGCCCTGCAGGAGTGGCGGGCGCTGGGGGCTGGGTCTTCCATTGCCGAAGAGGTGCGTATCGCATCCGACGTGCCGGACTTGATGGTGGACCCGGATCAGGTGAAGGAGGCGTTGGTGAATCTCCTGATCAACGCCCGGGAAGCGATGCCGCAGGGCGGGACCCTCACCATCACGGCCAGCATGGATGGCAAGAGCGGCGCGCCGGCGACGGTGGTCGTGCGGATTGTGGATACCGGATGCGGGATCAGCCCAGAACACCTCAAGCAGATCTTCGATCCGTTCTTCACCACCAAAGACTTCGGGACCGGGCTAGGCCTGACGAACGCCAAGCGGCTGGTGGAACAGAATGGTGGGCAACTGGCGATCAACAGCCAGGAGGGGAAGGGCACGGAAGTCGTGCTTCGGTTGCCGGCGCCGGCTCGGTAAGGGGGAGAGTAAAAGGAGACGCATGGCGGACGCGACGATTCTGATCGTTGAGGATGAGGAAAAGATGCGGCGGCTGTTCGATCTGGTCCTCCGACCGGAGGGGTACCGCCTGCTCCAGGCCGATTCGGGCGAGGCTGGTCTCAAGTTCTTGGAGGAAGGCGGCATCGACCTCGTGCTGACGGATCTGCAGATGGCCAAGGTCAGCGGGCTGGATGTCTTGGAGCACGTGACTAGGGGCCACCTTGACCTGCCTGTGGTGATCATCACCGGGCACGGAACCGTCAAATCGGCGGTGGAGGCGATAAAGAAGGGAGCCTTCGACTATGTCAGCAAGCCGGTCGACAACGATGAATTGAAGATCGTGGTCAGACGGGCGCTGGAGATGCGCCGGCTGACCCAGGAGCACCGGGGGCTGAGCCAGGAGTTGCGCGATCGGTTCGACTTCGGCAACATCGTCGGCCGTTCGGCTGAGCTCGCCAAGGTGAAGGCGCTCGCAAAGGACATCGCCCCGACCGACTCGACGGTGCTGATCAGCGGCGAGAGCGGGACCGGGAAGGAGCTCCTGGCTCGGGCGATCCACTATGCCAGCCCGCGCGCCGGCGGCCCCGTGGTCGCGATCAACTGCGCGGCGATCCCCGAACAGCTGCTGGAGTCCGAGCTGTTCGGCTACGAGAAGGGCGCGTTCACGGACGCCCGGAAAGCCAAGCCGGGCCGATTTGTCCTGGCGCATCGCGGCACGCTCTTTCTGGACGAGATCGGCGAGCTGAGCCCTGCGATCCAGGCCAAGCTCCTGCGCGTGCTGGAAGACCGCACGATCGAACCGCTGGGGGGCGTCAAGGGCGTCAAGATCGACCTCCGGCTCATGGTGGCCTCCAACCAGGATCTCCGGGACCTGGTCCAGAAGGGGAAGTTTCGGGAGGACCTCTTCTACCGCATCAGCGTCTGCCAACTTCACCTGCCGCCCTTGCGCGAGAGGCGAGGCGATATCCCGGTCCTGCTGGAGCATTTTCTCGCGCGGTACAGACGGGAGCGTGGCACGCGGATCACGGGGCTGACGCCGGCGGCCATGCAGGTCATCGAGACCTATCCCTGGCCCGGGAACATTCGAGAGTTTCAGAACATGGTCGAGTGGGTGACCATCACCTGCAAAGGAGAACAGGTGGATGTGCACGATCTGCCGGGGTATCTCCGGTCGGGCAACCCTGTCACGAGCAGCGCCGATCTGTCGAGCCGTGCCGAACGGCCCTCGCTGCTGTCCTATGGCCTGTCGGTCGGGGAGGTCGAAAAGGCCATGTTGCAGGAGGCGCTGGCGAAGGCCAAGGGCAATGTCTCCGAGGCCGCGCGCCTCTTAAAAGTGACCCGCAACACGCTGCGTTACCGGATGGGCAAGTACAACCTCAAGGCGTCTGAGTAGCCGTCGAAATAGCACCACTTGGTGGTGGATACCGGCCATTCACTGTTCCTCTCGTGACGGGTCCTTCTCAATAACTGCAGAAAATCCTTATTGATTTTTGGTTCTTGGAACCGGCGTGCCTCTTGCTAGGTGTTACAGGGGTTTCCTTCGTATTCCGAAGAGGGGGCGATTCTCAGATGCAGCATGAGGAGGGATGGACGATGAGCAGATGGGATCACTTGGATGTTGTCGTCACGGTTGGAATCTGCGCGACTATCCTGGGGGCAGGAATGTTCTTCTTTTCATCCGGAGGAGCGCCTTCAGGATTCACAGAACGGTTCATGGACTCGGCACCCACGGTCATTGACCAGGAAGCGGTCGCTCAGGAGGCGTTAGGAGGGGCGATCGTGGAAGCCCAAAAGCTCCAGTATATGGAGGACGTTCCCGTTGGCCTAACCCAGACGCGCCTCGGCAACGAGATCGTCTCGGCGAGCCGAACCAGAGAAGCGCATGCCGCCTTGATACCGTCTCTTTTGGAGGAGGCGCGCGAGTCTCTCATGCGCATGCAGGGGATGATTCAGGAGACCGCCGGGCATACGGTGGTCGCTGCGGCCCAGCGCATGTGGCGCGCAGGGATGACCGAAACCGCGCAGCTGGAGTTCATACAATCGCTCGGGCAGATCAGGGCTGCGACAATACTGAAAAAGCAGGTCGCCTTATCCCGCCGCGAGGAGGCGCTGGGGTGGACCGCGGTCGGACGGATATTGGCGCTGAAGCAATTCTCGGGGCACACCCAGGAGCGGCTCGGCTCGGCGGTCAGGGATGCCGGGGTGCTGAGCGCGATGATCAAAAGCGGGACCCCGATGGCGCAAGAATCACTGGGCTCGGCGATTCTCGTGGCGAGCGCAGCCCAGTCTGCCATCTCGACGGGAAACGTGCCTTCGATCCCGGGTGTTTCGACTCCCGGAGTGGCGGGAATCCAGGCTCTACGTGACATCCCCTATCCAGCTGGCGCCCTTCTGTTCGCCGCCCTGTTTATGATCGTGTGGGGCGTGCGCTGCGTGGCGGAGAGCGGGCCCACCCTCCCCTCGGTCGAAACATCGGGCCGGGCGAAAGAGCCGTACAGAAAGACCGGCTGAACACGGATGGGCGCGGGCGGAGTGTAAGCCGGCCCTGTTGAGTTTCTCCGGAGCCTCCGGCTATGATGGAGGCTCCGGAGGGGGCTATCGTGTTTTGGGGGAGCAACAAAGGGAACCGCCCGGCCAAAGAGTTGTACTGCTCCTTTTGCGGGAAGTCCAGGGCCGGGACGATTGAGCTTATCGAAAGCCCGGCAGCCTACCTCTGCGAAGCCTGTCACACTGCCACATCCCTCTGGATCTGCAATGAGTGCGTGGCCCGCTGCGAGACGGTGATCTCCCAGGGCCGGCGTGCCTCCAAGGGGGCCGGGCCCCCGGCCTTCAAGCTGCTCAACCCGCCTGAGATCAAGCGTATGCTGGACGACTACGTGATCGGCCAGGAAAAGGCCAAAAAAGTCCTCTCCGTGGCCGTGCACAATCATTACCGCCGGGTCCAGACGCGCGCCCGGGTCGGCGACGTGGAACTGCAAAAGGGCAATGTCATCCTGATCGGGCCGACCGGGACGGGCAAGACTCTCCTTTGCCAGACGCTGGCGCGGATCTTGGAGGTCCCGTTTGCGATTGCCGACGCGACGACCCTCACGGAGGCCGGCTACGTTGGCGAAGACGTCGAGAATGTGGTGCTCAAGCTGCTGCAAGCGGCCGATTACGACGTCGAGCGGGCCCAGAACGGGATCATCTACATCGACGAGATCGACAAGATTAGCCGGAAGTCGGAGGGCCCGTCGATCACGCGGGATGTCTCGGGAGAAGGCGTTCAACAGGCCCTGCTCAAGCTGGTTGAGGGCACGATCTGCAACGTGCCGCCCAAGGGAGGCCGGAAGCATCCCGAGCAGGAGTACATCAAGGTGGACACCTCCAACATCCTCTTCATCTGTGGCGGGGCCTTCGTCGGGCTCGATCAGATCGTCGGACGGCGGGCGCGTGAGCGCGTGATGGGGTTCGGCGCCGATGTCCGTCCGGTGGACAAGAACGGGCAGGACGATTTGCTGGCCCAGGTCCAGCCGGAAGACCTCCAACGCTACGGCTTAATTCCGGAATTCGTCGGCCGCTTCCCCATCGTGGTGAGTCTCTCCGAGCTGGATGAATCGGCCCTGATCCGCGTGCTGACGGAGCCCCGCAATGCGCTCTTCAAACAATACAGGACGATGTTCGCGCTGGAAGGCGTCGAATTGACGTTCACCGACGGCGCGGTCAAGGTCATCGCGAAGCGAGCGGTCCGGCTTCGGACTGGCGCCCGGGCCCTCCGGGCTATCATGGAAGAGGTCATGCTCGACCTGATGTATGAGATTCCCGCGAACCCGCAAGTCCGCTCCGTGACGATCACGGAGGACGTGGTTGAAGGCCGGTGCGCCCCGGAGATCCGAACCAGGTAATCGAGGGGGGAGGACGTGATGGCGAACCTGCCGAACATCCTGGTGGTGGAGGACGAAGTCAGGTTGGCCCGGACGATCGAGTTGTACCTGGGTCAGCGCGGCTATGTGGTGCGGACCGCCTCCCACGGGATGGAGGCGCTGGAGCGGATCGCGGAAGCCAGACCCGACCTCATCGTCGCGGACATCATGATGCCGGTCATGGACGGGTACGTCCTGTGCCGGCGACTTCGAACGGACCCCCGTACGTGCACGATCCCCTTCCTATTCCTGACAGCGAAAGATGACGACCGCGACCGGATCCGGGGGCTCCGAATGGGAGCCGATGACTATCTGGCGAAACCCTGCGACCTCGGCGACCTGCATGCCCGCGTGGAGGCACTGCTGGCCCGCGTCGAGGCTGTGAAGAACATCCGGCCTGACTCGATCAGCATCACCGGGAAGCTCGCCGACACTGATCTGTTGGACCTTCTTCAAATGTTGGAACTGCACGAGAGGACCGGCGCGCTGGTGTTGAAGCGCGACGGGGACTCCGGCACCATTTATCTGCAGGGCGGGAAGATCATTGGGGCGGATCTGGGCACGGCAGAGGGACGAGAACCGCTGGCGTCTCTCTTGGCCTGGAAATCGGGCGACTATTGCTTCGTGCCGGATGTCGTTCCGGAAGGGGGACGCCTGACCACTGGCATGGCCAATTTAGTCATCGGCCAGGTGCAGAATAAATAAGCCCTTTCAAGGAGTTAAATGGGGGTAGCGCCTGTCTAAAATTGTCTTGACAAGCCCTTGTCCCTTTAGTAGCATCCCACCCTGCTGGTTTGGATTTGTTAATAAATTTTTTAGGTTGCACAAGCTTTTGCTCAAGTGATATGAATGTGAGGAGTCATTTGTCGTTTACGCTTACGTCATCTTCATAGAGTTGATAAGGAGGGAGACAGGATGAAAAGAGGCGTCATCATTGCTGCAGTTTTAGCCTTGCTGGTGGTGGGCTGGTGGCCAGCTGATGAAGCAGCGGCCGAGACCTTGAAGGGTCGGATCTGGGCTCAATGGGCCGAGAATCCGGACGGCGAGGTCCTCTTCGGGATTCAATACTGGAACACCGGGGCTCCGGGGTCAGGTGCACCGGGCGGACGCACGTCGGTCCAAACGACGGAGACGCCTGATGGATGGGCTGCTGGCGGAGCGTGGGGTTTCCAGGGCGGGACGGAGAAGAACGCGCCCTATTCTGGTTGGTATCACGCGCAGACCACTGTGCGCTTGGCTGTCAAGGACAAGAGCTTGATGGACCAGATGATGAAGGCGAACCAGGAATTGGTGAACATGGAAGTGCACGTCGACGAGGTCAACGGTCGTCCGACGATCACGTCCTTCAAGGTGCTCAAATAATTGGCTCTTTAAAAATTCCTTTTATCGATTAGTGAAGGAGGGAGTCTCATGAAGGCTTATTCCAAGGTTACGGCGGTCGGCGCCGCACTCCTGCTCGTGGGTGCGTTGGCCGGGACCGCCCTGGCCATCGAGGCTTTTTCAGAGCGCTTTGAGGAGGACTTCAGCCAGCCCCGGACCATCCTGGCCCGCGTGATCGTCGTGGACCCGTATGAGGATGCGGTCTGGGTGAACTGGGTCTGGAAAGGCGTCCGGAACAGCGGTGAGATCGACCAGTTCTGGGCCATGATGCTACCCGGCAAGAACATGCGTGTATTCGCCTCCGGTAAGGATTTGGAAGCGCTGAAGTCCAAGGCTCGCCCGAAACCCGGCCCCGCCGCAGCGGAGCAGGTGCCGCCCACGACGAAAGGCGACGTGGTCGAGATGACGGTCCACGAGGTCGAGCAGAACAAGCGTGTCGCCTCTAACGTGAAGGACGTGGATGACAAGCTGTGGAAGGGCGTCGTAGCTGGTGGGTCAGATGTGGTTTTTCCGGGTCAACCGAAGATGACAGCGCAGCCAGGCTTCCCGACGATGAAGTCTGAGTGCGGGAAGGGAACGCCGGTTCCGACCGACGTGCTTGGCGAGCAACTTCCTGGCGGTAGTACGCAGTACGGCAAGCACGCCCTCTTCAAGCATATTCCTCCAGGTTGTACGGGTGAGGCTCCGAAAGGCGGCGGCCACTAAAGTCGTAAAAGCGAAGCGATGTTTCAACGGGCGGTGAGTCCTGCAGGACTCACCGCCCGTTTCTTTTCAGGGGCTCTCGCCTTTTTTCAATCGTTCCTTGATCTCGGCCAATTTGTTCATGGCCTCAAGCGGGGTCATGCTGAACAGGTCCATCTGACGGACTTCTTCCAGGATCGGGTGAGGCGGCGGCAGGGTCGGGTCGGGTGCCAGGTAGGCGGGAATTTCTTGGGCCGATCCGCTTTCGAGCCGTTTGAGCACTTCCTCCGCTCGCGTGACGACGTTTCCGGGTAAGCCCGCCAGGCGGGCCACGTGGATACCGTAGCTGCGGTCGGCCCCGCCTTCCACGATCTTCCGCAGAAAGAGAATTTCTTCTCCTCGTTCCCGGACCGCCACATTGTAGTTCCGTACGCCCGTATGGGTGCGCGCCAGGTCTGTCAACTCGTGGTAGTGGGTCGCGAAGAGCGTCCGGGCGCCGATCCGGTTGCGATCGGCCAGATGCTCGGCGACGGCCCACGCGATGCTGAGCCCGTCGAATGTGCTAGTGCCCCGTCCGATCTCGTCGAGGATGATCAGGCTCCGCGACGTGGCGTGGTGAAGGATGTTGGCCGTCTCGGTCATTTCCACCATGAAGGTGCTCTGGCCCTCCACCAGATTGTCCGCGGCGCCGATCCGCGTGAAGATCCGGTCCACGAGGCCGATCACGGCGGACTTGGCTGACACGAACCCTCCCATCTGGGCCATCAGCACGATCAGCGCGGTCTGCCTCAGGTAGGTGCTCTTGCCGGCCATGTTGGGCCCGGTGATGATGAGGAGCCGGTGGTCCGGTCCGCCAAGCAGCACGTCGTTGGGGATGAACCCGCCGGGGAGGTCCTGCCGTTCGAGCACGGGATGGCGGCCGTCCTTGATGATGAGCAGGTCGTCCGGCGTCAACTCGGGACGGCAGTACCCGCCCTCCGCCGCCACTTCAGCCAGGGACGCCAACGCGTCGGCCAGAGCCAGCGTGCGCGCGAGGGTCTGGACGCGTGGTGCTGAGCCGGCGGCTTCCCGTCGCAAGGCGTCGAACAGTTCGTATTCCAGGGCGCGGATGCGGTCTTCGGCCCCCAGCACCTTGTCCTCGAGGGCCTTGAGCTCCGGCGTGATGAACCGTTCGGCGTTGACGAGGGTCTGCTTGCGGACGTAAAGGGCGGGCACCCGCGACAGGTTGGCCTTCGTGACTTCGATGTAGTAGCCGAATACTTGGTTGTAGCGGACTTTCAGGGAGTCGATGCCGGTGCGTTGCCGTTCCTGTAGCTCGATCTGAGCGATCCAGGTCTTCCCGTCCCGACTGATCGCGCGCAGTTCGTCGAGGTCGGCGTTGTAGCCGTCGCGAATCAATCCTCCATCTTTGACCGACGGTGGGGGCTCCGGATGGATCGCCTGCTCGATCTTCGCGGCCAACTGCGCGAGATCGTCCCAGGCCTCGGCCCTCTCGCGCAAGAGCGGGGCGGTACAGGCCGCCAGCACTCGGGTGATGGCCGGGACTGCGGCGATGGAGTCTTTGAGCGCGCAGAGGTCTCGCGCGTTGGCCACGCCCAGCACGATCCTGCTCATCAACCGCTCGAGATCCGACACGCCGCGCAAGGCTGTGCGGAGGCGACTCCGTCGATCCAGGTGACCATGGAAGTCGCCGACCGCCTCTTGGCGCGCCGCAATCTGCTCCAGATCCGTCAAGGGGCGGAGGATCCATTCCCGCAGCAGCCGGGCGCCCAGGGGCGTAACGGTCCGATCAAGGACACTGAGGAGAGACCCGTTCACCTGGCCGTCCACGGCGCGGCGGACCAATTCGAGGTTGCGCTGCGTCGCCCGATCCAAGAGCATCGTGCCGCCTTGCGCGGAGACCTGCATCCTGGTCACGTGGGACAGGGACGCGCCCGGTTGAGTGTCTGCGACGTACTGCAGGAGGGCGCCCGCGGCAGAGACTGCAAGGGGCTTGTCGTCGCAGCCGAAGCCCGCCAGGGAGGCGACGCGGAAATGTCCGAGCAGCAGCGCGTGCGCCGCCGCGCGGTGGAAGGTCGAGGCCGGGACCGGCGTGATCGCAGCGGCGATGGGACCAATGGTGGCACGCAGCCGCTCCGCCTCCTCATCCGGGACCAGAATCTCGCGGGGCTCGATCCGGAGCAGTTCGTCGCGGACCGCGTCCGTCCAGGGGGCTCTGAGTTCCAGCACCCGGAACTCTGCCGTGGACAGATCTAGCCAGGCAACCCCGGCTCCGGACGAGCCCGGCGCGATCGCCGCCAGGTAGTTTGGCTCGCCGGCGGCCAGCAGGTCCGGCTCGATCAACGTGCCCGGCGTGTACACGCGCACGACCTCGCGTCGCACGAGGCCTTTGGCGGTCTGCGGATCTTCGACCTGATCACAGACAGCCACCGCGCGGCCGACCCGCAAGAGCTTGGCGATGTAGCTGGTGGCGGCATGATAGGGGACGCCGCACAAGGGCACTTGATCGGCCTTGTGCTTGTCGCGCGAGGTCAGCGCGATCTCGAGCAGGCGCGAGCCCTCGATCGCGTCCTCGTAGAACATTTCATAGAAGTCCCCGACCCGGAAGAAGAGGATGGCGTCCGGATAACGCTGCTTGACCTGGCGGTATTGCCGCATAAGCGGCGTGAGATCAGGGAGCATCCTCATCCTCGGCGTTCTCGCGCCCCGGCACCGGCGGGCGAGCGACCGGAATCCCCTGCGTGGCGCGGAGCCGGTCCATTTCCTCCTCCGCGAGATGGAGGGCGGTGCGGGTCCGTCGCAGCTCCATGCGCAGCTTGATCCAGGCGGGGAACAGCAGGAGTCCCATAATCAAAAGGCCGGTGCCGAACGCGCTCAGAATCGGTTTATAGATGGGCGTCGGCGGCGTGGTCGCGCCGAAGTAGTGCAAGACCGCTTCTTCTTGGCGGTTCTGGAAGAAGAAGGTGATCGACAGCGCGATGAGGACGACCACGAGGATTAGGCGGATCATCGGCGGTCATCTCTGCCGGGCGCGGCGCGACGTCCGCGCCTGCCGCGAAACTGGCCGCCCCGCCGAGTGGCCTGAGCCGAACGCCGCCTTCAAGCGCATGTAGGAAGCCTTTAGGTGCTGCGGCAGGACACGAGTCTCCCCGAGGAGCGGCATGAAGTTCGTGTCCGCGCTCCACCGCGGCACGATGTGCAGGTGGACATGGTGCTCGATCCCGGCCCCCGCAACCTTCCCCTGGTTCACGCCAATATTGAACCCTTCGGGCGCATAGGCCTTCCGGATGGCCTTGATCGAGCGCTGCAACAGACGCAGCATGTCCAGCAAGACCGTTTCGGGAAGGTCCTCGATGGCCCCGATGTGCCGGTAGGGCGCGATCAAGAGATGGCCGTTGGTGTACGGGTAGATGTTCATGAGCACGTAAGCGTGGCGGCCCCGCCAGAGAATAAACGTCTTCCCGTCCTGACGGAGGGCTGGCTTCTCGCAAAAGATGCAGCCGGAGTCGCCTGAGACCTGTTCTATAAAGGACAGACGCCAGGGGGCCCAGAGTTGCTTCATGGGCGTCCCGTCCGTGACTGTTCGGCGAGGCGCGCCGTGGCTCGCGCGACCAGCCCGGCCGATCGGGCATCGCGGGGGTGAAGCGCCACGCGCCGACGATCCCCGCCGAGGTGGTCCAGGGTGATCCACAGGTGGTCGCGCGGGAGCACGCTAGGAGCCTTATCGGCCCATTCAATCACGGTGACCCCCTGCGTCTCTGTGTATTCTTCCAAGCCCAGCCCATTCACGGCGTCCTGTTCCTCCAGGCGATAGAGGTCGGCATGGTACAGCGGCAGGCGGCCGGCGTATTCGTGGATGAGCACGAACGTCGGGCTGGCGACGAGATCGGTCGGCACGCCCAAGCCCTCCGCGATGCCCCGAACCAGGCAGGTTTTGCCGGCGCCCAGCGGCCCGACGAGGGCCATGACTTCATGACCGGTGCAGGACTCTCCCACAGCCTTGCCCAGGGCATGGGTCTCCGCCGCTGACCGTGTCTCCCAAGCGACCGCAGATCCGACTTTCTCTGCCATGCGTGCGGGATTGGTGGTCATCGAACTGGCGAGTTGTCTTCCAGGATGCGGCGGATGGCGAGGGGAATCGCACGAATGACGTCCCCGGCGATGAGTCCCGTCTCACCCATCTCTGATGCAGCCAGGTCGCCCGCCAATCCATGTGCATAGACGCCAACGCAGGCCGCACCCCACGGGGCCAGCCCCTGTGCCAGGAGGCCCGTGATGATACCGGTGAGCACGTCTCCGGTCCCTCCCGTCGCCAGGCCGGGATTGCCGGTCGGATTGACGGCCAACCGGCCATCCGGTCCCGCCACGACGGAGCCCGCGCCCTTGAGGACCACGCAGACGTTCTGCTCGCGCGCCAGGCGCGACGCGACGCCGAGCCGGTCCCGTTGCACGTCCGCGGTGGTGACGCTGAGCAGGCGCGCCAGTTCTCCTGGATGGGGCGTCAGCACCAGCGGTCCGCGCGCGTGGCCGAGCATCTCCTGGTGGCCGGCAAAGGCGTTGATGCCGTCGGCATCGAGGACTGTCGGCCGGTTCACCGACACGATCAGATTGTGGACCAACGCCTGGGTGTCCGGATGCGTGCCGATCCCCGGTCCGATGGCCAGCGCAGTCTTGGTCTCGGCAAACGCGAGCAGGGCTTCCAGGGCCTGCTTGGACAGCGTACGGGCCTCGGTCTCCGGGACGGGATAGGTCATGGCTTCCAGCAGCTTGGCTTCGAGCACGTCCGACACGCTACGCGGGGCCGCGACCGTGACGAGTCCCGCGCCGATCCGGAGCGCGGCCTGTGCGGCCATCGCGGCCGCCCCGGTCTTGCCGGCGGATCCGGCGATGATCCCGGCGTGGCCGAACGTCCCCTTGTGCGCCGTGCGGGGCCGAACCGGAAGCCAGGAGCGGATGTCCGCCGCCTCGAGCAGCGTCACGGGAATCTTCGCCGCCCCGATGATATCCGGCGGGATGCCGATGTCCACCACGCGGATGGCACCGGCGTGATCAGGGCCGGCGCCCAGATAGAGTCCGCGCTTGGGACGGGCCAATGTCACCGTGAGGGTGGCCGTGATGGCGGTCCCGAGGACGGCCCCGGTATCGCCGTCAAGCCCAGAGGGCAGATCGATGGCGACGATCGGCTTCCGGGAGGCATTCATCAGCGTGATCGCCGTGGCCGACAACCCTTGCACCGGGGCGTTCAGACCAGTCCCGAAGATGGCGTCCACGACCAGATCACTGTCTTGGAGAAGAGGGTTCAGGATCGATGCAAGCTGGGCAGTGGTTTCCACCGCGAGGCAACGCCCGCCGGCTCGCTGAAACTTTTTCAGATTGGTGGCCGCATCGCCTGTTAAGGCGGATGGCGAGGCCAGCAAGACGACGCGCGCCTGGCAGCGCCGCTGTCGAAGGAGCCGCGCCGTCACGAAGCCGTCCCCGCCGTTCTGTCCCTTGCCGGCGACGACAGTGACGGCCTTCCCTCGCAGCGGGCCGAAGAACCGTTCCATCTCTTGGACCACCGCTTTCCCGGCGTTCTCCATGAGACGGAGGCTCGGAATGTTCCGCGTCTCGATGGCGGCGCGGTCCAGCTCGCGCATCTCCGCAGCGGTGACGAGTTCCATTGGCTACCTGAGGAGGTCTTTCATCTCCCGCACCGCCCGCTCGAGGCCGACCGAGATGGCGTGGGCGATGATGCTGTGGCCGATGTTGTACTCGACAATTTCGGAGATGGTGCGCAGGCGCCGCACGTTCCGGTAATTGAGGCCGTGGCCGGCGTTGACCACCAGCTCCAGCTTGTAGGCGGCGCGCGCGGCCTGAACCAGGGATTCGAACTCGCTGTCTTGTTCCTTGAGTCCCGTCGCGTTGGCGTATCGGCCCGTGTGCAGCTCGATGCAGTCGGCTTCAACGCGGCGCGCCGCCTTGATCTGTTCGAGTTCGGGGTCGATGAAGAGGCTCACGGCGATGCCGCACTGGTGCAGGAGCGTGATCAGGTCTTTGATCCGCTCGCGATTGCCCGCGACGTCCAGGCCCCCTTCGGTGGTCAGCTCCTGCCGACGCTCCGGCACGAAGGTGACGAGATGGGGCTTGGTATCCATGGCGATGCGGACCATCTCCTCCGTGGCCGCCATTTCAAGGTCGAGCTTTGTCTGGACAACCTCGCGCAGGAGGCGCAGGTCGCGATCCTGGATGTGGCGGCGATCTTCCCGCAAGTGGATGACGATGCCGTCGGCCCCGCCCAATTCCGCGAGCACGGCGGCGGCCACGGCGTCCGGCTCTTTTCCGCCCCGCGCCTGGCGCAGGGTCGCCACATGATCGACGTTGACGCCCAGCCTAGCCACGGGTGTTCCTCGTGTGCGGTCTGCTCACCGGCGAGTATTATGGCAAATCAGGTTGGGGGTCGCAAGCAAACGCATGGGCTATACGATCAGTTTGGACAGGACGGAGACGGTGACAAACAGCGCGATTGCACCTGTCAGCGTCAACCAGAATCCAAGGCGATCGATCGTCAGGAGGTAGAAGCCCACATAGGCCAGCCACGGGACGACGAAGTAGAGGAGGTTTCGTGCGTACGGCACCGTGGGCTCCGACCCGGCGTTCAGGTACATCAAGATGAAGGTTATGCCGGTGAGGGCCGGAAATGTGGTCACGAACGCGGCGAGCCAACTGCGTCCGAGGCTTCCCAGGTAAGTTGTCAGACTGACCACGGTACCACCGATGATGAAATAGAGCGCGTACTTCATTTATGTTCTCCTCGTAATTGATTCACGCGAACCAGAGTTTGAGCCAGGCGTAGAGGATCCACGCTTCCACCGTGTGGGCCGCCATGGTGGCATAGAGACTCCGGGTCTGCAACAGGAGGAAACCCCAGACGAGGCCGTCCCACACAGCGATCCAATGCAGGTGATGAAAGACCCGCACCATGAAGGGGTCGAAGGAGAACGCCAGCGCCGCGATGAGGATTGCGCCCAGCTTTCCGGCGGGCGACTGGCCCAGCAACGTCAGGAGGCGGCCCATCTGAAATCCCCGGAAGTTCAGCTCAACGAGTATTCCGATCACGGCGATTCCGACCGGGAACATAGCCCAGGCCGGCGCTTTGGCGTGGGGCGTCTCCTGAAGAAATTGGATATCGCCACCTAAAGCCGGGATGATCAATAGTATGAAACTGAGATTGACGGCGCCGAGCGCCAGGCCTACGAGCGCGCCCCATTTCAGGCTGGTCCCAACCCCCACCCGATTCAATCGCAGGAAGCTCTTCCATTCTGGATTCGCCAACGCCCATAGGGTCAGAGCCGCATAGGCCAGAAGTTGGGGACTGAACGTGAGCCATAGGTTCTGTTGGAATGAAACGGGAAGCGTGTAATAGGTGAAGGTGGCAGCGATCGGGAGGAGCGTCAACCACGCGGCGCGCTCGCGGGTCTGGTCGGAGACACGGTTCAACGATGCGTATTCTACATGGCCCAACCCTGTCGTCAAGCCGGGTGGCCCTGTGGTAGGCTGTCGCCGTGGGCAAGTTCAAGCTCGTCGCAGACTTTAAGCCGGCAGGGGATCAGCCGCAGGCGATCGACGCGCTCGCTGCGGGCGTCGATCGCGGGTTACCGCACCAGGTGTTGCTCGGCGTGACCGGGTCCGGCAAGACCTTCACGCTCGCCAACGTGATCGAGCGGGTCCAGAAGCCCACGCTGGTCATCGTCCACAACAAGACGCTGGCGGCCCAGCTCTATCGCGAGTTCCAGGGCTTTTTCCCGGAGAACGCGGTGGAGTACTTCGTCAGCTACTACGACTACTACCAACCCGAAGCGTACATTCCCTCGACCGATACGTATATCGCCAAAGACGCCTCGATCAACGACGCCATCGACCGGATGCGGCACTCGGCGACCAGTTCCCTGTTCGAGCGGGATGACATCATCATCGTGGCGTCGGTCTCCTGCATCTATGGCCTGGGCTCGCCCGAGGTGTACCACGGCATGCTGCTCTATCTGGAAGAAGGCGTGGAGATCCGTCGCGAGGCCATCCTGAAGAAGCTGGTGGAGATCCAATACCAGCGAAACGATACCGACTTTCACCGCGGGACCTTCCGGGTGCGGGGCGACGTGGTAGAGATCTTTCCGGCGGCGTCGGAGGACCAAAGCCTGCGCATCGAGCTCTTTGGCGACCAGGTGGACGCCATCCACGAGATCGACCCGCTGACGGGGAAGTCGCTCCGCCGCCTCTCCAAAGTCGCGGTGTATCCCAACACGCACTACCTGATCCCGCCGGACCGGTTCGACCGCGCGCTCAGCGGCATCGAGGCCGAATTGGAAGAGCGGATGGCCTCCTTCAAGAAGACCGGCCAGTTGCTGGAAGCCCAGCGCATCGAGCAGCGCACGCGGTTCGATCTGGAGATGATCCGGGCGATGGGGTACTGCCACGGGATCGAGAACTATTCGCGGCACTTGAGCGGCCGGCAGCCGGGCGAGCCCCCGCCGACGCTCCTCGATTACTTCCCCAAGGATTACCTCTTGATCGTGGATGAGTCCCACGCGACGATCCCGCAGGTGCAAGGCATGCACGAAGGGGACTACTCGCGGAAGAAGAGCCTGGTGGAGTACGGGTTCAGGCTGCCGTCGGCGTTCGACAACCGGCCGTTGAACTTCGCCGAATTCGAACAGTGCGTCAATCAGGCGATCTACGTGTCGGCCACCCCCGGCCCCTATGAGTTGGAAAGAGCCGGAGGCCGTGTGATTGAGCAGGTCATCCGGCCCACGGGCCTGATGGATCCCGAGATCACGGTGCGGCCGGCCAAGGGGCAGGTGGACGACCTGTTGGGCGAGCTCAAAGTCCGGGTGTCGCGGGGAGACCGGGTGCTGGTCACGACGCTCACCAAGCGGATGGCCGAAGACCTGACCGAGTACTACCACGACCTTGGCGTCCGGGTGCGGTACCTTCACTCGGACATCGACACGCTGGAGCGCACCGAGATCATCCGCGATCTGCGCCGAGGGGTGTTCGATGTGCTGATCGGCATCAATCTCTTGCGGGAAGGTCTCGACATCCCCGAGGTCTCGCTCGTGGCGATTCTGGATGCGGATAAGGAGGGGTATCTCCGGTCCGAGCGCTCCCTGATCCAGACGGCCGGCCGCGCGGCCCGGAACGTGAACGGCGCGGTCATCCTCTACGGAGATATCATGACCCAGTCCATGAAGCGGACGATCGAGGTGACGACGCGCCGCCGCTCATTACAGGAAGGGTTCAATCGGGAGCACGGCATCACGCCGGAAACGATCAAGAAGGGCATTCCCAAGACGTTGTACGAAGTCTCGGAGAGCGATTATGTGACCGTCCCCATCGCTGCTGAGCAGGCGCCGGCCTATCAGTTTGACGGGAACCTGGGTCCGGTGTTGAAGCGCCTGGAGGCGGAGATGAAAGCCGCGGCTAGGGAGCTGGCCTTCGAGCGCGCGGCGCAAATCCGCGACCAGATCAAGGCGTTCAAGCGTCAGGCGTTGGAGCTGGGGATCAAGGAGTAGGGGCGCACCTGCGTGTGCGCCCTGTATTTTCGGGCGGGCACGATGGGACGGACAGGTACATAGGTCCGCCCGTACGTTTAAATTTGTTTATACACGAAGACGCCCAGCAAGATGCCGATGAAGGTGAGGAGGTTCATCTTCAGGGTGAACCCCGCGCTGATTGTCAGCATCCAGAGACCGACTTTGAACGGGGGATCGATACCTACACTCACGGACTGAGTGAAGACGTTCTGGATGACGCCGGGCTTGAACGCCGCGAGCAGAATTTCCCCGAGTAAGCTGCCGAAAAGACCGCCCACCACAACGCAGGTGATCAGGATCCAGGGGGATTTACGCACGCCTCGATCTCGCGTGTTGGGTTTGAGAAAGGCCGTTACGTCGGCGCACTCTACTAGGGAACTTCCCTGGAAGTCAAGCCCCAATCCTATGCCAACAGCAATAAATATCAGTCTGCAGTCACCAGTCGCAGTGTGGCCGAAAGCACAAGCCCACAGGGTAGTTCCTGAGGCTACGGTGCCGGAATCGCCTTGACAGTTCCGACGCGGGTCCGGTAGACTTACAATTCAAAATCTTTATGATTTTTCAATAAAATAGGAGCGTTTGTGCTCAGCACCCTTGCAGCCAAACTTGACGGGATTCTGAAGCGGCTCCGGGGCCACGGCGTCCTGACCGAGGCCGCGATTTCCGAGGCGCTCAAGGAGGTGCGACTGGCACTCCTCGAGGCCGACGTCCACTTCAAGATCGTCAAGGAATTCATCGAGCGGATCCGTGTCAAGGCGATCGGCCAGGAGGTGCTGCAGAGCCTGACGCCTGGGCACCAGGTGGTGAAAATCGTCTGGGAGGAACTCCGGGCCCTCATGGGACAGCATCAGGTGGGACTGGCCCTCTCCTCGATGCCTCCCACCGTCATCATGGTGGTGGGTCTTCAGGGTGCGGGGAAGACGACCACCTGCGGCAAGCTGGCGCTGCATTTCAAAACGAACGGTAAGCGCGTCCTGCTGGTGGCGGCCGATCCGCGGCGGCCGGCGGCGGTGGAGCAACTGGTGGTCTTGGGAGCGGCGCTCGACGTACCGGTGCATCGAGCCGACGCGCCGGGCGTGGATGCTGTCTCCGCCTGTGTGCATGGGGTCGAGCGGGCCCGCACCCAGGGTTTTGACGTGGCGATTCTTGATACGGGGGGGCGCCTCCACATCGATGATGAGTTGATGGACGAACTGGTGGCGATTCGCGCCAAGATCTCGCCGCACGAAGTGCTGTTGGTCGCCGATGCGATGATCGGGCAGGATGCGGTCACCATGGCCGAGCAGTTCGACCGGCGCGTGGGGCTGACGGGGGTGATCCTGACCAAAACGGAAGGGGATGCCCGTGGCGGAGCGGTGCTTTCGATCAAGGCCGTCACCGGCAAGCCGATCAAGTTTCTCGGCACGGGCGAGCAACTGGACGCCTTGGAGCCCTTCCACCCGGACAGGATGGCATCGCGCATTCTGGGGATGGGCGATGTCCTGTCGCTGATCGAGAAGGCGCAGGAGGTGGTCGATCGGGACCAGGCCGAGGCGATGGCCCGGAAACTGCACGCAGACACCCTGACGCTCGAGGACTTTCGGGACCAACTCAAGCAGGTCACCAAGCTGGGCTCCTTGGAACAGGTCCTGGACATGTTGCCTGGCGGGCAGCGCCTGAAAGAATTGACGGCAGGCTCGATGCCGGGTAAGGACCAGGAAGTCGGGCGCATGGTGGCGATCATCGACTCGATGACCCCGCGGGAGCGGCGCGACCCCACGCTGCTTAACGGCAGCCGCAAGCAACGGGTCGCCAAGGGCAGCGGGACCAGCGTGCAGGACGTGAACCGGCTGATTAAACAGTACTTGGAGGCCCGCAAGATGATGAAGATGTTGTCCGGACACGGCGGCCGTCAATGGCTCGGCCGGTCGGCACGGACGTTCTCGTAGGAGTTCATACTTACTAACCCAGAGAAGAGGGGAGGACACACGTGGTGCGATTGAGACTCACGCGAAGGGGCCGTAGGAAGCGGCCCTTCTTTCGAATTGTGGCGGCGGATTCCAGGATGCCGAGGGACGGGCGGTACATCGAAGTCCTGGGCACGTACGACCCATTGAAGACGCCGGCTGCTGTCGCGCTCAAGCAGGAGCGAGTGCTGGAATGGCTAAAAAAAGGCGCGCAACCGTCGGTCACAGTCCTGAACCTGTTGCGCAAGGCTGGTGTGCTGAAGCCGTCGAAGGTGGCGCCCGCTAAGGCGTAGGTGCCATCTTGGTCTCCGCATCCCAGCCGGGAGGTGCGGCGATGGACGAACTCAAGGCGCTGATCGAACACATGGCGAAAGCCCTGGTGGATAAACCTGATGCCGTGTCTGTTCAGGAGACGGATGGAGAGAAGACGACGATCATCGAGCTACGGGTCGCGCAGGATGACCTTGGCAAAGTGATCGGGAAACAGGGACGGACGGCACAATCGATGCGGACGATCTTGAATGCGGCCGGAACGAAGTTGGGGAAACGATGCGTGTTGGAAATCCTGGAATAGACACGCGCCGGTTGGTGACCATCGGGAAGGTCACGCGCGTGCACGGGCTGTGCGGAGAGGTCAAGGTGCAGTCCCTCTCCGATGTGCCGGGCCGGTTTGAGACGCTGGAGCGGGTCCTCGCGGCTGATCGGCATGGAGCGCTCCTGGAACTGGCCGTCCGGGCCTCGCGGCGCGCGGCCGGCGACTATCTTGTCGCCTTTGAGGGGATCACCACACCCGAAGCCGCGGCGTCGCTGATCGGGTGCTGGCTCCAGATCGAGGCGGAGCCGTCGGCGCTCTTGCCGGACGGGCGATATTTCGAACGCGATCTACTGAGGATGGCCGTCCAGACGGAAGACGGGGCGCTGGTCGGGGAGCTGACGGAGATCCTGCCGACCGGTGCCAATGCCGTCTTCGTGGTGCGCGGAGCTGCGGGGAAGGAACATCTCATTCCCGCGACCCGAGAGGTGGTCCGAGCAGTGGATGTGCCGGGCCGACTGATGACCATCCGCCGGATAGCAGGACTCTTAGAGGATGTGTCAGACCATGAAGTGTGACATCCTTACCTTGTTTCCCGATACGGTGGAGGCCGTGTTGAGCGCCAGCATCCTCGGACGCGCCCGGGAGAAGGGCCTCCTGGAGGTCCGCGCGGTGAACTTGCGGGACTATGCGGAGGGACGGCACAAGGTTGCCGATGACTATCCCTACGGGGGAGGCGCGGGGATGGTGATCAAGCCCGAGCCTGTCTTCCGTGCCGTGGAGGATCTGCGTGCTCGGCACGGCGACGTGCGGCTTGTGCTGATGACGCCACAGGGGCGCACATTTACCCAGGCCGTGGCAGCCGAGTTCGCCGCGGAGACGCGGCGCGCGGTCTTCATCTGCGGGCACTACGAAGGGATCGACGAGCGGGTTAGAATGGGGCTGGCTCCGGAGGAGCTGTCCGTCGGCGATTACGTCCTGACCGGGGGCGAACTGGCGGCGTTGATCGTTGTGGACGCGGCGGCGCGTCTGATCCCGGGTGTGCTGGGAGACCAGCAGTCCGCGGAGGCCGACTCATTCGGCGATTCGCTGCTGGATTACCCCCACTATACCCGCCCGCCCGTCTTCCGGGGGATGGAGGTGCCGGAAGTCCTTCGTTCCGGGGACCATCGGGCCATCCAGGCGTGGCGGCGGGCCCAGTCCCTGTTGAACACCTATGCCAAGCGGCCTGACTTGTTGGAACGGGCGGCGTTGACGCCGGAAGATCGGCAAGTGTTGAACCAGTTCTCGCGCGGAGGCGACGCCTGACGGGCGAGCAGGAAAGAGAGAGGAGAGACGGTCATGAATCGGCTGCAGCGGTTGAATGCGACGTTGGTCAAGAAAAATGTGCCGGCCTTTGAGATCGGGGACACGGTCCGGGTTCACGTGCGAGTCATGGAGGGCGAGAAGGAACGCGTGCAGGTGTTTGAAGGCGTAGTCATCAGTCGCAAGGGCGGACAGAACGCGGAGACCTTCACGGTCCGGAAACTATCCTACGGCGTCGGCGTCGAGCGGATCTTTCCCCTTCACTCGCCGGTGATGGAACGCATCGACGTTGTGCGGCAGGGGCGTGTCCGGCGGGCCAAGTTGTACTACCTCCGTGGGAAGAAGGGCAAGACGGCCAGGGTGGCAGAGCGGGAATACCTGACGGAGGGCAAGCCCAAGCCGGAGGCTCCGGCCGTCGCCGCAGAGCCGGCGACCGTCAAGGCCGGCGTCTGAGGCCGACGGAGTCGCGTGTCGCTGGACCCCAACGACCTCTTTGAATGCGAGGCGTGGGCGCGCGGGTTTCGGCGCGTCGCCGGGGTAGATGAGGCGGGACGAGGCCCCTTGGCCGGTCCGGTCGTTGCGGCGGCAGTCATCTTGCCCCGCCGATACCGCCTGGCTGGCTTGCGAGATTCGAAGCTCCTAAGCGAGGCCCAGCGCGAGCATCTCTACGGGCAGCTCCTTGCGGGAGCTCTCGATATCGGTGTGGGGGTTGTGGAGGCCGAGGTCATCGACGCGGTGAACATCCTTGAAGCGACGCGACTTGCGATGGCCCAGGCGGTGCAGCACCTCACGCCTCCACCGGATTATCTCCTCCTCGATGCGATCATCCTCCCGTCGTTTCCCATCGAGCAGCGTGCGGTCATCAAGGGCGACCGGTTGAGCCTCTCCATCGCCGCGGCGTCCGTCGTCGCGAAGGTTCTCCGGGATCGGCTCATGGCGAGGGCCCACGTCTGCTACCCCCAGTACGGGTTTCTCACACACAAGGGATACGGGACTGCCGAACACCTGCGGCAGTTGGCGCGCTACGGGCCCTGTAAGTTGCACCGGCGCAGTTTTCGGCCGGTCGTGGAAGGAGCGGGTGGCCATGACCGGGCGTAGCGTGCTGGGGGCAGAAGGCGAGCGCGTGGCGTCCCGGTTTCTGGAAGCCCGCGGTTACCGGATCCTGGAACGCAACTACCGGACGCGGCGCGGGGAAATCGACCTCATTGCGGAAGATGGCCGGATCCTGGTGTTCGTCGAAGTGAAAGTCCGGCTCGACGACCGGTTCGGCGGGCCTGCGGCTGCCATCACCCGTGCCAAGCAGGCCCGGATCGCTCGGCTCGCCCAGCAGTATCTGGCGTGGCGGCGGGTCGGTGACCGGACGTGCCGGTTCGACGTCGTGCTGATCTGGGGCGCTGATCCCAAGACCCAGCGGATCGAGCTGCTGCCAGGCGCATTCGAGATGCCGGAGACCCGCACGTCCGCATGATCGAGTTCTATCATGTCTCCAAGGCCTATAGCGGGTGGCCGGCCCTCCAAGACGTCAGTTTCAAGATCGGCAAGGGGGAGTTTGTCTTTCTCACCGGACCCAGCGGAGCCGGCAAGACGACGCTCCTCCGATTGATCTTCCGTGCGGACGCCCCTGATAAAGGGCAGATCTTGGTGAACAACCGGAACCTGTTGCACATCAGAGAGTCCGAAATCCCCTACCTGCATCGGATGATCGGGTTCGTGTTTCAGGATTTCCGGCTCCTGCTGAAGAAAACGGTCTTCGAGAACGTCGCGCTGGCCTTGAAGGTCAGCGGCGTGCCGGAAGGAGTGCTGCGGGTGAAGGTGGCCGAGACGCTCGGCGGGGTTGGGCTGGGGCACAAGCTAGACGCCATGCCGATGACACTCTCCGTCGGGGAGCAGCAACGGGTGTGCCTGGCGCGCGCGATCGTCAATGATCCGCAGATCCTCCTGGCGGATGAGCCCACGGGCAACCTGGACGCGGACCTGTCGGGAGAGATCCTGGAGCTCATGAAGTCCGTCAACGCGCGCGGCACCACCGTGGTCCTCGCCACGCACAACCGGGATCTGCTGCGGCGGTGGCGCCGCCGCGTCATGCGGCTGGAACAGGGGCGCGTGGCGGAGGATGGGTATCCCGAGGCATGACGCGGTTGCGCTATCTACTCCACGAGGCGGTGGACAACATCAAGTCCAACCGGACCACCACGTTCGTGGCGTTGGCTACCACGACGTTCACCATGCTGGCGATGGGGGTGTTCCTGCTCGTCTACCTGAACGTGCAGGAGGCCCTGGGCTCCTTGCGTGAGGAGATCAAAGTCATCGTCTACCTCCGGGACGTGGTGTCGCCGCAGGCCGTGTCGCGCGTGCGCGCAGAGATCGGGCAGGATTCGGCCGTCGCGGGGATCGAGTACGTTTCGCGGGAGCAGGCGCTGGCCACGTTCCGGGCGCAGTTCCCCTCGGAAGAGCGGCTGCTCAGCGGGCTGGGGGACAATCCCTTCCCGGCGTCCCTCGTCATCAAGGTCAGTCCGGCCTATCGTTCGTCGGAGCAGGTCCGCGCGCTGGTCCAGAAACTGAACGCGCTGTCTGAGACCGAAGAGGTGCTCTATAGTCAGGACTGGATCGAGAACCTCGCCGTGGCGCTGCGGTATTTGGAAGTCCTGGGGCTGGGCATCGGCACCGTGTTGGCCGCGTCCATGGTGACGATCCTGGCCAATACGATCCGGTTGACGCTGCATGCGCGGCGGGATGAGATCGAGATCATGAAGCTGATCGGCGCCACGACGGCCTTCATCAAGACCCCATTTGTGCTCGAAGGGGCGCTGTTGGGGGGCGTGGGCGCGCTCTGCTCGCTCTTCCTCTTGCGGACCCTGTTCGGGCTGGCGGAGGCCAAGCTGGCCCTCAGGGGGACCTTCTGGGGCATCGGACGCGGGCTGGTGTTCTTGCCGGACCGCGTGACGGTCGCGTTCCTGCTGCTGGGGATCATGCTGGGGTGCCTGGGGAGTGTGGTCTCCTTGTTCCAGCTGCGCGGGGCGAGGAGTTGATGCGTGGTGTGACGCTGGTGATGCTGGCTGTGCTGGCGGTAAGCGCGTCCGTGCTGGCTGCGCCGTCCGAACGCAAGGAGCCGCTCTCCGAGAAGATCAAGAAGGAGCGCCAGTCGCTGGAGAAACTGAAGGGGGAAATCAAGGACAAGAAACGGAAAACGGAGGAGGCCCAGCGCAAAGAAGCCTCGGTGCTGCAGCAAATCGAGGAGGCGGACCACCGGGTCAAGCTTCGCCGCGAGGACTTGGTTGCCGTGAACGCCAACCTCAGAGCGAAGGACCGTGAAATCGCGGACGCAAACGCCTCTCTCCAGCGTCTCCGGGAGCGGATTGCCCAGCGGGAGGATTCGATCCGCAGCCGGTTGCGGGTGATGTACAAGGAAGGGCCGAACGGGCAGTTGAAGCTTTTGCTAGCGTCGAGCGGGTACAATGACTTGTTGGCCCGGTCAGCGTCGTTACGCTGGATCTCGCGACGGGAGTACCAGTTGCTCGAGGGCCATCGGGTCGATCACGCGCGGCTCGAGACGACGGAGGTGCATCTGTTGCAGGTCCGGGGGGAACTCCGGGGATACCAGCGGGAGATCACCACCACGCTGGCGGCCCTTCGAGAAGAGCGAGCCAAGAAAGACCGGCTCCTGGGCCGGGTACGGAGCGAGAAGGTCGTCTATGAACGGGCCGTCGGTGAGTTGGAGAAGTCCGCGCAGCGCATCGAGGGCCTCCTCCGGGGATTCGAGGCGCGCCGCCGAGCGGCCGCCTCGGTTCGCGCCCAGCCGGCCGGCGCAGGACTGGGACGCTTCAAGGGCCGGCTCAACTGGCCCAGCGACGGAGATGTGGTGGCGTTGTTCGGGCGGCAGAAGCACCCGAAGTTCAACACGTATGTGCAACGGAAGGGGATTGAGATCCGGGCCGCGCAAGGCAGCGTCATCCGGTCGGTCGCCGACGGGGTGGTGGCCTTTGCGGATTGGATGCGGGGCTATGGACTCCTCACGATTGTGGACCATGGGGAAGGGTTTTTCTCCCTGTACGCCCATGCCTCCAAGCTGCTGGTGAACGTGGGAGAAACCGTCCGGTCCAACCAGCCGATCGGGGAGATCGGGGATACAGGGCTGACCGGGGAGAATACCCTGTATTTTGAGTTGCGGCAACGCGGTCAAGCCTTGGATCCGCTGGCTTGGCTGGCCCGGCGGCGATAGGATCCGGTGGCAGGAAAAGGAGCACGGTCATGGATGGGATACGACAGTCGAACAAAATGAAGATGGGCTGGGTAGCGCTGTTTCTCGTGACCCTGCTCCTGGGGGTTCTCATCGGAAAAGGCTGGGATCGCGCCGTCCTGGCGACCGAGACCTACGAAGAGCTGAAGACCTTCACCGAGGTGCTGGCCCACGTCCAGAAGCACTATGTGGAAGAGGTCAAGACCAAGGATCTGGTCTACGGCGCGATCCGGGGCATGCTCGCGACGTTGGACCCCCACTCCGCCTTCATGCCGCCTGACGTCTACAAAGAGGTGCAGGTCGAGACCAAAGGCGAGTTCGGAGGGGTCGGCATCCAGATCGGCATCAAAGACAATCGCCTGACAGTCATCGCACCGATCGACGGCACGCCGGCTGAGCGGGCCGGCGTCAAAGCGGGCGACTTCATTCTCAAGGTGAATGAGGAGCCGACCAAGGATATGACCCTCGTTGACGCCGTCCAGAAGATGCGCGGGCCGAAAGGGACCAAGGTCACGCTCACGATCCAGCGCGAGGGGGCGGCGGAGCCGATGGTCTTCGTGCTGACCCGGGAGATCATCAAGATCGAGAGCGTGCGGTCCAAGATGCTCGACGGCAGTATCGGCTACATCCGGGTGACGCAGTTCCAGGACCAGACTGCCAAGGATGTGAGCGCAGCCCTCCGCAAGCTGCGCGAGCAGAAAATGCAGTCGTTGATCCTCGACCTCCGGAACAACCCGGGTGGCCTGCTGACCTCTGCTGTGGAAGTGTCCGAGCAGTTCGTCGGCCAGAATCGGCTGATCGTGTACATCAAGACCCGCGAGGGACGGAAGGACGATTACGTCTCCCACAACAAGGAGCAACCGGACGACTACCCCATCATCGTCCTGGCGAATGAAGGGAGCGCCAGCGCGTCCGAGATCGTCGCCGGGGCCCTTCAGGACTGGGGCCGTGCGGTTGTGGTAGGGGTGCAGACGTTCGGCAAGGGGTCTGTCCAGACCATCCTGCCGCTCGGAGACGGGTCGGGCCTCCGCCTGACGACGGCCAAGTACTACACGCCCAAGGGGCGCAGTATCCACGGGGTCGGCATCAACCCGGACATCGTCGTGAAGGGGAAGCAGACGGCGACTCCGCCCATCCGCGAGCGGGACCTCGACAAGACGCTCCGCGATCCGGGGACCTTGCCCCAGCCCTCGCCTCTGCAGGAGAATCCGGCGGTCCCCAAGCCAGAGCCCAAAGAGGGCAAGAAGGACCGTGAAGCGGCGAAGGACAAGGAGGGCAAGGAGAAGGACGAGGAGGACCCGCAACTGCAGAAGGCCGTGGAATTGTTGAAGTCTTGGATAATTTTCAAGGACTTACGACCGGTTAAGCGGGACGACCGAGTCGAGCGCCCGATGTGAAAAGATATCACGCGGAATTCGGCCGGCAGGGGTTGATTGGTCACAAAGCGGCTTTACATTAGAAGGCACCTTGCGCCGAGGGTATGCCCAGCCAGAAGGGCGGCGGGTTCCTACTAACCGAAGCATGTGACTTGGAGACTAACTAAGGAGGGAAGAGCGTTATGGCCGTGGAGACGAAGGAAAAGAAAAAGGTAGCGGCGGGATTTAAACCTCTCAAGGATCGGTGTTTCGTCAGCTACACCGAGGAACTGGAACGCACGGCTGGCGGAATCTACATCCCGGATGCCGCCAAGGAGAAGCCTCAGCGCGGCAGGATCGAAGCCGTCGGGGCCGACGTCAAATCCGTGAAGGTCGGGGATATCGTCCTCTTCGACAAGTATTCCGGCAGCAAGATCAACGTGGACGGCACGGATTACTTGATCATCAAGGAAGAGGACATCCTGGGCATTTTCGAACAATAAAACCTACGCGCACGCAACGGGCTCTGAAGAGGCATGAAGGAGGAAGGAAATGGCAGCGAAGCAAATTTCGTACAGTGAGAACGCACGGGCCTCGATTCTGCGAGGCGTGAATCAGTTGGCGGACGCCGTCAAGGCGACGCTGGGACCGAAAGGACGGAACGCGATTCTCGACAAGAAGTTCGGCGCGCCGCTCATCACCAAGGACGGCGTGACGGTCGCGAAGGAGATCGAACTCAAGGACCCCTACGAGAACATGGGAGCCCAGCTCGTCCGGGAGGTCGCGTCCAAGACGAGCGATGTGGCAGGCGACGGGACCACCACGGCGACCGTGCTGGCACAGGCGATTTACCGCGAGGGCGTCAAGAACATCACAGCCGGCGCGAACCCGATGGACATCAAGCGCGGGATCGACAAGGCCGTCGACATCGTAGTGGAGGAGCTGAAGAAGCTCAGCAAGCCCTGCAAGACCAAGAAAGAAATCTCGCAGATCGGCACTATCTCGGCCAACAACGATGCCACCATCGGGGATCTCATCGCCGAGGCGATGGAGAAGGTTGGCAAGGACGGTGTGATCACGGTCGAGGAAGCCAAGTCCATGACCACTTCGCTCGATGTCGTGGAAGGCATGCAGTTCGACCGCGGGTACATCTCCCCGTACTTCATCACGGATGCCGAGCGGATGGAAGCCTCGCTCGAGGACGTCTTCATCCTGATCCATGAGAAGAAGGTCAGCAGCATGAAGGACCTGCTCCCGATCCTGGAGCAGGTGGCCAAGATGGGGAGGCCGTTGGTCATCATCGCCGAGGACGTGGAGGGCGAGGCGCTGGCGACCCTGGTTGTCAACAAGCTGCGCGGGACGCTGAACGTGGCGGCCGTGAAGGCGCCTGGCTTCGGCGACCGTCGCAAGGCGATGCTGGAGGACATCGCGGTCCTGACTGGCGGGCAGGTGATCTCGGAGGACCTTGGGCTCAAGCTCGAGAACGTCAAGCTCACGGATCTGGGTCGGGCGAAGCGCGTGACGATCGACAAGGACAACACGACCATCGTCGAAGGGCATGGCGATCAGAAGAAGATCCAGGCCCGGGTCAAGCAGATCAAGTCGCAGGTCGAGGAGACCACGTCGGATTACGACCGCGAGAAGCTGCAGGAGCGGCTGGCGAAGATCGTCGGCGGCGTGGCGGTGATCAACGTGGGGGCGTCCACCGAGACCGAGATGAAAGAGAAGAAGGCGCGGGTCGAGGATGCGCTGCACGCGACCAAGGCGGCGGTCGAGGAGGGGATCGTGGCGGGCGGCGGTGTGGCCCTGCTGCGCAGTGTGCCGGCCCTCGACAAGGCGAAAGACCTGCCGCACGATCAGCAAGTCGGCGTCAACATCGTGAAGCGGGCTCTGGAGGAACCGATCCGGCAGATCGCGCAGAACGCCGGCTTGGAAGGGTCGGTCGTGGTCGAGCACGTGCGCAAAGAGAAGGAGTCGATGGGCTTCGATGCTGCCACGGAGAAATACACGGACATGTTCGAGGCGGGCATCATCGACCCGACCAAGGTGGTCCGCTGTGCCTTGCAGAACGCGGCCAGCGTGGCCGGACTGATGCTCACGACCGAGGTCATGGTGACCGAGATTCCGGAGGAGAAGAAGGCCCCGGCGGGCGGTCATTCGCACGGGGGCGGGATGGAGGGCATGTACTAAGCCCGCCCTGCCTGAAAACAGAAAGGCCCCCGGTGGTACGTGCCACCGGGGGCCTTTTTATTTGCGGGAGGGTCTAGACGTTCAGGACAATGCAGGTGTTGGTCTTGGTGACGCCGTCCACCGCTCGGATCTTCGAGAGGAGCAGATCGCTCAGCGTTTGCAGGTTTTCCGTCTCGATCTGCACGACGAGGTCGTAGCTCCCGCTAACCGTGTACGTGGCCTTCACACCGGAGATGCGCTGGATCGTTTTGAAGGCGCTCTTGGTATGGTCGCCTGCTACTTCGATCAGGATGAATGCGGAGAGAGCCATGGGTCAGTCTCCTGTTCCGCCGGACGGTAACAGAGGGGTCCAGGTCTGTCAAGGCGCTGGCGCGCCGTTGCGCAACCGCATGATCCCGTCCAGCACTTGTTCATCGTTCGCCGTGAAATCTGGCAGCGTGCGTAACAGTCTCGACCGGACCAGCGCCTCGAGGTCGTCCAGCGTCCGGATATGCAGGTGGTCATGCAGATGGCGGACAAGCGACGGGCTGAACCCGGGGAGCTGGAGCCAGGAGGCAAGCTCCGCCGGGACTTCCACGGGCGGGTCGGCCGTCGCTTCGATCCGCCCTCCATCGCAGTAGAGGACGACCTTCTGGGCGAGGTCCTTGCCGATCCCTTTGCGCTTGGTCAGCTCCCCGCGCCGGGCGAGCTCGCCGGCGTCTTCCGAGAGACGTGCAATGAGCCGGGCCGCCTGCCGGTAGGCCCGGACCCTGAAGGGGTTGGCGTGCCGGGATTCCAGCTCGTCGGCGACGCGGTGGAACTCGGCGGCGATCGCCAGATTGCGCGGGGCGACCATGGCCGATTATACCGCGCCGGAGGCCAAGCGCGCGGGGCCTGCGCTGTTGACACCGTTTCCGCGGCGTATGGTATGATCCTTTTGCCATGCGCATCACCTTGAATGGAGAGCCTCGTGAGGTGGCGGATGGGCACTCGGTCGCAGCGCTCCTGGCCGATCTGGGCATTCCCGCCGAACGGGTCGCCGTGGAGCTGAACCTCAAGGTCGTGGACCGGCAGACGTTCCCGGGAACACCGTTGTCCGACGGCGACCGCGTGGAAGTCATCGGGTTCATCGGCGGCGGGGAGGACACACGTCATGAACGATGATCGGTTGACGATCGCGGGTATCGAGTTCCACTCCCGACTCTGGGTAGGCACGGGCAAATACAAGGACTTCGTCGAGACCCAGAAGGCCATCGAGGCGTCGGGTGCGGACGTGGTGACGGTCGCCGTGCGCCGGGTCAACATCACGGATCGGAAGACCGAGAACCTCCTCGACTACATCAGCCCGAAGAAATACAAGATCCTGCCCAACACGGCGGGCTGTTACACCGTGGAGGACGCCCTGCGCTACGCGCGACTCGCCCGGGCCGCCGGCGTGTCCGACATGGTGAAGCTGGAGGTGATCGGCGACGAGCGCACGTTGTTCCCCGATACGGCGGGCCTGATCGAGGCGGCGAAGATTCTCGTCAAGGAAGGCTTCATCGTGTTTCCCTACACTAACGACGATCCGATCGTTGCCAAGCGGCTCGTGGACGCTGGCTGCCCGGCCGTGATGCCGCTGGCCGCGCCGATCGGCTCTGGTCTGGGGATCCGCAACCCGTACAACCTGAAAATCCTCATGGAGTCCGTGAACGTGCCGGTCATCGTCGACGCGGGCGTCGGCACGGCCTCGGATGCCGCCCTGGCGATGGAGTACGGAGCCGACGCGGTCCTGATGAATACTGCCATCGCCGGCGCGAAAGAGCCCATCCTGATGGCCGAGGCCATGAAGTACGCGGTGTGGGCCGGGCGGATGGCGTTCAAGGCCGGACGGATTCCGCGCAAACTTTACGCCACCGCCAGCAGCCCGATCGAAGGCATGCTGTAAGCATGCGGCATGGCACGGGTTGATTTTTCCCTCTACCTCGTCACCGACCGTCACCAGACCTGCGGTCGTCCCCTTCAGGATGTCGTGAGCGCCGCGTTGCGGGCGGGCGTACGCGCCGTCCAGTTACGCGAGAAGGATTTGCCGACGCGTCCGTTACTGGCATTGGCACGCGAGATGACCGACCTGGCGCGGTCCTACGGCGCCAGGATGCTCGTCAATGACCGGGCGGATGTCTGCCTCGCCGCCGGGAGCGACGGGACCCATCTGCCGGCGGCGGGGCTACGCCCAGCGGCCGCGCGACGGTTGCTGGGACCGGACCGCTTGATCGGGGCATCCGCGCACTCTGCCGACGAAGCGGCGCGCGCCGAGACGGATGGAGCCGATTTCATCGTGCTCGGTCCGATCTTCACGACGCCGTCAAAGCGCGCCTTTGGCCCTCCGATCGGGTTGGGCGAGTTGGAGCGTGCGCGGATGCGGTGCCAGGTTCCGCTCTTCGGCATCGGCGGCGTGACAGCGTCTCGCGTCCGCGAGGTGGTGAAAGCGGGCGCGCATGGCGTGGCGGTCGTCGGCAGCGTGATGGCGGCCGATGATATCGAGCGCGCCACTCGTGAGTTGTTGACCGCGCTCGATCTGTAGCATCAGGTGTGGTCCGTGCGGCCCGTCAGGTTGACCGATCAGGGGGTCGATGCTAGAATGAGTTCACACATGCGCGGTAACGAGCAGGCACGGTTGTCGGAGAGCAGCATCCATGGCCGAGATGAAGAAGACCCCGGGTCGCTTGAGTTCCATCCGGAACACGGTCAAGAAGCTGACCGAACGTCTTTCCGATGACCACGGCGCAGAGGGCACCATGAAGGACGAACAGGAGAGAGAAAAAGAAAAACTCCTCGTGCAGCTCCGCTCCCTGGAAGAGGAGGTGCGCCGCCTGCATCAAGCGCGTCATCAATTGGAGCAGACAAACCGGCAAAACGAGCGGTTGACCGATGCGCTCCAGGACGCCAAGGCCCAGATCGAAGCGATGCAGGCCGAGGTGGAAAAGCTCACGGCGCCGCCGTCCACCTACGGCATCTTCACCAGCGTCAACAAAGACCAGACTGTCAACGTCTACGTCACCGGGCGGAAGTTAAAAGTCAATCTCCATCCGGCCATCAACGTCAAGACGTTGCACAAGGGCCAGGAGGTGATTCTGAACGAGGCGCTGAACGTCATCGAAGCCTGCGGGTTTGACGTGCAGGGCGAGGTGGTCCGCCTGAAGGACAATCTCGACGGGCGGCGCGCGACCATCACGTTGCGGACTGATGAGGAGCGCGTGGCCGAGCTTGCCGAGCCGCTTCTTTCCCAGCGGCTCAGCGTCGGGGACCATCTGCTCTATGACGCGCGGTCGGGCTACCTCCTCGAAAAGCTCCCGAAGTCTGAGGTCGAGGAACTGGTCCTGGAGGAGGTCCCGGACATCAGCTACAACGACATCGGCGGGCTGCACGACCAGATCGAGCAGATCCAGGACGCCGTCGAGTTGCCCTTCCTCCATGCCGATCTCTTCAAGGAGCACAAACTGCGGGCGCCCAAGGGTGTCCTCCTATACGGCCCTCCAGGCTGCGGCAAGACCTTGATCGCGAAGGCCGTGGCCAACTCCATCGCCAAGAAGCTGGGTCATTTGACGGGCAAGGACATTCGGAGCTTTTTCCTGCACGTCAAGGGGCCCGAGCTCCTCAACAAGTACGTGGGCGAGTCGGAACGCCAGGTACGGGAGGTGTTCAAAAAGGCGAAGGAGAAGGCGGATGACGGCTATCCGGTGATCGTGTTCTTCGATGAGATGGACGCCCTTTTCCGGACCCGCGGCAGCGGCATCTCCTCGGACATCGAATCCACGATCGTGCCCCAGTTCCTGTCGGAGATCGACGGCGTCGAGCGGTTACGTAACGTCATTGTGATCGGCGCCAGCAACCGGCAAGACCTCATCGATCCGGCCGTGCTGCGCCCTGGCCGCTTGGACGTGAAGATCAAGATCGATCGCCCGAACAAGGCCGCGGCCAGGGACATTTTCTCCAAGTACCTGATGCCGGATCTGCCCTGGCACAAGGAAGAGATGGACCGCGACAGTGGCGATCTGGTGAAGCTCGTCGAGCGGCTGATCACGCAGACCGTGGAGTCCATGTACGCGCTCAGCGAAGAGAACCAGTACCTCGAAGTGACGTACGCCAATGGCGACAAAGAGACCTTCTATATGAAGGACTTCTCCAGCGGGGCTCTGATCGAAGGGATCGTCTCGCGCGCCAAGAAATACGCGATCAAGCGTCTGCTCGCAACCGGCGAGCGCGGCATCAAGAGCGAGGATCTCATCCGGGCCATCCGGGACGAGTTCAAGGAACATGAAGACCTGCCGAACACGACCAATCCAGACGACTGGGCGAAGATTGCCGGCAAGAAAGCCGACAAGATCGTCCACGTGCGGACGATCACGGTCGGGTCCAGCGAATCGCGCCGGATCGAAACCGTGACGACCGGCCACTACCTCTAACGCGTTGTGTTCGTGATCCATCTATGACAACCAAGCGAGCGCTCGGCACCGAGACGGAGTTCGGCATCGCGACGCGCGATTCCGAGTCCGTGGACCCGGTTTCCAATTCCCTGTTTCTGATCAACCACTATCCGTCCTTTCCCTCGCCGAAGATCCTTTGGGACTACGAGAACGAGAACCCGCTGCTCGACATTCGCGGCTTCGAAGTTGAGGGGGAGCGCGAGCGGCCGGGGCCCGACTACAACCGTCTGCTCAACAAGGTACTGGCCAACGGAGGCCGCCTCTATGTGGACGGCGCGCATCCTGAATACTCCACGCCGGAGTGCACGACGGCGCGGGGCGTCGTCCTGTACGAAAAGGCCGGGGAGCGCATCCTGGCCGCCGCCGTGCGCGCCGTGGAGCTGGTGCGCGGGCCGGGCAGCCTGCTGGTGTACAAGAACAACACGGACGGCAAGGGCAACAGTTACGGGTATCATGAGAACTACCTGGTGGCCCGCGCGATCCCGTTCGAGCGCATTGCGCGCGCCCTCATCCCGTTCCTCGTCACCCGCCAGATCTACGCGGGCGCGGGGAAGGTCGGGGCGGAAAATCAAACGGCCGCGGTCTCGTATCAACTGTCCCAGCGGGCCGACTTCTTCGAGACGCTCATGGACCTCAACACGATGGTCAAGCGGCCGATCATCAACACGCGGGATGAGCCGCATGCCGATCCCGCCAAGTACCGGCGGCTCCACGTGATCGCCGGGGACGTCAACATGACGGAGGTGGCGACCTTCCTCAAGGTCGGCGCGATGTCGATCGTGCTCGACATGATCGAGGACAACTGGCCGCTCCCGGCGGTTGAGCTCGAAGACCCCGTCCTTGCGATCAAAACGGTCTCTCGCGATCTGGCGGTCAAGGGAGATCTGAAACTGGCGGGCGGCAGGACCGCCACGGCGATCGCCGTGCAGCGCGCCTACCTCAGGGCGGCCCAGGATTTCTACGCGAGTCACGAGTTGACGCTGCCGGTGAAGGAAGTGCTGGTCCGCTGGGAAGAGACCCTCGACAAGCTTGAGCGCGATCCCCGCGAGCTGGACCGCGAGCTGGACTGGGTGGCCAAGCGCGCCCTCATCGAGTCCTATCTGGAGCGGAAGGGCTGCGGTTGGGACGACCCGCGCGTGGCGATGATGGATCTGCAGTACCACGATGTCCGGCCCGACAAGGGGCTTTTCTACGCGCTCGAGCGCGCGAACCGGGTGGAGCGGATCGTTTCGGACGAGGAAGTCCGCCAGGCGGAGACCGTCGCCCCGTTCGATACGCGCGCCTACTTCCGCGCGGCCTGCGTCAAGAAATGGCCCCAGGAAGTGTACGCCGCGAGCTGGACGTCGGTGCTCTTCGACGCCGGCAACGCGGTCATCAAGAAAGTGCCGCTCCTCGAGCCGCTCCGCGGCACCGAGGCTCTCACGAAGGGCCTGCTCGACGAATCCGAGACCGTCGACGTCCTCCTGGAAAAATTGAAGGCCTGACTGCCGTGTCGTTCTTCCTCGATCCTCACGGCTCCAGTTTCTATGACTTCCTGGCGGGCCGGGGGCCTGAGTCTCTTCATCAGGCCCCACGGATCGGCTCCCAGCCTGCCACCTCCGGCGCGCCCGGCACCTCTGCGCTTCCGGCCGTTCCCCACGGCACCACGGTGCTGGCGTTCCGGTATCAGGATGGCGTCCTGATGGCGGGCGACCGCCAGGCCACCGAAGGGTTCCAGGTCGCCGGCCGGCGCATCGACAAGGTGTTCAAGACCGACGAGCATTCAGCCATCGCCATCGCCGGCGCGGCGGGCCCGTCCCTGGAGCTCGCCCGCCTCTTTCAGGTCGAGTTGGAGCACTATGAAAAGCTGGAAGGCGATATGCTCTCCTGCGAGGGCAAGGCCAACAAGCTGGCCCAGATGGTGCGGGGGAACCTGCCGATGGCGTTCCAGGGGCTGGTGGTGATCCCGCTGTTTGCGGGGTACGATCTCAAGCGGCGCGAAGGGCGGATCTTCAAATACGACGTGACCGGCGGCCGTTATGAGGAGACGGAGTACCACGCGACGGGATCGGGCGGCAAGGACGCGCGCGACACGATGAAACAGCTCTACCGGCGGGGGCTCAAAGAGGCGCAAGCGCTGCGCATCGCGCTGGAGGCGCTGTACAACGCGGCCGAAGAGGATGTCGGCACGGGAGGCCCGGATCTGGTCCGCGGCATCTACCCCACGGTGAAGGTGATTACCGAGAAAGGCGTCCGCGACCTTGAAGAGTCCAAGATCGCCGAGACGTGCAACGCGCTGATCAACGAGCGGCGCGAGAGGGTCTGACGGTGGCGCTTCCCTACTACGTTTCGCCCGAACAGATGATGGCCGACAAGGCCGAGTATGCCAAGAAGGGCATCGCCAAGGGCCGCTCGATCGTCGCGATGGAGTTTGCCGACGGGGTGTTGCTGGTGGCGGACAACCCCAGCGCGTCGCTGCACAAGATCTCCGAGATGTACGACCGGATCGCCTTTTCGGGCGCCGGCAAGTACAACGAGTTTGAGATGCTGCGCAAGGCCGGTATCCGGCACGCCGACCTCAAGGGGTATACCTACAGCCGGGAGGACGTCACGGCCCGATCGCTCGCCAACGCCTACTCGCAGAGCATCGGAAGCCTCTTCAGCGCCGATCCGAAACCACTCGAAGTGGAGCTCCTGGTCG